>JACZSJ010000017.1 GCA_022574295.1 Pseudomonadota bacterium
CGGGACGTTTTCGAACGGGATCCAGTCCGGTGAGTACTTCAATATCGGACGCATCATAACTCTGGTTCAAGTGCGTTTACCCCTCAGAACAGGTCTTTTTATTAAAAATAATTAATGTTTCAGACAGGGTGCGAGGATACAACAGGTGTCAGGCAGTGACTACTGTGAATCGTATCCGGGGCATCGCTATTAATTCATAGATAAGCCTAATGAACCCAAAATTAACAGGGGTGCCCTTTAATCTAAATCTTCCAACAACAATTTCCGGGTTTTATCAGGAACCATATCAACAATATGACGATATTCAGTATGTGAAATGCCTGCCGATATATTAGCCCCTTTCTTCAGGGAAGCCACCATGTCTTCATCCAGTTCAAATCGGAGAAAATGAACTGCGGAAGTCTTATCATCATTGCTTCTTTCCATATCTTCATTTGCAAATGATGTAATTTTGTCGTGACCTTCAACCTGCAGCCATATGGTGTCTTCTATCCCTCTCATTTTTGCCAGTGCTTTTCTACGCTCAGTTTCATCTACAAATTCAATCATAAAGGTTGCTTTCCAGTTACTTCCGTCTGGAATGAGAGGATTATAGGTATCGAGCTCTTCTTCGATTGCTTTTGCTTCAAAAATACGTTCAATGCGGAGCATTTCCTGTATTTGATATTGAATCGTCAAGCAGTCTTCAAAATATATCGTTGCATTGGGGCCAATAGGTAATTGGCGATTCTGCTTGTGCGCGATGACCTTACATTTGAAATCACTGCGAATCTCCGCATATTCCTCAAGCGACCAAAGGTTGCTTCGCTCAAGTTTTTTCATTTTTTTGATGCTATCCCGTATGCTAATTTCAACAATCCAAAAGGATTTTCTGGTTTCATGTCACTCCCAAGCCCATTTTCTATTTGATGAGCAGCCATCGGGCAATCGCTGACATAGTGATCAATCTCGGATTTTTTAATCTTATCTGTTATCGGACGGCATATTTTCATTGAGATATCATGAAATTCACTTTTGACAGCATAAGTACCATCATGGCCCGAACAACGCTCGATCACTTCAATTGTTGTATCAGGAACAAGTTGCAGAATATCTCTGGTCTTCATGCCTATTTTCTGGACGCGCTGATGGCAGGGAACATGATAGGCGATTTTTCCAAGTGTATT
This sequence comes from Pseudomonadota bacterium, assembly GCA_022574295.1. Taxonomy (GTDB): domain Bacteria; phylum Pseudomonadota; class Gammaproteobacteria; order Eutrophobiales; family Eutrophobiaceae; genus SMWN01. Next base: position 1,167 of record JACZSJ010000017.1, read on the forward strand.
TTTAAAATAAGTGTCGAATTTTCCAGCCTTATGACGCAACATCAAGTACTCGAATGGATCAAATATGTTCTCCTGTACTTTTTTCACATCAGCGTCATCAGGAAACATCATTGGCAGTTCCTGTTTGAACATCAAAACACAGGATGGTATGGGGGCAATAATATCCCAGCCTTGATCAATTAATCTGACCAGTTCCGGGATATTGACCTGTTTGGCTTTTTCCACCGAGTCCAGATCACCCAGTTCCAGTTTTGGCATGCCACAACACTTTTCCTTATCAGTCAACCGAACAGGAATACCGTTATGTTCAAAGATTGTGATTAAATCCTCACCCAGTTGAGGAGCATTTTTGTTGCCATAACAGGTCACAAATAACGCAACTTTCCCACGAGTGGATTCTGTCGCTTCGACAGTTAATTCTTTTTTGTCACGGTGTTTAAATCGTTTGCGTAAATTATTGCTATGAAATTTCGGCAAGATAGCCTGTGGATGAATACCAATGGTTTTATCCATGACATTCCTTGCCACCGAATTATTGTTGACTGCATTGACGGTTTGCGCAATCAATGGAATGCCAGCAATGCTGCCAACTGCATCAGTTGAGGTAAGTATCTTATCCCTTAATTTAGTCTTACCTTTCTTATGGTCAATCGCTTTGGCCTGGAGCATTAAATGAGGAAAATCGACATTCCACTCATGCGGTGGAACATAGGGGCATTTTGTCTGAAAACACAGATCACAGAGATAACATTGATCGACAACCTTTGAATAATCTTCTTTCCTGACACCATCAATTTCCATGGTTTTCGATTCATCAACAAGATCAAATAGTGTCGGGAATGCGTTACAAAGACTGACACATCGGCGGCAGCCATGACAGATATTGAAGATACGTTCCAACTCGGTGACTAAAGCACCCTCATTGAAGTATTCAGGATTCTTCCAATCAATCGGGTGGCGCGTCGGAGCCTCAAGGCCCCCTTCTCTACGTTCTGATAGCTTATTTGACATAAATATGTCTCTTAAAACAAATACTACCCTGCAGGAGTACTAAAACCGGGCATGATGCCCGGTTATGCTAATTGCAAAATGATGCTTGCCCTAGTCACCTAATCGAGAGTATCCAGTGCCTTCTGGAAACGATTCGCATGTGAGCGTTCTGCCTTTGCCAACGTTTCAAACCAGTCAGCAATTTCTTCAAAGCCCTCTTCACGCGCCGATTTGGCCATACCTGGGTACATGTCTGTATATTCATATGTTTCCCCGGCAATGGCTGCCTTAAGATTATCAGAAGTTGAGCCGATAGGTTTGCCAGTCGCTGGATCACCAACTTCTTCCAGATACTCAAGGTGACCATGTGCATGACCTGTTTCACCTTCAGCTGTTGAACGGAATACGGCCGAGACATCGTTGTAACCTTCAACATCTGCTTTTTGTGCAAAATAAAGATAACGGCGGTTTGCCTGAGATTCGCCAGCAAATGCGTCTTTCAGGTTTTCTTCAGTTTTTGAGCCTTTTAAAGACATTGTCTTTCCTCCACTTGGATTCTTATCTGCTTGATTACTACTGCGCTCAGTATAAACCGTTTTTTAGACTAATTCTAAATATTTTAATATATGGTGAATAGCTATCGATAAATGAAAATATGCACAAAATTAATCACTGTTACTATGAAAAGATAGTATGAATAATATTGCACCGCCTTATCATACTCTTAAAAAAAGCGAGATGGATGAGCTTACTACGTTTCACTCGAACTTATGGTTACAATGTCCACAAACAGGGGAGAAAGTCACTTGCCAAAGAAAAAAAGCGCATCAAATTTTGAAAAAGATTTACAGGAACTCGAAAATCTCGTTGAAAAAATGGAAGGGGGGGAACTCAATCTGGAGGAATCTCTGGCCCATTTTGAACGAGGCATTGCCTTGACACGATCTTGCCAGAAAGCCCTTTCTGAGGCCGAACAAAAAATACAAATCCTTCTATCTGAAGATGGTTCGAAAAAATTGCAACCATTTTCATCCGATGAAAACCCGGACGATAACAAAAAATAATAATGGAACAATTGAAAAACCTTCTACAGGAATATCAGTCCTGTGTGGAAACTGCTCTCGACAAATGGCTTCCCGCAAGCAATTTACAGCCGCAACATCTTCATGAGGCAATGCGTTATGCGGTACTTGGTGAAGGCAAAAGAATACGCCCTGTTCTCGTTTATGCTACTGGTCACGTGTTCGATGTCAATCGATGTGCACTGGATGCACCTGCCAGCGCCGTAGAAATAATTCACGCATATTCTTTAATCCATGATGATTTACCGGCAATGGATGACGATGATTTACGCAGGGGCCGTCCGACCTGCCACAAAGCGTTTGATGAGGCAACCGCCATATTGGCAGGAGATTCGCTACAGGCGCTTGCTTTCCATATATTGGCTCATGATAGCAACATGATTATTTCGGCTGATCAGCGGATCCGGATGATTGACATACTTGCTCAGGCCAGTGGTTCCAGGGGGATGGCGGGGGGACAGGCTATCGATTTGGCTTCTGTGGGGAAGGAATTAAATATTACCGAATTGGAAAATATGCATATTCACAAAACAGGTGCACTTATTCGAGCAAGCGTGGAACTGGGTGCCTTATCACAGCCAGATATCGATCCAGAGTCATTTGATCGGGTTTCTCATTTCGCAAAATGTATCGGCCTCGCTTTTCAGGTTCAGGATGATATTCTCGATATAGAAAGCGATACCGAGACCCTGGGCAAACCCCAAGGTTCTGATATGCAAAGAAATAAACCAACTTACCCAAATTTGCTTGGCCTTGATAGCGCAAAAGACGTTGCTAAACAATTACATGAAGAAGCTATCTCAGGTTTATCCGACTTTGATGAAAAAGCAGATCCACTCAGGTGTATTGCCGATTATATTGTGCAAAGAAATAAATAAGCACATTTCCACTGTAACGCAGCAAAAATGTGGTGATTGGACAACATTGCGGGTAAAGTGGGGTCTATAAACTAGCAGAGATCGTCGGTTTTTCATTAAAAGGCGACATATCATGATGTACAACTTTCCAGTGAGCATAAAATGGTACAAACAGTAAAATTAACGACTGAAATTCCAGATACCCAGAATATTCGGGACACACGTCATATCGCCATAGACCAGGTCGGCATTAAGGATATAAAGCATCCGATCGTTGTCAGTGACCGTTCCGGGGGCGAGCAACATACAATAGCGAACTTTAATATGTATGTTAGTTTGCCCCATAATTTCAAAGGCACGCATATGTCTAGGTTCGTTGAAATCCTGAATCAGCATGAACATGAAATCACTGTTGAATCCTTCAAAAGGATGATTACAGAAATGACCGAACGCCTTGATGCCGAGTCTGGCCATATTGAAATGAGTTTCCCCTACTTTGTAAATAAGGCTGCCCCAATTTCGGGTGTCGAGAGTTTAATGGACTATGACGTCTCATTTATTGGTAAATTAAATAAAAAACAGTCATCTGTTTTAGTGAAGGTTGTTGTGCCCGTGACGTCGCTCTGTCCTTGCTCAAAAAGTATTTCTGACTATGGCGCACATAACCAACGTTCACATATCACTATTTGTGTGCAAACCACAGGTTTTATATGGGTAGAAGAATTGATTGAAACCGTAGAAAAAGTTTCTTCTTGTGAACTCTACGGTCTTTTGAAAAGACCTGACGAGAAATACGTCACTGAAAGGGCCTACGACAACCCAAAATTTGTTGAGGATATTGTCAGAGATGTTGCCGTGCAATTTAATCTTGATGAGAGAATCTCGTCTTACGTTGTTGAATCTGAAAATTTTGAGTCGATACACAATCATTCAGCATATGCCAGGATTGAACATGTTAAGGAAACCTGATACCAACAGAACTTACGAAACCCTATAATTAACATTATATATATAATATAACTAACTATTATATATAATTATTTATCTAGTTTTTGCTTCATCCCAAAGTTTGTCCATGACTTCAAGTGTCGCTTCATTTAAGCTGCTTCCCTGCTCCGTGAGTGTCCGTTCGATAAAGCCAAACCGCTTTTCAAACTTCTCATTCGTTTTCCGCAGTGCGGATTCTGCATCTATCTGAAAATGCCTCGCCAAATTAACACAGGTAAAAATAAGATCACCAATTTCATCTGCAATTTTTTCCGTATTTCTAACATCTGAATTTATTTCTTCTTCGACTTCAGCTAATTCCTCCTTGATTTTATCCAGCACAAGTTGAGTATCTCGCCAATCAAATCCGACTGTAGCCGCACGGCTTTGCAGCTTTTGTGCACGGGCAAGTGCCGGCATTGCACGATTGATCCCATCTAACAATCCTGCGTCAGAGGATAGATCCGAACCTGTGTCTGCCTGATTTTCTGATCTTTCCTGTCTTTTGAACTCTTCCCAGGCGATTGATTGCGACTTTGCATCCGTTATCTCAACATTGCCAAAAACATGAGGATGGCGATGGAGCAACTTTTCATTAATTTTTTCTGTCACATCCTTAAAATTAAAAAAGCCTTGCTCATCAGCAAGTTGCGAATGATAAACCACTTGAAATAACAAATCACCAAGTTCTGAACAAAGATCACCCATCTCATTTCTGGCAATTGCGTCGGCAACCTCGTAGGCTTCTTCGAGCGTATAAGGAGCAATCGTTGAAAAATTTTGTTCTATATCCCATGGACAACCGTTCTCTGGATCGCGCAAAGATTTCATAATGTCCAGCAATTGAGTCATGTGTTCCATTCATACCACCTGTTAATTGTTTCCTCTAATAACTTGATTTTATATTGTTTTTAGCATCCAATATGTGAAATTTATTAGCAGTACCAAATAAATAAATATTATCTGTGTAGAGTTCCATCATGGCGCCACTTATATTAAGACTTAATATCGCAGGTCAACCCGTAAAATGGGTTCCCTGGCAAGAGGCAATCTGCCTCTATAGTCGTGATATGATTGCCTGGACTGCGGGTGATAGTGTATTTTCGTTCAGAGGTGGCACCAACAGGATCAGCGGCCAACGTTCCCATATTGAAATAAATTCAATCGTTGCAATTAAACGGTCAGTCGTCAGAAAGAAAATCCAACGTGACTTCCCGCCCCTGACAAATCGTGAACTGTTCCGAAGAGATGCACATTTATGCATGTATTGCGGTGGAAATTTTCATGAATCCAATTTAACGCGTGATCATGTACATCCACTTTCAAGAGGCGGCAAGGACAAATGGTCAAATGTTGTCACAGCATGCAAAAGCTGTAATTCAAGAAAGGGAAACCGTCGGCCAGAAGAGTCTAAAATGCCACTGTTAGCAATACCATATGTTCCCAACTGGGCTGAATATCTTGCATTGTCAAATCGAAAGATATTGGCAGACCAGATGGAATTTTTGAAATCGCAATTTTCAAAAAGGCCCATGCCCTTCTATAACAATTAAGTCACTGCAAAAATTAGATAGTAGTCCTTCCCGGTCACTCATTTGATAAAGGTAATGGCTGTTGTATTCGTGTATCCTGTGGCGCGCTTGAAAAAGAATCCGTACCCCGAGAAATTCAGCGATTGATTTCAGGTCTCACGGCAATCTAATTAATAAAAGAGTTGAGTTGTTTCGTATTAGACTACGCATATTCTATACAGCGGTACTAACAAATCTAGAGAATAAAGAGGTTGTTAAAGAATGAAGAATTTGAGCAATATTATAATTTTACTGACCCTGACTTGCGTGACAATAATTCCTGTGTCATCCCAGGCGACCGACAAAGATGGCAATTTCGCGATATGGGGCAAAGGCAATAAATCATGTCACAACTACAACATTTCCAGAAATACAGATGAAGAGCAACGATTCAAGGACTACATTATGGGGTTTTTGACCGCATTTAATGTTCAAATGCCTGAAACCTACAGAGTATCAGGCAATATGAACCTTGATGAAATACTGGCATGGTTGGATGATTACTGCCAACTTAAACCTGTTATCTCCTTCGAACAATCGTTGTCGGATTTTATCATCGAAAACCGTGACAAGCGGATGAAGCGTTCACCTTCAAAATATCGTCGCTAAGCTCAATATTCTTGCGCTAGATTACGATCAAGATATAGCTCACAATTTACTGATAAAGCAATTGATAAAACATAGAAAATAAGTCATCATCCACCTGATGAGAACTTTGGAGTACCTCATAACTAAACGGTTTAACGGGAGATAAACAATGCAAATAAGACTCACCAAAATTTTCGCACTCGCATTAATACTAGGTTTTGCTGGTGGTTGTGCTGATATGGCAGCTGTCGAGAAAGCTCAATCAACAGCTAATGCTGCTCTTGCAGAAGCTCAGGCAGCCTCTGGCGCAGCTAATAATGCTTTTACTATAGCGTCTGAAGCAGCTTATGCAGCTTCTCAGGCTCAGGCAGATGCTACAGCCGCTCTGGAATGCTGTAATGATAATGCAGCAAGAATGGACCGCATGTTTGAAAAGGCAATGGTAAAATAAATCATCGCTGATAAGAACGTAAAAACCCCGGTTTATCCGGGGTTTTTTATTGCCTGTTTAGTAATTATGACATTGGAAAAGCTATAGTATGGAGAGCAGATTAATTTTTGCTTTCCTGCTTTACGTGCACTGCCTCTTTCGTGATTACCACACCACTGATATCAGTATCTAGCTTCAAAAGAAAAGCACCTTCATCTGTTGTTTTTTCCAACCTTTCATCATGTTTGGGGACATACAACCCTATCGCAACAGGTATCCCTTTTGTCTCCTCAGAAACTATTCTTGCCATACTCCAATCGATAATGTATTCATCTTCCCTGGTTGAAGCTACGATCATCCCTACAACTTGAGTAAAATCACCATTCGTGTTTTCATCCGTTGTTTCGATGACATCACCATACTCATCTCTCATTGCTATTTTTAACGGTGGATGCGCCTCCAGATAAAGCACGCCATCCGCTTCACCGATCTTATAGGGACTATTAATTATATTGACCGCTGTCCCCACTTTAACCTGAGCGAAAAGCTCTGCAATATCTTCAGGATATAACCTGATGCATCCATGACTGACACGCATACCAATTCCCCAGGGTTTGTTGGTTCCATGAATTAAATATGCGGGCAAGCCCAATCGTAATGCATAATCCCCCAATGGGTTGTCAGGCCCTGCCTTGACAACTTTTGGCAGGGGATCCCCTGCGTCTTCGTGTTCTTGTCTTATGGATTTTGGCGGACGCCAGTCAGGGTATTTTTTCTTGCCAATAATACGTGTTTGTTTATAGGGAGTATCCCACCCCTGCCTACCGATACCCAATGGATAGGTAATCACCTGAACAGGTTCGCCTTTTTTATGAGGGGGATAATAATACAGACGCATTTCAGGAATATTCAGGACGATCCCTTTTCTCGGTACATTTGGCAGTATAAATCTGGAGGGTAATTGAACAAGTTCACCATCGTTTGGCATCCATGTATCTATAGTGGGATTAAGTAGTTTGATATCCTGGTAGCCGAAGCCAAATTTTCTCGCGACATCCAGCAGGGTGGTATCCCGTCCCACAACAGCTGAATCCAGCCTACCGATAATGGAATCTGTGCTATTTTTCAACTCATAGGTGGTTGCATGCACATGCATCGCAAGAAAAGATCCACTCAAAAGGAGTAAAATTGGCAATTGAAAATTCATTTTTTTCAAAGCTAAAAATCCTGCCTGTAATAAACGGTACAGTTCAAAAATATCAATAAAATTCAATCACGCTGTTGCTATAGGCCTGTTAGTCGTGCCCTCACCAATGCGAAGCATACATGGCAATAATAAAAGTGTAAAAACAGTACTTATCATCATACCTCCAACAATAACGCCTGCCAGGCCTCGGTACAATTCAGCGCCGGGCCCAGGAATAAGCAAAAGTGGCAACATTCCAAATATACTGGTAAGTGTGCTCATCAGGATCGGACGCAACCTTATGTTGACCGCCTGTGCGACGGCATCTCTTCTGGACATTCCCTCTCGTTCTCCTAAACGCGTCTGATGCACGAGTAAAATGGCATTATTAACAACCAATCCCAGAAGGATAATAAATCCGATCATGGTTAACAGGTCCATTGCTTGAAACAAAGGCACATTAAAGAATTTCTGAGGAATTGTATTCATCAGATTTAAAGCAATCACTCCGCCAACCGTCGCCAGGGGAATAGATAGTATCACCAATAAACTATCCTTGAATGACTGAAAAAGTGCACTCATCAACAAATACAGGATAAATATTGCTAATATAAAGCTTCCTCTCATGTTCCTGATTGCCGACTCAAGTTTATCGGCTGCGCCAGTGTAATCAATATCACCATCAATGGGCATCGCGGCTCTCACATCTGGTTCTACTTCTGTCCGCAAAATATCCAAAGTTTCTTCTAATGACAGGTTGTCGGGAGGAGTAATTTGCAGGGTAACTGTACGGCGCCGGTTTATGCGGCGGATCTCTTCCGGTCCCGATGTCCTTTGAATCCTGACCAATTCGCCTAGCGGTAAAATACCAGCATTCGGTGTGGCCAGGGGGATGCCTGCTAATTCTTCGGGTGATTGCCACGGCCTGGAACGGACAATAATATCCAACGTTTCCTCTCCATTAAAATAATCACCTACATACAATCCATCACCCAATGCCCGGATGATTCCTGCTACCTGATTCCGATCCCACCCAGCCTCTGAGATGCGTCTGTCATTGGGGATGAGCCGCAATTCAGGTTGAGCTAACTCAAGCCCGGGGAAAGGCCTGACACTTGCCCCAGGGATTTTCTGATGTATCAGGGCAAAGCCAGTGACTGCGGCGTTCATTAATTCACCAATATTACGGCCATGTAAATCCATATCTATGGATCTGCCCTCACCAAAACCACCGAACAAGGAGGCGCGCTTGGCAAAGGCAATGGTATCAGGGAAACCCTGAATGACATCATTAAGTATGGGTATCAGCGCCTCGGTTTCCTCGGGGTTTGATGCTCTGACTCCCATAAAAACCCCTCGGGGAAATGCAACAAAGAAATAATTTTTTACCTGTGGAGTTTTCTCACCCTTTACGTAAGGAGATATGCGTTGGGCAATGACATCACCCATCTCTTTTTCTATCTGGGCAATATTTGCCCCCGGTGGCGGTAATATATAAGCAAAAACAAGATTACGATTTCCCTCTGGTAGATAATCCGCCTTTGGTAATAGCATCCAGGCGAGAGTCAGGGGTACCGCGATCAGTATGACAATCCAGAATGCACGTCTTACGGGTCCATTGCTCAAAAGCATCACACTATCGGCCGCTTTCACCCACCAATGATGGTGAGGGTCGATAACCTTTTGCTCCCCCATAAAATGTTTCGCAAAACTGGGGATCACAGTGACGGCGACAATCAGTGAGACACATATCGCTGAGATGATGGTAATCGCCAGATCTGTAAATAACTGCCCTGCCTCATCACCGAGGAACACAATGGGGAGAAATACAGCCACAGTTGTCACGGTAGAGGCCAATAAAGCTCCCCAGACCTGGCTGGTGCCAAGTAATGATGCAACATCAGGCTCCTTGCCCTGCTCCCGTAAGCGAACGATATTTTCAAGCACGACAATCGATGCATCAAGCACCATGCCAACAGCGAAGGCCAAACCAGCGAGCGAGATGACATTTAGTGTTCTTCCTGTCATCTCCAGAACAATAAAACTGGTTAATAAGCACGTTGGAATAGAAATAGCGACCAGTAATGTTGTACGTAAATGCCTTAAAAACCACCAGAGTACAATGATAGCAAGAATGATTCCCATTCCCAGGTTTCTGCTTAGCATTTCTATTGAACGATCGATATAAGTCGTTTCATCATAAACCTGATCTATCGTAAGATTTGCCCTGGCCAATGGACCATCTGCCAATTCTCGCATGGCCACTTGTAGCCCTGCCATCACCTGTAAAACGTTTACACCCGTTTCCCTTTGTGCATTGACCGCAATCGACAGATCACCATTGTTAATGACAAAACTATCTCTATCTACCAGACGTTCCTCAATGACTGCTATATCTCGTAAATAAACCGGATGACCATCCCGCCAGTCCATAATCAAACTTTGTAAATCATCAGCAGGAAATTTCCCTGCAAATCTGAGACTATATTTGCGCTTACCTATATCTACAAAGCCTCCGGAAACATCCGTCCCGGAACTGATAAGATTTGCAGCAGCAGGGATTTGAATACCCAGACTTGCAGTTTTATAGGGGTCAAATGTGATTCTAATCTCACGTTCTCTGCCACCATATAGCTCGGAACGTGCTACACCGGGAACACGTTCAAAACGGGTTTGAACAACTTCTTCAATATAATTTTTATAACTAGAAATATCCCTGTCATTCCCTGCTGCTGGTTTTATGATAAACCAGGCAATTGCACGTGCATTCCCACCAATGGTACTGATCGTTGGCTCATCAACATCATCGGGATAACTGGGCACTTGATTGAGGCGATTGATAACTTCGACCAATGCCCTGCGCAAATCCATATCAACAGAAAAGGTGATAGTGATTTCCCCTCTTCCTTCCTGGGCCTTTGCCAGTAATTTTGTCATGCCAGGCAAACCGCGTAAGACGTCTTCCTGTGGTCTTATAATCTCTGTTTCTACTTCATTAGGTGCGGCCGCACGCCAGCTTGTCCTGATTGTTATCTCAGGCTCCTGGATTTCGGGAATTAATTGCACAGGAAGTCGATCAAGACTAATCACGCCAAAGAGTGTCGCCAATAACAGGGCAACAATCACAGCAACGGGGTTATCCAGACTTAACCTCGTTAGATTCACGGCTTAATGGCCTTGTTGAATATTAACTTGTTGCTGTGGGAGTAATCTTTCATTACCCCGGACCACTATTTTGTCACCCTCATTGATATCCCCCGTGACTTCTATGAGCATATCATCTGCTATCCCCGTTTTTACATAAACGGCTTCTGCAGTATTGTCTTCAAGGATACGAAAAACCTTGATGGTATTTTCTCTGATAACCAAGGCATCTCGCGGAACCACCAGAACATTTTGAGGGATTGCTGTTGGCACTTTTATGCGAACCGCATGACCGGCCAACCAGGCTGTCTCGTCAAAATCAAGACGGATCTCATACAGTCTTGAAATGTCATCGCCGACGGGAACTAATGTCCTGACCGTTGCCATCGTCCGTGCATGACCATCAGTGACTTCAATTGAATCTCCCTTTTTGATAAATGTGGCACTCTGCTGCTGAATTCTTCCCTGAATTTCTGTTGCCTCTGTATTGACCAGGCGAACCAGTTCATCACCGATTTTTGCCCATTCCCCTGCTTCCTTGAATCGTTCAGCAACAACACCATTAAATGGAGCCAGGATTGTTGTTCTATTTAATTTGTCTCTTGCCTGGGCCAGACGTGTATTCATCATTGAGAGTTCACCGCGCATTTGATCCCTGTCTGAATTCACTTCATCTAGTCTGTTTTTTGCAGCATTATTTTGCTTTGCTAATTGATTCAGCCTTTCTGCCTGACGATTGAAAAAATTAAGTTTGGCTTCAATTGGAGAAATTTCTGCTCGTGCCTCTTCCAATTGCATACGAATTGTTGTGTCATCAATTTTAGCGATGATCTCCCCTTCATTTATCTCATCACCTATCTCAACCAGCAATTCGATTCTTCCTTCCACTTCAGAGGAAATTCTTGCATCTTGATGGCTGATAACAGTCCCCGCAATCCATATACCAGGTGCTAACTCAATATTTCTGGCATCAACAACCTGTACCGGGACTGCCATGTCAGCAGCACTTACAATTGAACTTACAAAAAATAATGTGGCGCAAATGATGCACTGAAATACTTGTGAATACTGGTTCATATCGATACTGTATCCTGATGAATCAAGAAGATCATGAGTATTCTATTATCGCGAAAATTTGTTTAATGTTAAAGCCATGAAATCAGACCCATCGCCCCTAGTTTTGTTCATGTTGTATTTGCTCATCTGTATCTGTCCTCAAGGATTACATGCTGAATCTATTGCCAAAATTACACACCCAAAGATCATAATAAGAAATGATAAAGGTGACGAATTAATTCAAATACAAGCTGTTGTAGAACTTTTAAGTGTCAGTATCAATGGTTTTAGGATATCAGAGCTTTCCGATCTGGCCTGGGACAAAGATGAAAATTTGCTCTATGCCTTATCGGATAATGGCTATTTGTTGAGTTTCAGACCTGTATTTAAAAATGAGCAACTTCATGATTTACTTTTAATCAATGGGATCGCCTTACATGATGATAAAGGTAAAAAACTCAGGTGGAAAAATTCAGACAGTGAAGGACTGACCTTGATTAATTCTGATAATCACGTCTTGGGGGATACTCAATACATCGTCAGTTTTGAACGTCAGCCCAGGGTTATTCAATACAATCGAGAAGGTTTTATTGAAAAACAGATAGAAATACCCGAGAAACTTGGAAATATAGTCAATTACAGAAGTGAAAATAAATCACTTGAATCTGTTGTTATTCATGAACAGTATGGGCTAATGATTGGAACCGAGTATTCATTAAAAGAATATGATAAGGCGCAACTGGGTTTTTATACATTGGATGGTAAGTTCAGAAGTTTTCCAGCGCATTTTCCTGATGGTGCTCTGACTGGACTTGCAATCACAGAAGATAATGATCTACTGGCAATAGAACGCACCCTCGGTGGGATTTTTGCGGGGTTCAAGGTTGCATTACACCATCTTCAATTCGAAAACGATCATCTTGAGAATAAGGTCATCGCGATATTTCTACCTTCAGAGGGTTATTTTAATGATAATTTTGAGGGCATCGTAAAACATAAGAAAGATTTTTATTTTATGATCAGTGACGATAACAATCATCCACTGAAGCGTACTGTATTAATCTATTTTAAATATGCCCAGTAAATTTAGCAGTCTGAAGCAAATTATTCCTCGAGCAACCTCGGCATCAACTCAACCAAATTACAGGGTCTGGTCCGATAATCCAGTTGATGGCAGATAAGTTCATCCCAGGCAGTCGCGCAAGCGCCTGACGAACCCGGAATACAAAAAATATACCTACCGTTTGCGACACCAGCAATTGCACGAGATTGCATGGTTGATGTACCAATTTGTTGATATGAAATAGCACGAAAGGTCTCACCAAAGCCTTCAATGACCTTATCTAACAGAACCTGAACCGCCTCCGGTGTGCCGTCACGACCGGTGACACCGGTGCCACCGGTGGTTAATATCACCTGGATATCATTATTGATGCACCATTTAGAAATAACTGCCCTGATGTGAAATTTGTCATCTGGTACAATTTGCTTTTCAATCAGTCGATGTCCTGCAGTTTCCAGTCTTTTGACGAGCAATTGACCTGACTTGTCATCATTTTCTGTCCGCGTGTCAGAAACAGTTAACACTGCCATGCCAAGCGGGATAAATTTTCTAGTATTATCTACAGCCATCTCACATATCCTGTTGCAATATAATAGAGTTGGAATTATACCCAAACTACCTGGAAATGCAGGTTACAAAATAATGCCTGGAAATAGCGAAAAAATTGCACCTTTAAGACTTGATAAGTGGTTATGGTGTGCGCGTTTCTATAAAACAAGAAGCATCGCTGCTGATGCACTAAAAACCGGTAAAGTAATGATTAATGGGGATCGTGCAAAATCATCTAAAACAGTGGTGCCAGGCGATGTTCTGAGTATTCGCAAAGGCCCATATAAATATACAATCACACTGCTTGCCCTTGCAAAATCAAGAAAATCAGCCACTGACGCATCTCTGCTTTATGAAGAGTCCCCTCAGAGTATGAAAGAAAGGCAGTTACTTGCCTCACAATTAAAAGCAGAGGCAGCCATATTCCCATCGTCAAAAGGCCGCCCTACCAAGAAAGACAGACGTTCAATCATCAAGTTTAGAAACTCTGATTAAATTCACTCATGATTCATAGAAATAAGGCTACTAAAAGACATCAGTTTAAGAAAAATTAGCGAATAGGTCGGCCCCATTCTCCGTCAAAGAATTGTTCAGCAAGTGGATTTCTTTGGCGCTCGGAAGATTCTCGCTCCATCATCTCCGCTGTAATTTCATCCTCTGGTAATTGATAGCCCACAGCCATGATTGCCATTGATGTAAACTGATCGGGAATTGAAAATAGTTCTGCAGCTTTTTCAGCGCTAAATCCTCCCATTTGGTGCACCATCAAATCCAGAGAAGTTGCCTGTACGCACAGGCTCATACTTGCAGCACCTGTGTCATACTGAGACCAACGGTTGAGTTCTTTATTGTGGCTGAATACTGTGTTTGCCAGGGCGAGAATTAACACAGGGGCATTGGCAGCCCAGGACTGGTTTCCTTCTACCAAACACGAAAATGCCTTTCCCCAGGCGGCCTCATTACTTGTCTTGTCACAAACGATATATCGCCATGGTTCCTCACCGAAACAGGATGGCGCCCACCGTGCTGCTTCCAAGAGAGAAATGATATGTTGATGTGCTACCGGTTTTTTTTCATCAAAGGCCCTACCACTCCAACGGTTAGTGATTAATTCAACCATTTTTTCCTGAGTATCTATTTTCTTTTTAAACATACTATCCAACCCTTAATTAACATCTATACATTAATTAATTATATTGTCAGCCTAAGTCAGATAAAAGACACACTGGAACGCTCCTCAACCCCTTACCCTAAACGTTAAAAATATTCACCAACATACTTCAAGACGGCCATCAACGACCCTGCTCTCAAGCTGATTCAATGGACGATCACCCCTTTCTATGCATTCTCCTGTCCTAACATCAAATTTCCATCCGTGTTTTGGACAGGTGAGCGTACAAGCATCCAGGGCAAGCTCAGGGATATTCGTCGCCTGATGCGGGCAACGACTATCAAAAACTTTAATATCTTTACTCTCAGTATAAACAAACAAGTCTCGACCATCAGAATGTACATTCACTGCTTCTTTATCTTTTAATTTTTTGATTGCGATCACTTCGTGCCATCCTTTTTTTTGTCCCAGAGAGCCCGGATCAAATTCCGGTAACTCCATCCCAAGGATGATATCCACGGCCCAGATGATTTTGCTTAGCCCCAGGGTTGGGAATGCTGCGAACAGAGCATCAATGATTTCATCTGCTGTGACGCCAACCTGCATAGCTCTTACCAGATATTGCTTTAATCCCACTTCGGTTTGATTATCCACTTTTGTGATGACTGAGATAATCGCCCGTGTTTTTGGATCCAGGTGCTCTCCTGCTTTCTTGACAAATTTAAAATAGGCCTTCATCTCATCCGGGCGAATTTTCATCAAATAATTTAGCGCATCACTCATTTGTGGCCTCTATTAATTTTCTTTCCATCTTTACAGGATATTTTCTAATAGGATTATTATATAGATCTTCTACAACAAAAGATTCGACTGGATTATTGTAATTATAGTGTTTATACCCAAACAAGCTTCTGTACAGGAATTCTGGCAATTACAATTCCTGTAATATGGCTCTCTTTTTGTGTGCATGCATTATCATTTCCTTTCTGAAAACACCTGATTTTTACATCAATAATTGGTGCACCTGTTTCTTGGTCTATCGTCTTAAACGATGCTTCTGCAAAAGCCAGTACCAGATATTTTTTAAGCCCGAATAACCCAAAATAGTCTCCTGTTACAAAAAGACCCGAGAAACTGAGTGCAGTGATCAGGGATATCAAGCTTATTTTTAGTGGTTTAGTCACGCCTAAGTTTATCTGTGACTGCCATCGGTGTTGGGTAACTTCGTACAATAATAAAGGAAGAAATAATAAATGTAATTAATGTGGTTAATTGAATCATATTAGATGTTGCTTCACCGATAAATTTAGATTGTACGGCTAGAACCGCAATCAACAATGAAAATTCGCTGATCTGCCCCAACCTGAAGCCAACTTCTCTTGATATATGTTTTTTCTCACCTTCTTTCTTCAGGAGAAAAGCAAATACCTTGGGTTTGACGACAACAGTCAGTGAGGCAAGTAACAAGGCAGGTGCAATCAACTCTCCCAACAGACTGATGTTAAATCCTGCTCCAAGTGAAAAGAAAAATATAATCAGAAAGAAATCACGTAATGGTTTCAATCTTTCAGTGATGAATAACGCGATTGGGCTGGAAGCCAGTGATACACCCGCGACAAATGCCCCAATCTCATGTGACAAGCCTAATAGTATAGCAAGTTCTGCAATGCCCAGGCACCAGGCGATGGCCAATAAGAATATATATTCATGAATCTGATCGTATTTGATAATCAATTTAATCAATACATAACGTTGAATTAACCATGTGATACCAATCAATACCGGTAAAGCGAGCAACTGAAAAACAATATCCATCGCAAGATTACCGCCTTTACCATAGCCTTGAAGCAATAAAAGAATGATGATTGCGATCAAATCCTGTATTAATAAAATACTGATAATGACCTGACCAGTATGCTTATGATGCAGTATCGTGGTCGGTAATAACTTTAGTCCGATGATCGTACTTGAGAACATGGTAACCGCTGCGATTAATATTGATTCAGCTGCTGAATAACCGAATATGAAGCCAGTCAAATAACCAAAACAGGCAAAGATGATCGAGCTAATGAATGTCACTTTCAGTGCCTTACCCAACATCTGCATCAGCTGCTGTGGTAAAAGATCGAGGCCAAGTAAATAAAGTAGAAATATAATGCCAATATGAGAGATATCAGAAATCAGACTTGCATCATCTATCAGGGCTAAACCCCAGGGACCAAATATAATACCAAGAATTATATAGCCAACAATCAATGCCTGGCGAGCGAACAGTGCCAAAGTCGCAAAGATAGCAGCGCCGGTAAATATTAAAAATATTGAATAGACAATTGTGTTATCTGGCATAGGATTATTATAAAGACATTTAACTGTTACTGATATTCTGTAACTGTTTATTCAATCGTTCTTCAGAAACTGGAAATACTGTTTTTCATTCCTGCGCGAATTAAGGCACTCTATATTCCTCCAGCATCAAGTAATACCCATCAATCTCAGGATAATCATTACCTGAATTTTGATTGGCATCGGACAACACGCTTCCATGTTTCCATGCAACAGCTTTAATTATGCCAATTTTCCATTAATCTTTCTCCGGGGAGTAATTCAGTTTATCCGGCATTTTTTGCAGTGCGCCATTTTTAGAAGGGTTAGATTATTTATATTCTTGAGCCCCTCTCTGCCCCGAAGCATGGAATTTGTGATTTTCTTCCTGATAACTTCCATGCGTTCAATAAGTTAATTACCTGTTTTCTGAATCGATTTTTGTCCTCAAAATCAACAATTTATTTTGTAATATGAAGAATCGCTGGTAGGATACCGAAAACGCTGCATCACTTGCTTCAAGATGACTTGTATTGGGTTGTAATCACGATACTGAAAACAAGTCAAAGTAATAGTATAAATACAAACCATAGATTGTAGATATGCAGAGAACTAACTGTTTGGAATCAGAAAAACAATGACTTTCCAGTCGACAATAGCAGGGACACAAATAGATGGTGCGCGTGATTACCAGGAAGATGCCTTTCTGATCACCCACCTCTCAGATGACCATAACAATCCCTGCGCTCTAATCATCGTCGCCGACGGAATGGGTGGTCACGCCGCTGGTAATGTGGCCAGTAATATGGCCGTTCAGGCATTCAACAAATATGTCACCACAAATTATCCCTCCGATGATCTCTCAGTAATACTTAATGAAAGTTTATTGCGGGCGAATGGTGCCATCACAGAAACAGTCAAGGAAACCCCTGCGCTAGAGGGCATGGGATGTACAATGATTGGGCTGATTATTGAGGGTAATCATTGTTGGTGGGTGAGTGTTGGTGATAGCCACCTGTACCTGCTCCGTAACAGGAAACTAACCAAATTAAATGCCGATCATAGTTATGGTGGTTTTCTGGACAGAATGGAAGCCGCAGGTACGCCTGTTGAAGCTGAGCAAGGATTGTCCAGGAACATGCTGATGAGTGCTGTCACTGGTACTGATATCGCCGAAATCGACTGCCCCCCTACTCCGTTCACGCTGGAACATGATGACAAATTAATCATTTGCACTGATGGACTGGATACCTTAAGCGAGGGGAAAATTATTCAATATTCTGACTGGTCAGACACGCCAAAAGAATGTGCTGAAGCCCTGATGGATGCTGTAGAAGATGCGGCCATGCCGAGGCAGGATAATACCACGGCTGTCGTGGTTAAAATCGTTGATAGCAGTATGACTGAAACCGCCGTAGTTGGGGCGGAAGAAGAAGAAGAAGATGAAGATCCCACTACTCCAGGTGTGGTAAAGGCTGATACTCCTGCTGAGATGGAAACATCACCTGACACTGGACAGGATGAGGTCGTTGAACCATCTGAAGATGCCGCAGAAGAGGCAGAGGAAGCGGCTGAGACTCGAGAAAAAATAGTTGATCTAACACCAGATGAAAAACCAGCAAGTGCTGATAGTTCAGAGAAAAGTAAAACAGGATTGATTGTCGGTATCGCAGCAGGTGTGCTCATCGCCCTGACTGCCGGTGCTTATTTTATGTTCAGTGGCTCAAAACCTGAAATGACCACTGAAGATATTGCCTCAGAAGAAATCATGGCGAAAGAAGATATCACGGACGAATCTTCTTCGACATCGTCCGAAATGTCGAAAAGTACAGCTGAGGAAGAGCAGATAACTGAAGCAACATCTGCACCTGTGCCCGCTACAGAAACAGAAACAGAAACAGAAAATATTATTGCAGAGGAGCAATCCACATCAAGTCCTGTACAGGAACCAGCGCCTGCGCCGGCATTGGTGAGTAAAAAGGAATTTCAGGATGATCTAAAAGATGGAAGTAAGACCCCTCTCATGGTCGTCATCCCGTCGGGGTCATATGAGATGGGTAGCTCTTCATCATCTCGGTTTACTGATGAAAGACCAAGACACACAGTCAAGGTAAAATCATTTGCTGTGAGTAAATACGAAGTAACATTTGCTGAGTATGATAGTTTCGCCAAAGCAAGCGGCCGGAAACCACCCGACGATCTATATATGGACAGGAAAACACACCCTGTCATCTATGTAAAATGGGATGACGCCTACTACTATACAAAATGGCTTTCTGAACAGACAAGTGAAAAGTATCGTTTGCTGAGTGAAAGTGAGTGGGAATATGTAGCTTCGACTGGTACCAAATCTCCATTTTGGTGGGGTTTCAACGAAGAAGCAGGAAGAGCACACTGCTTCAGTTGCAAAACCGGCCTTGATCCTCGCAAGCCATCAAAAGTAGGTGGTTTTGAAGCAAATAAATTTGGACTTCATGACACAGCAGGCAATGTCGCAGAATGGGTAAGAGATTGCTGGCACGAAAATTACAAAGGAGCCCCAAGTAATGGTGATGTATGGGAGGGGGGTGACTGTACATACAGAGCCGTGAGAGGTGGTGCATACATTAGCCCACAACAGTCCATCAGAAGTTCTAAAAGAGACAAACTCAAATCAGATGCCGGATATGATCATGTCGGTATCAGGATTGCCAGAGATATAGAATAATAGACCTGGGAATAATAAAACTGGTTCAATAAAAATAATCTAATCTAAAAATATCGTGGCTTATTGATCACTATGCCCGAGATCCATCTCTGGCAAAATTCGGTCACGAATCATTTGTTTGATTTCTTTCGATTCCGGGAACCTTCCCATTTCTTTCCGTGAAAACAGTGTTTCATCATTAAGGCGTATTATAAAAACGCCTCCGGATGAAGGTTTCAGGTTTAGATTCCCAATGTTCTCACCAAAAGTCATCAGTATTTCCTGAGCCATCCAGCTTGCGCGCAGGATAAATCTGCATTTCACACAATATTCAATCTCCACATTACAGGAACTTTTCCCGGAAACCATCTATTCAGTCCTCTGTCCATCTACATAAGCACAGCATACGGAGATTCACCATGACTAATTCCAAAAAACTTTTATCCAGTCTACTATTTTTCATCCCATTAAGTTTGGCATCAGCGGGGGCCCAGGCAACTGGTATTAGTATCAGTATTGGCAGTTACGGACATAGTTTTCATCATGGCCACCACAATTACCATCCTTCGATATCTTACCGTCACATCAGTCCAATTTTAACCTATCGTCACAACTATAGGCCATATTACGGCTATCACCGTGATTCATATTATAGAAGTTATGGTCATAGAAACTACAACCATCACACCAGACACCGCTATAATCATGGTTATGGTTCACCACATCATAATAGACACTCCAATTACAATACACATCGTGTAGATTCAAGTATAAAGCGTCGATGATGACAATTTATTTGTTACGCTTCACTCTTTCCCCATGCTGCGAAAGAGTGAAGCCTGCGTAAACCTATCGCTATTTTAATGAAATGTCTTGCTGGTTTAGAATATAAATAATCAGCAATAGAGCAGGTATCCCAAGCAATCCAGCATATAAGAAAAAATAAGCATAACCAGCGGCATCAACAATGATTCCAGAAAATCCACCCATAAATTTTGCCGGCAATGTCATCAATGAACTGAAAAGGGCATATTGCGTCGCCGTATAAGCCCTGTTTGTTAAGCTGGACAAGTAGGCAATAAATGCCGAGGTAGCGAACCCACCACTGAGATTGTCGGCAGAAATAACTATTGCCAAAGAAATAATATTTGGTTCACTAATAGCTAACCATACGAACAATAAGTTTGTCAGAATGATTAATATGGCGCCCACCATCAGAGGCCTTTTAATCCCGTAACGAACAACAAAGACACCTCCCAACGCTGCTCCGGCGATACTCATAAAAAAACCGAATATCTTTGCCACATTGGCAATTTCTTTTAGTGTAAAACCCAGGTCGATATAAAAAGGGTTGGCCATCACGCCCATCGTAATATCACTCATTTTATAAGTAGCAATAAGTAATAAAATGATGAGGGCCATTCGGCCATTTCGTTCAAAAAACTCGACAAAAGGACTAACAACCGCATCTACGAACCAGCGCCCTGTTCCCTCTGCAAAACTTTTTTGTTTGTCCAGCCCCAAGGTTGCTTCTAATTGTTTTTCTACTTTTTCAGCACTTGCGCTGTGTTCATGTTCCGGTTCAGTAATCGCCAAGGTTGTGACAATACCAATCGACATTAGCGCTGCCATTGTGACATAGGCAAAATTCCAGGACTGGCCTTCAGCCAGATAAAAGGATCCGGCACCTGCGACCAATAATGCCAGGCGGTAACCGAAAACATAGGTTGCAGCCATTGCGCCCTGAAATTGGTCATCCACAGCCTCAATTCTGTACGCATCAATGGTGATGTCCTGCGTCGCTGAACCAAATGCGACAATCAATGCATATATGGCTATGATTGCCAACTGTGTGTGTGGATCACTGCCAGCCATACCAAGCAACCCCCCGGCAATCACAATTTGTGCCAATAACATCCATGAACGGCGTTTACCCAGCCTCGCTGTCAGCCACGGGATTGGAACACGATCGACTACCGGCGCCCAAAATACTTTAATTGAGTAAGTTATTCCTACCCAGCTAAAAAAACCGATAGTTGTTCTTGTGACTCCTTCGTCTCTTAACCACGCTGACAGCGTCGAGAATACCAGCAGGAAAGGCAAACCCGCAGCAAAACCTAAGAAAATCATGCCAATAACACGTGGTTTAGCAAAAACAGAATATGACTCACGCCAACTCTTTATTGTCGAGACTTTATTATTATTTACGTTAGTATTCATTTTCTTTAATTAAATTATTATGCCGATTATAGGGGATCAGCTAACAAGTGAAACAAACAAATAATTAATCCCATGGCAACAGAGATAGAAAGAAAGTTTTTGCTCCTCAATGAGGATTGGAGGGATATTGTCAAATCCGATACACAAATTGTTCAGGCTTACCTGGCGAATAATGAATTCAGCTCCACAAGAATCAGAATTCAGGGCGACAAAGCAAATATAAACATCAAAAGTGCAACACTGGGTATTACCAGAACCGAATTTGAATACGCCATTCCAGTTGTTGATGCTCAGTTAATGATAGACAATTTATGTGTCAAACCTGTGATAGAAAAAACACGATATATTGTTAAACATATACAACATATTTGGGAGATTGATGTTTTCTCTGGTGACAATGAAGGTCTGATTGTCGCTGAGATTGAACTTTCATCCCCTGATGAGGCCTTTGAAAAACCCCCATGGCTTGGAAAAGAAGTCTCAAACGATGCCCGTTACTATAATGTTTGTTTGGTAAAAAATCCCTATAAGACCTGGAATTAATAATTTTCTAGAAGCTGGAATCAAAATTAGCGAACGCAGGCGAGACAAGGCATAAAATGGACGAAAAAGCGTAGTTTACATGTAAGTAAATGAGCATTTTGAGTCCGTTTTTAACACAGTATCGGCAAGCGCAGCAATTTTGAAACAGGTTCTAGTCAGTTAATTCGATTTCTGTCTTAGGCCTGATAAAAAACCAGACAACATAACCAACCGGCCAGACGATCAGTGCCAGGTAAACCCCCTTGATCAGGGCCAGTGTCCCGGCTACAACAAACAACAGCGGAAAGATCATTCCTTTCGTACCACCCCCTCTGCATGCAACATCACCAAAGATCCACAATATGCTACAAACATAGATGGAGCAGAAGATGATAAAAATAAATACGTCTGTGGCGCTTGTTAATGGTATATCCACAATCTTGCTCCTCAATAATCGGAATCAGTAGCCAGGAGGCTGTCCAAGAATAAAGAACCTACTGCGGAAAATCCATTTTGGCCCATTTTTCCGCTCATTCTCATTAAATAGTTACCACTATTCGCCTCAAATGATCGAAAAAACGGACTCAAAATGGCTCCTCCTCACTACGGTTTCTATTCTCGGACAGCCTCCTACGTTTTCATATAATGTTTTGCATCAACCGGATGCATAAATGCATTAGCCAACAGGGCAATAAAAAGCACGACCGCCATCAAGTACATCGTCGTGTTATATAAATTCGGTGTCGGATCGATGGTACCAGCAGGGACTATTTCCATGAGTTTTGCAATGGTCACAGTGTTCGCATCAATCAGAATTTGCAGCTGTTCGACACCGGCACCAAACTTGGCCTGAAACTGAGATGGATCAATTTTGGAAACCAGATCATCTATTGCATTTTTCACGGAAATTTCACGCAATGATGTAATGGCAACAGGACCAAAGACGCCAGCGCTGGCCCATGCGGTTAATAATCTGCCGTGTATGCCACCGACAAACCTGGTGCCAAATACATCGGCCAGATAGGCAGGTATCGTGGCAAAACCACCTCCGTACATGGTGAAAATTAACAACGTCGCTGCATAAAAATAAACCAGCCAGATCACGGACGGATCCACGCTGACCTGTGCCGCAGTGTACGGAATGGAACAATACAACATAATTCCCAGGACGAAGAATATGTAATAGGTCGTCTTGCGTCCAAGATAGTCCGACATACTGGCCCAGAAAAAACGACCCACCATATTAAAAGCACTGATCATTAACACATAAGTTGCTGCAAATTTCAGGTCAACCAGATCGGGCAAGGTCCTGCCAAAAATATCCGTCATCATGGTCTTGGCCACGGCCAGTACACCGATCCCGGCAGTAACATTGAAACAGAGGATCACCCATAATAGATAAAACTGTCTGGTTTTTAGCGCCTTGTCGATATGCACATGATGCATGGTAATCATCTTGCCATGATGTTCGCCTTCCTCCGGAGCTTCCCAGCCCTCTGGTTTCCAGCCCTCGGGTGGGACACGATAGCCAAATGCGGCACATAACATCACTACAAGATAGATAATACCGATGGTAAAAAAAGTCTGCGCGACACCGACACTACCGGTGCCAACGAGATAAACACCTTCCTGACCGGGGACAATCATATTAGCCACATCATTGACCCCGATGATGACAACTTCTTTCATTTCGCCGGCTACTTGCGTGAGTCGGCGACCGGTTTCATCCGTCACCAGCTTCAATGAATCCACACTACCAAGGTAGTCGGGCAGTTTATGATAGTAGCTGAGAAAGCCTTCTATCATCGGCTTGGCAATCATGGCACCACCACCAAATCCCATAATGGCGATACCGGTTGCCATGCCACGGCGATCGGGAAACCAGCGAATCAGTGTCCCCACTGGCGATACATAACCCAGTCCCAGTCCGCAGCCACCGAGTACACCATAACCAAGATACAACAACCACAACTGACCAGTCACGATACCGAACCCACCGATAAAGAATCCACCGCTCCAGCAACAGGCGGCCACCACCCCCACCATACGAGGGCCCACTTTTTCCAGCCAATGACCTGCAATCGCTGCGGCAAGTCCGAGGAAAACGATGGCAACGGTAAAAACCCAGACAACACTTTTTAATGTCCAGTCATCAGCGGCGCTGGTAACGACGCCAAGGCGCTTGATTAAGGCAGGGTTAAACAGGCTCCAGGCATAGACGGAGCCGATACACAGATGAATACCCAATGCAGCCGGTGCAATCAGCCAGCGATTGAATCCCTCCTTGGCAACGATTCGCTCTTTTGATAAAAATCCGGCCATATTTATCCCCAGTTGTTTTTCTTGTCTTTTTTGTTGTTCAGTGGCACAAACAGGCACGAATATAGCACAATTGTCTGAGAGCTTATAATCCGTGGTCGTGAGTAACTGCGTCGTAATCATGCGTATGCTTTACCCATAATACTACCCGCTTCAACAGTGCAATTTACCATCAAGCAGTGTAAAATAGACAGTACGAAATTACTTAATATTCAATGTGTTGGAAATATAAGGTTTTGGAAATAAACAAATGACTGATCAAATTAAGCCCGGCGAAAAACTGATCGACAGATTTGGTCGAACGGTCAATTACGTCCGAATTTCCGTGACTGACCGATGTGATTTCCGCTGTGTCTATTGTATGGACGAAGAAATGAAATTTCTTCCACGTGCACAGTTGCTCACGCTCGAAGAACTGGCAACGATCGGTCGGGCATTTATCGAACTGGGCGTCGATAAAGTTCGAATTACTGGTGGAGAGCCACTGATTCGTAGAAACGTCATTAAATTATTTCAGGATATCGGGCAACTCCCTGGCTTACGTGAACTGGTCATCACGACCAACGGCTCGCAGCTTCCAAAACTGGCACAGCAACTTAAAGATGCCGGAGTAAAACGTATTAATATCAGCCTTGATTCTCTCAATGCAGAAAAATTTAAACGTATTACCCGAACAGGGAATCTCAAGGATGTACTGGCTGGTTTACAGATGGCCATGGATGTTGGTTTCGAACGCATTAAACTCAACACTGTGATTCTGAAGAACCGTAATGATGATGAGATTATTGATCTCGTCCAGTTCGCAATAGATAGAAATATCGACATCAGTTTTATTGAAGAAATGCCACTCGGTGTCATTGGCGATCACGATCGCGCAGAGGCATATTACTCCAGCGACCAGATACGTGTAGATATTGAAAAATCAATGACCTTGATCCCGACCACAGAAAGCACGGGCGGGCCATCTAAATACTATAAAATTCCCAACACCGAAACACGTGTGGGATTCATCTCACCGCATAGTCATAATTTCTGTGATCAATGTAATCGTGTCCGACTCACCTGCGAAGGGAAATTATTACTCTGCCTGGGGCAGGAACACTCTGTCGATTTGCGCCGCGTAGTTCGTGGCAACCCGGGTGATATGGATCGATTAAAACAAGCCATACGCGATTCGATGACTATCAAACCGAAGGGCCATGATTTTAACCTGGAAGCCAAACCCATTATTCTTAGACACATGAGTGTCACTGGCGGATAGTATGTCCGCTAATTATCGTCCGGAAATGACAGATGCCGGGCTAGATGCCACGCAACCTGCACTCGCGGTTGATGAATATCAAAACCATCGAGACATGCAAATCGCTGATGAACGGCCACTGACAATCTATGTTGATCGCTTTGAGATCGTCACATTAATGACTTTAGGTTGCCACCCCGAATTGCTAACACTCGGATACCTGAAAAACCAGGGTTTTTTCAGTGATCTCCATGAGATTACATCGGTCCAGGTAGATTGGGAGGTCAATGCCGCGGTTGTGACAACGACAGAAAAAAATACAGATTGGCATGAGAAATTAGGCACACGTACTGTGACCACTGGCTGCGGACAGGGAACCATTTTTGGCAATATGATGGAACAGTTGGATAGCATCGAAATTACGCCACATAAAATTAAGCAATCAGATATTTATGCCACGTTAAAGAATCTGAATGCATACAACGATGTCTATAAGAGTGCGGGTGCAGTCCATGGCTGTGCCTTATGTCACAACACGGAAATACTTTCCTTTAAAGAAGATGTGGGGCGGCATAATGCCGTTGATGCTATTGCCGGGGAGATGTGGATCAACGATATTGATGGTGAAGGAAAGCTTTTTTATACAACCGGTCGTCTTACATCAGAAATGGTCATCAAGGTGGCACAAATGGGCGTACCAACCCTACTCTCGCGGTCGGGCATTACAAATATGGGGCTGAAAATTGCACGTGACATGGGCATTACATTATTTTCACGGGCTAAAGGCAAACATTTTCTCATATACAACGGATCAGAAAATGTTGAATTTGATGTTGATCTGCCTGATAAATTTGAAGTCGCAAATATAAAAAAAGCACATCAAAAGTAATCCATATGGCCACAGATAACATTACGGCCATCATACTTGCCGGCGGACAAGCCAGGCGTATGGGTGGTCAGGACAAGGGACTCATCCAGCTTGCTCAGAAACCAATGATCGAGTACGTTTTAAATGCAATTGAGCCACAGGTGAACACCATTATTATCAATGCAAACAGAAACCAGGCGATCTATGAAAAATATGGTTTCCCGGTTGTCGCAGATCAAATCGGAGGCTATTGCGGACCACTGGCAGGGATGGCAAGTGGCCTGCAGATATCAAAAACACCTTTTATCGTTACAGCACCCTGTGACTCTCCCTTGATCCCGGATAATCTTGTACATAAACTTTACTCAACATTACAGCAAGAAAATGCAGAAATATGCACAGCCTTCTCTAATGGCAGATTACAGCCTGTTTTCACCTTAATGAAAACTGAACTACTTTCTTCAATGCTCGATTTTTTAAATAATGGTGAACGTAAAATAGACAGGTGGTTTGAAAAACATCATTTGGCTATTGCGGACTTCTCTGATCAAGCAGAAACTTTTATCAACATAAACTCAGAAGAAGAATTGGTAGCAATAGAACTTAAATTAAAACAATAAATGAATAAAGTAAAAACACCCCTCGTCGGTTTTTTAGCCTATAGTGGCACGGGTAAAACAACACTGCTGGTCAAATTAATTTCCGTACTCTCCGCCAAAGGCATCCGTGTTGGTATGATTAAACATGCACATCATACTTTCGATATCGACCAACCTGGCAAAGACAGTTACATATTACGTAAGGCGGGTGCATGTGAAATGTTGATCGGATCATCAACTCGTTGGGCATTAATGGTTGATGCCGGGAAAGATCAGAAATTTAGTCTGCAAGACCATATTTGGCGAATGGATCAGGACAATCTTGACCTGATATTAGTTGAAGGCTACAAACTTGAAGCGATTCCAAAAATAGAGCTGATCAGACCTTCCCTCGGTAATGATTTGTTTTTCCCTGATGACAAAAATGTCATTGCTGTTGCTACGGACGACACCTTACCTGTCGCAACAAATTTACCCATACTTGACATTAATAATCCGGATGAAATTGCCACTTTTATATGCAAACGATTTCTTCAGAAATCAACATCAATATGACGAATTCAGATGTAAACAAACAAAACAGCTGTATGGATGATTTTGATCCGGATGCTTTAACGGTCAATGACGCATTAAAAAATATCTATGCTGCAATCTCGCCTATCTCAGAATCTGAAGTGGTGCCTATCAGAGAATCTCTGAATCGTGTCCTTGCTGCTGATATTGTTTCGTCTTTGAATGTACCCACAGCAACCAATTCAGCAATGGATGGTTATGCCCTGCATGGAAAAGATATTCCGAAAGAAGGCACGTCAAAAATTAAAGTCATTGGCTCTGCATTCGCAGGCAAACCTTATCAGAAAGAAGTACAACAAGGTGAATGTATCCGGATCATGACAGGGGCAGTCATGCCGAGGTCTACTGACACGGTCATTATTCAGGAACATGTTGAAAGGACAGACGATATAATTCTTATTGATTCAGAGACCAAATCAGGTTCCAACGTAAGACAGGCGGGTGAAGATATCGCCAATGGTGATGTCGTATTAGAAAAAGGTGCGCGTATAAGAGCAGCTGATATCGGAGTGATTGCATCACTTGGTATTGGCGAAATAGAAGTCAGTCGTAAATTACGCATCGCGTTTTTTTCTACTGGCGATGAATTATGTTCTATCGGCGAAAAATTGAAAGATGGCAATATCTATGATAGCAATAGATACAGCTTGTTTGGCATGTTGTCAGAATTAAATGTCACCATCATGGATATGGGGGTCATTCGAGATAATCGTGAAGATCTACAACAAGCCTTTGAGAATGCCGCAACTAAAGCTGATGTGATTATCACCACAGGAGGAGTCTCTGTGGGTGAAGCTGATTATGTCAAAGAAATCCTGCAGGAAACCGGCACAGTTAATTTCTGGAAAGTCGCCATGAAACCCGGGAGGCCATTAGCCTTTGGTCAAATAAAAGATGCCCACTTTTTCGGTTTACCTGGTAATCCTGTCTCTGTGATGGTGACGTTCTCTCAATTTGTTAAACCTGCCCTCAGACATCTAATGGCAGAAACGGAGACAGAAACATTCACTATGCGAGTGCCTTGCATTTCCAAATTAAAGAAAAGACCCGGTCGTGTTGAATATCAACGTGGCATCCTTGAACGTGATGAAAATAATCAATGGGTTGTGAAAAAAACAGGTGCACAAGGCTCAGGCATTTTACGTTCCATGTCACAGGCCAATTGTTTCATTATCTTGCCCATGGATGGTGAGACTGTTGAACCAGGAACTATTGTTGAAGTTCAACCTTTTTGAATTAAGGTTTGTTATCGGCAAAATAATGCAGACGCTTACCTCAGCTGACTATCTTTGCTTCCGCGTCGATTGAAGCCAGTGAAGGTCGACTGCTTTTTGTCGTTCTCAGCCTGACAGTTGACACATAAGCGAACGCCAGGAATTGCTTTGCGGCGAGCGTTTGGAATAGCGATCTCGCATTCCTCGCAATGAGTTAAACCCTTGCCATCAGGCAAACGACTCCGTGCCAACTTTACGGCATCTTCCACACTGGCATCTATTTGTTCCTGAACAGCTCCATCACGAGCCCAACCACTGGCCATGTTTTTTCCTGATATGACCTTACTGTTTCGAAAACGGTATAAATTCATTATCACACATCACTGCTGTCCCGTTAACCCATTTTCGTCATGCCGGAAACTGCGTAGCGGTTGTCCGGTATCCAGTAAGTAATTGATTTAACTGGATTCCAGATAATCCTTGCAGGATTTCTGGAATGACACAGG
>JACZSJ010000018.1 GCA_022574295.1 Pseudomonadota bacterium
ATTATGGCCCTGCATCAAAACAGCGATGCTTTATTTGAGGCCGGATAGTCGTGAGCAGTCGTACCAATTAGCATAAAAACGGAGTGCTTGCATCTGAGGAGGAGTCCATATACGGACGTTCAGATATATGCACAGAAGGACTGTCTAAACTATAATAAAGGTCCAACCTTCTGTTCTCATTAGTAACTTGTTATGTCTGAGGAAGTGAAAGAATTTAAAGGATCGGCTCGGGTAGAACGCGATAGTTCTTTCGCTGCTGTGAGCGTTTGTCTTAGAACAGGCACTGGATCTGCAATAATTAGATCAATTGCTAATCTAGCTGATGATAGAAAAAACAATGGTCGTAAAGCTTTGGCACTTTCAGGACTTGGGTATGCGTCAACACAATTTCGCCGACAATATTATCCGTGTGAACTTCTTATAACAGAAATCTCAGGTGATGCTGAAGAGCGTGCTTTCTCAATAGCAACATGTTATGCAACATGGCATGCTCTTAACGAGGAACCTCCACCTATATTGATAATATAGGATGGCAACATATAACATAACAAATCGCCCAAGCAAGGGACGCCTTCTGTTGGCGGCGCCTCTTAGCTCAATCGTTATGCGACACAATCTTGTATCGAATGCGTAATTCGCTAGTTCCAGATCTTGCGCTCCTATCTCCTCGCGAGGCTTTACTGTGACTCTGACAAATAGCAGTTGCAGATGGATTGTATTGCTCGCGGTGCTTTTGGTCGCGTCGTTGTACGATTGGCAGACAGAGGTGGTGGGCGTCATTTGGAGTGAGCGAATCGAGATCGCAGCTGGTGACGCCCAAGTGGGACCATGGCGGATGAATCGCTCTGAGTTTCACTACGTTGATGATCCCACTGTCGCCATGGACGAGGATGGGTCCGTCGGTGTTGTCTGGGCGGACCAGACGCGACACGACCTCTTCTTCCAGCGTTACTCGCCAGATGGTGAGAAACGGTTTACGAACCCCGTCGGTGTTTCTCGCTCCCCGGATGTCTTTTCCTGGCTTCCGCGACTGGTGCTGAATGACGGTGATTCAGGCGAGGTATACGTGCTGTGGCAGGAGATAGTGTTCTCGGGAGGCACACATGGGGGCGAGATCTTCTTCGCCCGGTCAAGCGACGGAGGTGAGACCTTCCATCGGCCGGTGAATCTCTCAAACAGTCTCGCGGGTGACGGCAAGGGACGACTTACCCGGCGCTACTGGCACAACGGAAGCCTAGATCTCGCATTGGGGGCGGGAGGAGTTCTGCATGCGGCTTGGACCGAATACGAAGGCTCTCTGTTGGTCAGCCGGTCGGTCGACGGAGGCAACTCATTTTCAACACCGATGCGCATAGCGGGCGGGATAACGGGGACGCCAGCCAGAGGCCCTTCCATAGCCGTGCACGAACAAATGGTGTTCGTCACGTGGGCGATCGGTGAGGACGAATCAGCCGACATCCACTTTTCCCGGTCGCTTGATGGTGGCCAATCTTTCGAGCCGCCACGAGTCGTTGTCGAAACGGATGGCCACTCCGACTCCCCAAAGGTCGCGGTTGACACGGCAGGAACGTTGCACCTCGTCTTCGCGGAGAGCCCGGCTGGGCTTTTCGAGAGATACCATATCCGTTACATGCGTTCGGGCGATGGAGGGCGAACCTTCCAAGGTTTGCAGACAATTCCCAACCCCCACCCCCTACACTTTGAGAGTGGGAGCTTTCCGTCGCTAGGGGTCGCCGGGAATGATAGGGTATACGTGCTTTGGGAACTCTTCCTCAACCGCAAGTCGCGCTCACGAGCGCTTGGATTCACGTACTCAAACGACGGCGGGGAGAGCTTCGCACCACCCGCTCTCCTACTGGACATCGCCAATCCGGCACTCAGCGAAAACGGCAGCAGACAGGGTATGCTGATGCGTAAGCTCGCGGTGAACCACGGCGGTGTGCTGGCGGTCGTTAACAGCACCTTTCGTCGGGACGAATCGAGCCACGTCTGGCTCTTGCTCGGCCGGTTACGAGCGAACAAGTAGCGTTAGATCCGAAAGCAGCAGCTTAATATAAGTGAGAGCAAGTGGCGCCGCCGAGGGTACCATCGACCGGTTGAAATCACCGTATTAAGTAGACGTTCACCAATCACCATTCAACCGGTATACCTTCTTATTTGTCTGTGTCCGTTGTTTGGGTTTAGTATCTGGAATGGTTTGTCGGTGACCATAAGGTTTCCAGGCAGGTGCAATCACATTGGGCATGGTAGATCGATTCAGTAAAGGCATAGGTGCAACGGTAAATGCGCCATAACGTTCATTGATTAAATCCATTGCCCTGTTTAATTGATAACGTTTGGATGTGTCTTCACCAAAGAGATCAATCTGTCCCTTGACAGGATGAGGATCTAACGCAGTTACCTGAACCTGAAACACCCCTTGTCCTTGCCAAGAGTGATGCAAGACATGTTTGCATAGTTTGATAATGGGTTTGCTGTCATTAGTTGGGAAAGTTGTTTTCAGTTTGTCACCAAGCCAACCCTCCTGACATTTAAGTCCAATCAAAAATTTCTGTGCTTGCATGGCATTGTTGCGTAGTCGACTCGTGACTTTCTCCGCCATGTGTATGAGATACATATAGACTGTATTCCTATCTCGTGTATTGGGTGGAAGAACCTTACCGTGACCCATAGATTTCGGTGCCTTAATGCTTGTCTCTACCTTGTCTGGATCTGCTCCCTGACACATATACCAGATACGCCGTCCCGGATTACCGAAGCGTTGCGCTAAAACACTGATCGGCAACCGCGTGACATCGCCACAGGTAAATGCACCACGTTTCGCAAGGAAGGCACCAATGCCTTTATTAACCCCACATAGCTCTGTCACAGGAACAGAGGCAAGTTGCGCTTTGGCTTCCCAAGGAGGAATCAGTGTCAGTCCATCCGGCTTATGAAGTTTGGCTGCGTATTTGGCCGTGGTCTTGTCGCCACTAATACCAACAGAGCAATGCACACCGGAACAATCAAAAACCTTTTGTTTGATTAAATGCCCGATAGTTTCTGGCGGACCCCATAAATTCTGGCAATGGGTGAGATCGAGAAAGGCTTCATCCACAGAGAAGATTTCAAAATCAGGCGTGAACTCATGAAGACACCCCATGATGCGGGTAGAAACCTTTGCATAAAGCACTGGATTCGCAGGACGTTGGATCAACTGAGGACACAGTTGTCTGGCTTCCCTTAATCTCATTCCAGTATGAATACCAAAGGCACGGGCTTCGTAAGATGAAGTAATGATACATGTCCCTACCAAGCCATTGGTAATGGCAACGGGCTTACCTAAGAGGAGGGGATTATTCGCTTGTTCTATGGAGGCAAAGAATGCATTCATATCTACTAAGGCGATCATGCTTGACCAGTGCTGTGATTGTGGCACTAATAAAGCCTGACTTGTCCAACCAGGACTCCTTGTATCTGTACTCGATCATTCTCGTAAAACATCGGCTCCATTGAGGCATTTTCAGGGATCAGCTCTACACCATTTTTACGTTTCTTGAGACGCTTTAAGGTGGCTTCACTTTGGTCAATCAATGCAACGACAATATCTCCTGTCCTGGCAGTGTCCGCATGCTTAATTACAACGTAGTCACCATCAAGGATCCCGGCATCGATCATAGAATCTCCATCAATCTTGAGAACATAACGATCAGTACCTAACAGTAACTCCGAGAAGTTTATCTCTTCCTGATCAGTGATAGCTTCGATAGGTTTACCCGCGGAGATACGACCAACAAAAGGCAGCATATTAGTCCGTCTTTCAGCTTCTCCCGTTAAACGCATACCACGCCATTGTGGGTTTCTGTGTAAATGCCCTTTATTCTCCAGTGCTTTGACATAGCGATGAATCGTACCTCTGGAATTAATCCCAACATCAGTGCCGATCTCTTCCAATGTCGGCCCATGACCTTGAATCGCGATATAGCGGGTGATGCATTGCAGGACTTTTTCTTCTTTAGGGGTAAGCATATAAGTTCTCTAAATGTTCTCATTAAGAATACTGGTGATCTGAAGGAAGATCAAGTGTGATGTTTATTTATTTCGAATGACTTCTTTCAGTATGAAGCAGACATTAGAGTTGTAATGTTCATCTTTTATAGTTGATTTGATCTATCATATCTCAATGCCATATTTTCATTGTTACCAATGTGAATTTATTGTTCATACCGTTAAGGATAGGGAAAGTTGTACACTCTGTGGTAGTAAAAAAGGGAAATTAATGACAGGTGAAGAATATAGAGCAGATGTTGAGGCTGGAATAATCGTTCATGAGCAAAAAATGAAAGACCCATCAAAAAAATAAACATCCGCTTTCAGTATTAAGCAGACAATTCACCAATTGGAAAAAGATCTAATAAAGAGTGTAAAAAGGGGACTGTAAATAAGGGGACAGAATTATTTTAATCAATCAGATAGAATTCAACTGAATAGAGAATTCGGAGTGGACTAGAGATGATTACATACGCTTACTGGTTTTTGGTCATTGCGCTGATTGCTGCGGTAGTATTTTTTGTTGGCTTTCGGATGGATGCATGGAAGGCGACCTTCGTGGTTTCAGCAATCATCCTGCTAACAGGCTGGGGTGCTTATTATTTTCACTTCCAGCAGATCTTTGTCAAAAAATGGGGTGGTGTGATGTCGGTGACTGTCCCTGATGGGCAGCGACACATTAGTGCGACATGGAAGGATGAAAATTTATGGATAGAGAACTACGACCCTGAGAAAAACATCTGTCATTTCAGTGAATATTCCAAAGGCAATCTATTGCAGGGCAGAGTGCAGATTAAAAACTGTAATCCCTTGATGCCACAGGAATAAAAAATAAAAGAATAGAAAAAGAAGGTATCACTGATCCCCGGACAGTGTCCGGGAGTGGTCAATATGTTTACAGCTCACTAATCGTCATCTTAGTCATCATGTTTGTTCTTACCATGTTTCCCTTTCCCTTCTTTCCCCTTTCCATGCCCTTTTTCATGACCATATTTCTTGTGTAAATTTCCGGGCAGAATGTCCTTTGTATATTTATTCCAGCCCTTGTCGATGTCATGACTTGAAAACCAGCCTTGTTCAGTTTTCTTGTAAAAAATGCCGTCAATAAAGTAGTGGGCCACCAGTCCAACGACAACATAGACACCAAGATCGGAATTAAATTCAAGCGTATGCCCTCTGTGTTTTTGGCGATATCCATGTGCGGGGGCATGAGGAGGTGGACCTTTATGTTCATAGCCGTGCTCATGGACCTTGACGACAGTACAAGCTGGCAGGACCAAAATTGAAGTCATTATAAATAATGCGACAGATATTGCTTTTAGCGTTTTCATCTTACCTGTTCCTTACCATCGGTTATTGTTAATGCAATGTAGCCATTATGACAAAAAAACCATCACATAATTGTTACTTGTTAAAAATAAATCCGTAACTGGGTCACAAAAATTGCACGGACTTTGAATACACCGTATGGTATTCATATGCCTGATTGTTTGTTTAAACGTGTGTGTGTTTTCCTGTCTGGAAGTCTCTTGCTGGTCACACCATGGGTGGTCGCAAAAGATATTCCGAATATCGCCGCAGCCTCCAGTCTGCAGTTTGCATTGAAAGAGATTCAAACAGACTTTACTTCCGAAACCGGTCTTAGCCTGCGCATCAGTTACGGTTCATCAGGCAACTTCAAACGACAAATAGAGCAGGGGGCACCCTTCGAATTGTTTCTCTCGGCAGATGAAGGCTATGTCGCTGCGCTACACCAGCAAGAACAAACGCTGGACGCAGGAAAAATCTACGCTCTAGGGCGTATCGCGATATTTGCTCCGCAGGGATCGCCACTTCCGGTTGATGCCAATCTGGAGGGGTTGCGCGGATTGCTGGAACAGGGTCGTTTGCAACGCTTTGCCATTGCCAATCCCAACCACGCACCCTATGGCAAGGCGGCACAACAGGCGCTGATGACTGTCGGTCTGTGGGACTCTATCAAACCACGACTGGTGCTGGGGGAAAATGCCTCGCAGGCTGCCCAGTTTGCGACTTCAGGTTCCAGCCAGGGTGGTATCCTTCCCTATTCACTGGCTTTGGCTCCGGCGATCTCACGACAGGGGTTCAGCCGACCGCTGCCTGCCGAGTGGCATCAGCCAATCAGTCATCGCATGGTGCTGATGAAACGTGCCGGTGACACGGCAAAACGTTTCTACCAGTATTTGCAAACCTCCGCAGCGCAAAAGATTTTCCTTCAATACGGTTTCGATAGTCCGGGATAACATGGATACACTTGCTCTGGAACTCTCTTTACGACTGGCCTTCTGGACCTGTGTTGTGTTGTTGCCAGTCTCGATCTTTCTTGGTCGTCTGCTGGCCTGGTCACAATTTACCGGCAAGGGATTTGTCGAGGCGGCTATTGCCTTGCCACTGGTGTTGCCGCCCACGGTGTTGGGTTATTACCTGCTGGTTTCCATGGGTAACACATCAGCGATCGGTCAGTTCTACGCTGATCTTACCGGCCGCAACCTGGTGTTCAGTTTCGACGGCCTGTTGCTGGCCTCGATTATTTTTAACCTGCCGTTTGCTGTACAGCCGATGCAGCGCGCCTTTGAAGCTATCCCGAATAATGTCCGTGAAGCGGCCTGGTGCTGTGGCATGTCGCGGCTAAGGGCACTATGGCGGATCGAGTTACCACTGGCCTGGCCGGGACTGATCTCAGCACTGGCCCTGACCTTTGCACACACCCTGGGTGAATTCGGCGTGGTACTGATGGTGGGCGGGAATATCCAGGGTGAGACGCAAACCATTGCGATTGCAATTTACGACCGGGTGCAGGCCTTCGACAATCCCGCAGCTGGTACCATGTCCGCACTATTGCTGGTGTTTTCCTTTGTGACCATTGGCAGTGTCTACATGCTGTCCCATCGGCGTTCCCACGCGCATGTCTGAAGATATGACATTGCGCCTCAGCCTGCGTCAGACTCAGCCGATCCCTCTGCATGCCGATATCAAATGTGGAGCTGGGGAATTACTTGCACTGGTTGGCCCTTCCGGTAGTGGCAAGACGACCATCCTGCGCGCCATTGCTGGCCTGACCAGGCCGGAGCAGGGCAGCATCGTTTGTGACGATGAAACCTGGTTCGACAGTGATAACAACATCCACATGCCACCGCAACAGCGCCGTATTGGTTTCATGTTCCAGGATTATGCCCTGTTCCCCCATCTCTGTGCCCTGCACAATATCACCGCTGCCTTAGGCCACCTGCCGGCGAAAACACGTACTGAACGAGCGCAACAGTTAATGCAACAAGTGCATCTCGAAGGACTAGAATCGCGATATCCGGCACAACTCTCCGGTGGTCAGCGCCAGCGAGTTGCCCTGGCTCGGGCCCTGGCCAGGGATCCAGCCATATTGCTACTGGACGAACCCTTTTCCGCGGTCGATCAGGTCACCCGGCGCAAGCTGCAACAGGAACTGGCCAGGTTACGTCACAGTATCAAGATCCCGATGATCCTGGTGACTCATGATCTGGATGAAGCCAGTGCTCTGGCTGACCGTATCTATGCTTTGCACCGGGGAACTACACTGCAGGATGGGTCGCCGTCGGAGGTGGCGAACAGGCCAAAAAGTGCACTGGTGGCACGTTTGATGGACCACGTGAATATATTCACCGCCAGTGTTGTCAGTCATGCACCTGAAAAGGGGATTACAATTATCAACTGGCAGGGGTCGACGCTGGAAGCAAATTACAATAAAGATTTTGCCGTCGGCGAGATCGTCAACTGGCTGATACCACCTTCGCACATTGTGATGCATCGCCGAGACAGGCCTTCCAGGGGTGAACATGAAAATCCGGTTGAGGGTGAGATCAGGGAGGTGGTGAGTCTGGGTGAAACAACCACCGTCACTATGCGCATCAGGCAGCCTGAGCAAAAACCTGGCAAAGAGTCAGTGGGAGAATCTGGGGAAGAAATTTTAAGCTTTACAGTATCTACCCACACGGCCCGCCGCAATAAACTCTCCGAACTGGGAACGGTCACGGTGTCTCTGCTTTCGGAAGGCATTCACCTGATGCCAAAAATTGTTGAGGACAGGAAGTTCTAATATTTGATAAGTGGGTCCAAGCGAGATTTTATTGAATTGCTGTAACACCGGTGAAGTTTAAATATTATTGATCAGCGCAATCGAAACATTTGTCTGTATAGGGCAGTGCCTTTATTCTTTCTTCTGGAATTTCCACGCCACAAACTGCGCAGACACCGTAACTTCCTTGTTCCATCCTTTTTAAGGAATTTTTGATGTTCGCAATTGTTGCACTGGTTTCATCTTCAAGCGCTGCCAACACCTCATCATTTTCGGTTTCGGTTGCTTGTTCTGCAAAATCAGCACTGACTGGTGATTCTCTATGATGGATATCTTGTTCAATTTTGTTCAGACGAGAGGTTAGTTCGTCAAGCTTTTCCATCAGCTCTTCATGGATGTCACTATGGTTACTCATGCATTGTTTACCCTTGACTGTAAGCTGTGATTTATTTATTAATGCAGCTAAAGTGTACTCGATTTTTAAACATATTCTAGGGTATTCTTACTCATCATATTCAAAATTAAGTATCGCGTCACAGTTTTAATGATTAAAGGCCAATAGAAAAATATGTCTGATCAATTGCACCAGATTAATATTGCTTACATCGACAAGGAGGATCGCCTGTTGATGAGAGCGACGACAAAAAATGGCGATGAATACAGGGTCTGGTTTACACGACGATATGCAGGAATACTGATGGATATCCTTAACAAAAATATAAATAAACGTGGAGGGATGACTACGTTGGGTTCAACGCCTCAAACAAGCAAGATGCTGAAGGGCGGTGCTTTAGAGAAACCATTTAAGCCTGATGTCAGGAATTACCCCCTGGGCGAGAAGGGCATGCTGGCATTCGGGATCAAGACAAATGTTGGCAAAGACAAGATTTTAAATTTGCAGTTGTTGCCTGAGAATGGTCAGGGAATGACCCTGAATCTGGATAATAGCTTGCTGTATATGTTTCACAATCTGTTATCACAAGGGATCGCCAGAGCTGACTGGAATTTTAAACAAGATCAGGACTCAGCAGGTTCCGAACATATCCACTAGGCAATCAATACTAATTCTGGCCCACATGGGCTGAATTAATCAGTTCAATGCTATAGCCATCTGGATCTTTCACAAAAGCGATTTCTACTGTTCCACCTTTGACAGGCCCTGGCTCACGGATGATCTCGCCGCCTGCTTGCCTGATCTCTTCGCAAGTTGCATAGATATCATCGGCACCAATCGCAATATGCCCATAACCATTGCCGAGATCATATTCGGATGTTCCCCAGTTGTATGTGAGTTCGATGACTGTACTCTCAGATTCATTGGCATAACCGATAAATGCCAGGGTATATTCAAATTCTTCATTGTCTGATTTTCGCAGTAGCTTCATGCCCAGGACATTGGTGTAGAAATCTATCGAGCGATCCAGATCACCAACACGCAGCATGGTATGCAAGATTCGTTTACTCATCATTGACTCCTCATAAAATTTGCCGAAGTGATTAAAGGTGTCCTAAACTCTGAACACGTACTCTTTGCCCTTTTCACGATCAATATCAGGCGGATAATTTTTATATTTGTCCGCGTAATATTGTTCCAGGTGATCACCGTCGGATGCGCGATTATAGGTTGCGTAATATAGGCGCCTGATTTTATCACTCATATTGGGGTCGGATGAATGTGGTGTATAACAATCAAAGATCACCATATCACCCGGTCTGGTTGGGCAATTTACAAATTTCATGGTTGCCATATTTTCTTCAGTCAATGGCTCCCATTCTGTGTAAAGACCATCGTGTTGGTGTCCGGCGACGACTTTCAGACAGCCATTTTCGACGGTGGCTTCATCAATACAAACCAGGGCACTGAGAAAGTAATCGGTATAATATCCCCACCCGGCCTGTTGATCCTGATGTGGGGCAAAACCATCCCCACCCGGCATTTTGAAATTGACCTTCTCCTTAAACAGTATTGCTTCTTCACCCATGATCTGTGCCATTGGTTTTTTTAATACTTCAGCAAGTTCAGCAAACCCTTCGTGGGAAGGTGAGATTTTTTCTATGCGGCAAATTAATTTTTCATCAGGATTGATTTTACTTTGTTCATGATAGACCCATTGTTTTCCTGATTCTTCTGGTAATTCTGCTAATTCAACCGTCCATTGTTCAATCTTTTCCATATCTTCTGAATTGAAGGCGTTACGGACGATGACGAAACCATCTCGCTCATAGTCTTTGAGATCTCGTTCTGTAAGCACAGGTGTTTGCAGCATGTAGTTTCCTTTTAATAATGAATGGGTGGGGTTTATACCATGACTTACATTAAGAAAAAATTGATTTATCTCAAGTATTGAGGAATTGGTGTGAGATCTACTTTAGCATCCCAACCTTTTTTCCGGGCATACTCTACTAGAGCATCGATCCGATCCTGAGTGAGAGGATGTGTACTCAGAAATAAAGGTGGTTCAATCGACTCTGGGTCATGCGTTGCCATCAATGCCCGGAACAGATCGTTGGTGCCTGCCACATGATGATACAAGCCGTTGACTGTAGTGAGTGCTGTGATATCGGCCTCTCTCTCCTGATCCCGGGTAAAATTAAGCAGGGCTATCATTCCTGTTTTACTGACGATCTGACTGACAAATAGATCACCACTGGCACCTGCAATAGCAGACAACAATAATCCAATCACAACGCCTCTACCCATGGCGATAATCGGATGTCGATGATAAACATGTGCCATCTCGTGGGCGATGACCATGGCCAGGGCATTTTCGCTATCAAGTTCATCCAGTAATCCCTGATAGATAAAAATATGTCCGCCGATGGTTGCAAACGCATTGACGGTATCTTCGTCCATATAGTGAACCGTGATTTCCATATCATCGGGTAGTTGCATGTAGTTGGCCAGGCGATCACTGAGGGATTGCAAATATTCTCGGGTTTGCCTGATTGTTTCTGTTTCCGGCTTAGTTTGCGTCCATATCTCAGGAATCAAATCCTGTTCCATCTTGAATGGTACATAGACAGCAAGCTTTTCTGCGGCCAAACTCAGAATGATGACAGCGCAAAAGATAATACCCAGAATGCCAACACTTAGAATAAAAAATTCCTTTAACGGGTGTTCTACGGTGGTGTTAATGCCTTCGGGTATTTTTGGGTTGGAATATTCCATCAGGGATTGCCCAGGGCAGGAGTTTAACCGAAATTTAAACCTGTTCTGTCAAGTGTATCAGGTAGTCCGAAAATTGATTGCCGCAGCGTCATTCCCGGAGATGCTAACTTTAGGCGGGGTTTGTTTTACAGCATCTTTTTCAATAATAATGGCGGTACCATAGGCAAGGACTTCTACTGAGCCAATACTATTTTGGCTGCCTTTGGAAATAGAGGAAGTCTCCATTTTAATGTTGAATACATAATCGGCATTCAATCTTTTGGCTTCCTGTTGCATCCGTAAAATAGCTTCACGACGAGCCCGGTCAATGAGGCTCTCATAGCTGGCCATCCTGCCACCAACAATGCTCCTTAGACCAGCAACGAATTTTTTAAAATAGTCGACCGAGATGACAACATTTCCCGAGACCATTTCTGTCTGGCAGGGTAGAAATTCTTCAGGTAAAATTTTGCTGGCAATTACCGGGATAGACCGAAGTTGTGATTCACGTTTAATGATGGAGCGATAATGATTTTTTTCCAGCGACTGACCAAAGACATAGCCCAGCGTTAGAAGCACAAAGAAAATAATAATTTCTAAATAAGCTTCCATATTTATTCCAGGTTCATTCCAGTATCACAGCCGTTCCGTAGGTATAGATTTCAGCTGCCCCCTGGGTGATCGAGGATGTTGAGAAGCGGATATTGAGTATGGCATTCGCGCCTGTTGCCTGTGCCTGTTCTTTCATTCTTTCAATCGCTTCTTCTCGGGATTCCTGGAGTAATTCTGTATAAGCTTTTAATTCACCGCCAAAGATATTTTTTATTCCCGCCATAATATCTTTACCGGCGTGTTTGGCACGAACCGTACTCCCTTGAACCAGCCCAAGATGTTTGTTGATGGTTTTCCCGGGAACGTATTCCAGAGTGGTGAGTAACATATCAAGCTCCTTTTATATGGGGGCATCCCAGTCTAGAGCGAATTTTTAGGAGTTGCCAGTTTGTTTAAACAAATTAGTCTGGTTTCGGAAGTTTGTTTACCGTGTCCTCGATCCACTTCTCTACTTCATTTGTGATCTCAATTGCAGTTTTCCCATCAGGATCAATGGCTGGTCCAATGACCATCTGTATGGTTCCTGATTTTTTGGTGATACTGTTTCTTGGCCAAAAATAGCCGGCGTTATGTGCAACAGGTATAATCGAGACGCCAGATTTTTTAGCTAACATGCCGCCACCGGGCAGGTATTTTTTTGTTTGTCCCGGAGCAACGCGAGTACCTTCCGGGAAAATGACAACCCAGTATCCTTTCGCCAATCGTTCACATCCCTGTTTTTCAATTTTTCTGAAAGCTTTAATCGCAGAACTGCGATCGATGGTAATCGGCTGCATGGATGCCAGTCCCCAGCCATAAACGGGGATCCACAGCAATTCTCGCTTCACTATCCAGACCTGTATCGGGAAGATTAATTGTATT
Organism: Pseudomonadota bacterium; assembly: GCA_022574295.1. Classification (GTDB taxonomy): domain Bacteria; phylum Pseudomonadota; class Gammaproteobacteria; order Eutrophobiales; family Eutrophobiaceae; genus SMWN01. The sequence continues at coordinate 12,717 of JACZSJ010000018.1, forward strand.
GCCAGTGTTTCCCACGCTGACTGATGTTTGCTCATGATGATTGAGGCATTGGTGGGAATATTTTCCAGACCCTCGATTGAGTGGGTTAAATCACAGGTAATTTTTAACCACCATAAGTTAAATGCTGTCCAGCGGGTCGCAAAATAATAACGTTTAGCAAAAGGGAATGGGAAAATAAGCAGGCTAAAAGGCACCATTAGCATCATAGTGGAGATTAACCCCATATAAAAAACTAATGATCTAAGCAGCATTGCTTAGTAAGGTGTCTACAAACTCAGCCAGATCAGTATAAACAGGGACATCAACCGGTACATTTCCACTATCATCCAGCACGGCACCGTTGCCGGTCCTGACTAATACTGGTTTTGCACCTGCTGCCTCTGCAGCATCTATGTCACGTTGACTGTCACCCACAAAATAAACGTCTTTGAGAGAAATATGCAACCTCTTGGCTATATCAAACAACATGCCGGGTTTTGGCTTGCGGCAATCACAGCCCTGTCTTGGTCCATGTGGGCAGAAAACAATGGCCTCAATTGAGCCACCAAATTGGGCAAGATGCGTCATCATTTTCTGGTGAATTGTATTTAGATCAGCAATGGTAAATTTTCTACGTGAAATACCAGACTGGTTACTGACGATAATGATGCGATAACCGTTTTGGGAAAGTTGTGAAATTGCTTTCAGGCTGCCGGGAATAGGGTTCCATTCGTCTTCCGATTTAATAAAATCAGTTGATTCGTAATTGATAACACCATCTCGATCAAGAATGATTAATGGCATAATTCTGTGATCTCATTGTTCTTGAAGTCCGCCCTGATTTTGAAGCCTGGATATATCTGCCGTTTTCAGAAACAGGTTACTTAGCTGGAGTAATAATGCAAGCCGGTTGTTTTTCAGGGCCTCGTCATCACACATTACCATGACATCATCAAAAAATGTATCCACTTCATCCTTAAGGCCAGCAAGCTCAGTTAATGCACGTTCATATTCACCATTGTCCAATAGCGGTGTCACTTTTTCCCTGATCGAATCAAGTGCCGTAGCAAGTTTTTGTTCGGCATCTTCTTTTAGCAGATCATGACTGAACTGAATATTGTCATGATTTTCTGCTTGTTTCAGGATATTTCTGATGCGTTTATTGGCTGCCGTCAGGCTTTCTGCTTCAGGCAGTTTTCTGAACTGAACAACTGCCATGAGTCTTCTATGAAAGTCATAGGGTTGATTCGGGCGACGCATTAATACAGCTTCAAAATTATCAACCGAGATATTCTGATCAATATAATAGCGGCGCAGACGCTCCATCATGAAATCGAATACCTGAACAACAAGATCAGACCTGGCGGGTTGATCCTTGAAGAGTACGTCGTCATAATTTTCCACAGATTGTTTCAGACAAGCTTCCAGATCAAGTGCAAGTTCGCCCTCGATCATGATGCGTAATACGCCCAATGCTGCGCGCCTTAATGCAAACGGGTCCTTATCTCCCGTAGGGGCTTTACCAATCGCGAAAATGCCGACCAGCGTGTCGAGTTTGTCTGCAATTGAAATTATCTGACCGGTTTTGCTTTGCGGTATTTGATCTCCTGCAAAGCGTGGCATGTACTGTTCATCAAGTGCTGTTGCAACTTCCCTGTCTTCACCATTGTTTGTTGCGTAGTGGCGGCCAATGACGCCCTGTAATTCTGGAAACTCTCTAACCATCTCTGTGAGTAAATCGCATTTACTCAGTGATGCAGCCCGTTTAGCATGTGTTGTATCGGTCCCAAGTAAATCGGCCATATAGGATGCAAGCAAAATGATGCGTTCTGATTTGTCATGCAGGCTACCCAGGTTTTGCTGGTAGATAACATTGCTTAATTCTTTTCTCAGATCAGCGAGTGGTATTTTATTATCACGTTGCCAGAAAAATTCGGCATCGCTTAATCTGGGTGTGATGACACGTTGATTCCCCAGTCGTATGACATCAGGGGATTTGCTCTCAATATTGGTGACGGCAATGAAGCAAGGAAGTAGATTATTCTCTTTATCGACGACCGGAAAATATTTTTGTTGTCCTTGCATGGTGGCGATCAAGACTTCATCTGGCAAGGCCAGATATTTCTTATCGAAGACCCCTGAAAATACAACAGGCCACTCAACCAATGCAGTCACTTCATCAAGCAAGTCTTTATCAAGAATTGCTTTACCGCTTATTTTCGCAGCGACTTTTTCGACGCCATTTTTGATCAGCGTCTTACGATGATCAAAATCCGCAATCACTTTGCCAGTTTCTTCCAGTTGCTGGAGGTAACTTTCAGCCGATTTCAGTTTGATTGGAGCAGGGTGGTGAAACCTGTGACCAAAGGTCTGTTTACCTGCCTTGATTCCAAGTATGGAGCAGTCAATAGTTTCTTTGCCGAACATTGCGACAACCCAATGCACAGGCCGGACAAACTCAATACTCCCTGTTCCCCAACGCATCCTTTTAGGGATAGGTAATCTGGACAGGGCAGTTTCAGCGATTTCAGGTATTAGCTCGACTGTCTTTTTCCCCGTTTCCTGGGCCAGATAAGATAACCAGCTGCCTTTGTCCGTTTCTAATGTTTCAAGATCAGTGATGTCCGCACCACAGGATTTTGCAAAACCTAATGCAGCGGATGTTGGTTTGCCTTCATCATCATATGCGGCTTTAATGGCCGGCCCTCTTTTTAAAACTTCTTTATCTGCCTGGGCGGCAACCAGATCTGTGATCATCACGGTCAGGCGCCTCGGTGAGGCAAAATGGTTGATTTCAGAAAATTCAAGTTCTGCTTTGTCCAGTCCGTCGCGCATACCATCGGCGAAGGCAGTGGCAAGCTTTAATAATGCCCTGGGTGGGAGTTCCTCTGTTCCAATTTCGAGCAGTAATGTTTGTTTTGTCATGAATTGCTTCTGCGGCTAATTCTAATTATGTCCTGATCAATGGGAAGCCCATGGCTTCACGGCTTTCATAATAGGCCTGCGCGACTGCTTTGGATAAAGTCCGCACGCGCAAAATGAAACGCTGTCTCTCAGTGACAGAGATTGCGTGTCTGGCATCGAGTAAGTTGAAGGAATGAGATGCCTTTAAGACCATTTCATAAGCCGGTAGTGGCAATTTTTTCTCGACTAATTTCATACATTCAGATTCACAAGTATCAAACCATTGAAACAGTGAATCAGTATCCGCAAGTTCAAAATTATAGGTCGACATTTCTATTTCATTCTGATGATAAATGTCGCCGTAACTGATTTCACCTTCTGGCGTTGTGCCCCACAGCAAGTCAAAGACACTGTCTTTGTTCTGTAAATACATTGCCATGCGTTCTAGTCCATAGGAGATTTCACCTGAGACAGGTGAACAGTCCAGGCCGCCAACCTGTTGAAAATAGGTGAATTGGCTAATCTCCATTCCATCCATCCAGACTTCCCAGCCTAATCCCCAGGCTCCGAGTGTAGGTGATTCCCAGTTATCTTCTACAAACCGGATATCATGAACCAGTGTATCGATGCCGAGATATTTCAACGACTCGAGATAAAGTGCCTGTATCTCATCGGGGGAAGGTTTTAACAGGACCTGAAACTGATAGTAGTGTTGTAAGCGATTGGGGTTCTCTCCATAGCGCCCGTCAGTGGGTCTGCGAGAAGGCTGTACGTAGGCTGTCCGCCATGGTTCCGGTCCGATGGCACGCAGGAAAGTTGTGGGATGAAATGTCCCCGCTCCCATCTCTATGCTATAGGGTTGTTCAATAATGCAGCCTTGATCTGCCCAGAAATGTTGTAGTTGGAAGATGATGTCCTGAAAGCTTAGTAATTTTTTTTTGCTTGATTTTGCCAAGATTAAGCTCGTTTATTCTGAGTTACATTTCCAGGTAGTTTGGGTATCATCACGCGGGGCAGTATAACTTAGCTTACAATTATTTACTTAGCTTAAGGACAGGAAATTAGGTCAGGGATGGAATCTGCCTCGAACTATTCTTGAGTTTGACCAACATGAATATCCAGCGTCTCAAATTTGAAGCCAGGGATCTCATAGACCCAGTTGCTTAGAAATTCATTCCAGAGTCGACTTTCCTCTTCGACATCGAGGGTTTCCGAATCACTGCTTGTTATTTGTTCAGCCCCAGAATCTGATTGATCGGTGGACGCTGACTTTGATGTATCTGTTGAGAATGAAAAATGGGCAAAGGCTTTTTCTTCCCCATGTTCTTCTATAAGAACACTCTTGACGGTGATGACCAATCCGTTAAATGTTGTAAATGTCGTGAGCGTGGCATCATCGGGAAACTCAAAACTGTCGGTTTTATGCACTCCATCAACACGCATGTCTTCAAAAAACGTGGCTAATTTATTCAGCAGAACAGAAGGTGATGCTGTTTCACCCTCCACTAACCTGAACTCAGTTTCACCTTCGGATGGTTTATAAATTTTCAGATGAGAACCATTACTTTTTACGATATTAACATCCTGTATACGTGCAACAGGAATATGGATAACATAGCGTTCATACCAGTCAGTATTGTGTGATTTAATCTGCAGGTAACCTTCTACCAGTAGCGCGTTCTTTGTATCTGGTTTACGGACATAAAGATTTGGTCGGCTTTTCCCGGCATTGCTTTTTCGCGGTTTGCCGACGATCAGTGAAGCCAGCGTTATGCCAGATTCATCCTTGAGTATCAGCAGTCGTGAACCTGAGTTTTTGATCCCCGAACCTTCAATACTGAGGCCTTCAACACCCAGTTCTGGATAAAGTTCTGGATTATCTGTTTTTGTAGCCAGTATCTTGAGTTCAGACAGGCTGATGACGGTATCTTTAATCTTGTCAAATTGTGCAGGGTAATTGTCTGCACTTTCTATTACCCATCGCTTATCCTGCTTTTGCAGGATCACGGTGTGGTCTTGACTCACTATTTCTATGCGGACTACATCATTGATCTTGTCAGCGAGTCCAGGGAATAACGTTTCTTTTTCGATTTTTGTTTGTGGGGCACGGGAATGAGTAAATAGTCCTGCTGCAACAATCGCAACAATTGTTATTGCAGAAAGAACCAGTAACTGTTGACGCTTCATGAGTGTTAAATCTGCGATGACTAATTGCGTCGTGTGACGCGATAAACACCTGTGCCAATAGAGATCAGAATAATTAACAAGGGCAGCAGTGCAATATTAAAGAAACGTAATTTTGCACCTAGCGATTCAATATTTTTCCTCAAGTCATGTTGAACAGCACGTAATTGTTTGCGGGTCTGAATACGCAGTGTTTGGAATTTTTCAATTTCCGCACTTTGTTCCGGTGTGAGTAACAACGCACCTTCTCCCGCTTCTGTTACTGTGCCCTGTTCCTGTTGCAGTGCCCGTATTTTTTGTTCGGCCTCTTCCAGGGTTGCCATCAGCTTTTGTTCGCGTTCGCGATAGTCCATCTCTGCCTGGCGGCGGATAGTTTCGACCCTTTCAAATGGGCGGGTGAATTCTCCCCGGGTCCTCAAACTGGCCAGGTCATTACCGCCTGCCAGGTTTTCCAGCGCATTGATGACAAAATCACCATTGTTTGCAATTGGTTGTGGCAGGTTCATGCCGAAATATGACTTGTTTCTTATCCAGAACATATCATTAAGAATGTCAGTATCGGCAATGATAATCACGTTGATATCCCCTTCGCTGATAAATGATCTACCATCACTATCCTGGCGATACCCTTCATCATCGAGCAAGCCCTCGGGGAAGGCTGATTTTGCATGGCCCTGAAGTCGTGCTGCAATGACTTGTTTCTTCTCTTCTGACTTGAAATTATCAAGAATGATCTTTGGATCGCGTTGAATAAAAAGAAAATCCCGATCCAGTTGCATAGACTGTTTGGTGGACTCAATCAACGGTGTAAATTGAATGGTACTGTCTTCGTTCTTCTCAATAATTCCAGCCGTGCCCATGTGGATCACATTGAGCTGGCTTGTTGCAAAATCGTCCTGATTGAAACTTTCTTTGGCCAGTCTTAGCCAGGGAAGGTAGGTAACTTCCTGTGGCCCCGTGGCGCTACGGGTTTGAACATGCATCGCCGCATTAATATCACCGACAATTTTCTGGTCGAGTACAGTGATGCCCCATTGATCTGTCAACTTGTTCAGATCTGAGTCCAGGTCAGGCAGCACTGAACTATCTGGATCTGCAGGTATGCTACGATCACCTTCAGCCAAAGGATCGACAAAGATCATTGCCTTGCCGCCATTGAGTACATATTGATCGATGGCAAACAAAGTTTCATCTTTCAGGTCTTTTGGATGGATGATCATCAACACATCAAGGCCATCAAGATTCCTGGTGTTGGTTCCCAGTTCGCGTATTTCAAAAAATTCTTCAATCGTATCGGTAATGGTCCACCTGGGGAGCTTCTGTTTTTCATCACCATAAATGAGCAATGAACTGATGATGCCAACGACTCTTTTCTCAGGGTAGGCGAGGTTATAAAGGAGCTTGGTAATATCATATTCCAGGGCTGATTCCTTGCCGGACTGGAAAAAAGGAATTATCTTTTCATCGTCCGTCGAATTGGTGCCTACCAATCCAAAATAGGCACGATCACCCACATTGTTCAGCGGCACACTTTGCATGCCACTGGCGACAGCCTGGTCCTCCTCTTCCGAGAAAACTTCAGGGTCAATGATATTCAATTCCAGCATGCCATTTGAATGTGCTTCGTATTCCAGCAACATGTCACGTACCCTGACACCGTAATTCATCAAGGCAGGGTTCCCAATCATGGCTTTCTGCGAGAAATAGAAATCCAGTCTTACCGGTTCCTCAAGCGTGTGCAAAATATTCAATGTGCCTTCAGAGAGGGTAAATAATTTATTTTCTGTCAGGTCGAGACGCCAACTAGTGAGCGTCGCATTAGCTAGAATGATAATGGCAACAAACAGGGCGGCTGCCAACGCAAGGCCTGTTGTTGAGGTAATGTTTTTATTCATTTTCTAAATTCCTCAATTGGCTTTCATTGCATCAATAACAACGACGTTGGCGTAAAGCCAGAAGCTGATCAGTGCTGCGAAGTAGATAATGTCACGTAGGTCGATCACTCCTTTTTTAATTGATTCAAAATGGGTGAGAAAGCTGAAGGACGCAATCGCATCAACCACAGCTTGTGGTGTCCAGCCACTGAAAAAATCCAGTACCAATGGAAAACCACTCAATAAAAATAGGAAGGAAATGACCAGACTGATGACAAAAGCAATCACCTGGCTTTTGCTAATCGCAGAGACACAGGAACCTATTGCCAGAAAACCACCGGCCATCAGCAGACTGCCAATATAACTGGCCAGGATCACCGTGTTATCCGGGGTGCCAAGATAATTGACCGTGATCCACATGGGAAAGGTCAGCACCAGGGCGACTGAAGTGAAACACCATGCCGCGAGGAATTTACCAATTACTGCATGATGAATCGGGATGGGTAGGGTCATCAATAATTCAATGGTGCCTGACTTTCTTTCTTCCGACCAAAGACGCATGGCAATGGCTGGGATCAGGAATAGGTACAGCCAGGGATGAAAGCGGAAGAAAGGTTCCAGATCAGCCTGGTTCCTTTCATAGAAAGCGCCAATGTAGAATGTAAATACGCCTGTCAGGAAAAGAAAAATGACGATAAAAACGTAGGCTACGGGGGTAGAAAAATATCCGGCAAATTCTCGTTTGAAGATAGCACTAATGTTATTCATGACTGTGTAAGTTCACCTTTTTCTGCATAAAAATCTGTCGTGATTTGACGAAAGACATCGTCCATACGACCAGTATCCGATTTGGCTAACAATTCCCCAGGTGTGCCATCAAAGAGGAGTTGGCCTGAGGCAATAATGATTGCGCGCGTACAGATGGCATCGACTTCTTCCATGATGTGTGTGGAAATAATAATGGCTTTATGTGTCGCCATTTCCTTGATGAGGGTACGCACTTCATGTTTTTGATTTGGGTCAAGGCCATCTGTTGGCTCATCCATAATCAATACTTCCGGATCGTGTATCAACGCTTGAGCAATTCCCACACGTCTTTTAAAGCCTTTAGATAAGGTATCAATGGTTTGATTGCGCACCGTTTCGAGATTGATTTTTTTGATGATCGCATCAACACGTTTTTGTTTTTCTTCACCCTTCATACAACGAATATCAGCAATAAAATCGAGAAAGTTTTTTACCGTCATTTCGCCATAAGAAGGTGCGCCTTCAGGCAGGTAACCAATCTTTTCTTTGACTGCGATGGGGTCTTCAAGAACGTCATGACCACAAACGATGACTGTGCCAGATGTAGGCTCCAGAAAACCTGTGATCATTTTCATGGTAGTGGATTTACCGGCCCCATTGGGGCCAAGAAAACCCAGGACCTCGCCCTTTTTGACGGAGAATGAAAGATTTCTCACGGCATGGATAGCGCCGAATTTTTTGTCGAGGGACTTCACCTCGATAAGTGTCTGTTGGGTATTCTCAGTCAAGCTATACACCTTTGTTTCTGTAAAAGTGGGAATCTAAATCAATTAGTTACAATGGTTGAACTGTGTCAGGCGCGACTATTGTGCACAAAAATTGTGCATCGTCAATCTGTCATTGATTTCATCCTGAATCCGTATTGACCGTATGAAGAGGGATGAGTTCTTGAGTTCACCCACACTAAGCCTGAATTAGCCCTGTGGGTTAATCAGGCGACCCAGCCAATTGCTGCCTTTTCAGGCGAAATAGAGCAGAGATATCTTCGTTACCATAACCTTCATCCATCAGCCGTTGATAATGGATCAATGTCATCTCAATCATGGGCAGGCTTGCATCACAGGCATTCTTCAACATGGACTGACAGATTCCCATATCCTTATGATGCAGCGCCAGTTTAAACCCGGGGGCGTAACTGCCTGCCAGCATGTTTTTACCACGATGATCGAGAAACCAGTTGCCTGCAGCGCCCGACGCGACAATATCAACCACCCTTTCCATATCAAGTCCCATGACTTCGCCAAAGGCCAATGCTTCAGTCACCGCCTGGTTAATGCCAGCCGCCATCAATTGATTCACTGCCTTGCATGACTGTCCACTGCCAGTCGGGCCAATGTAGGCAATATTGGTCGCAATTGCTTCGAGGGTGGGTCGTGCGCGGTCAAGCGCGGATTCATCACCCCCGACCATCATCGCCAGCGAACCATTTTTTGCACCTTCCACACCACCTGAGACCGGACAGTCGAGCAAATGCGCGCCTTGCTTTTGCAATATTTCAGCGGCCTTTTTAGCGGTGTCTGCAGCGACAGTGGATGTGTCTACAACAATGGTCCCCGGTGTGATGCTCGCAGATATGCGTTCGATGACGCTTAGTACATCCTCGTCACGAGAGACGCAGGTAATAATCAGCTCGCATTCTTCGGCCAGCCGTTCTAGAGATTCGGCAATTTCAATACCGGTCTCTTTAGCAATGGTCTCGGCCTTTCCCCGGGAACGGTTCCATATTCGATGTAGTGAACCTGCCTTGTGAAAGTTGATTGCCATGTAAGCACCCATGGCACCCAAACCAATAACACCTGTTCGCATTTTTTATTTCTCCTAGGTCAGTATTCGATACTTATTTATTAAAATGATCGGCAATGATGCTGGCGATACAGGCAGTAAGTTTTTTGGCCATGGGAATATGCAGGAACTCATTTGGACCATGGGCATTGGAGCCGGGGCCAAGTACACCAGTAATTAAAAACTGCGCATCTGGAAATTTCTCACCCAGCATACCCATAAAAGGGATTGACCAGCCTTCACCCATATGCACGGCAGGTTTATCGAAGAATCTCATGGAGGCTTTATCAATGGCTTTTTCCAACCAGGGATCACTCTCGGGGGCCATCCAGCCTGATGCCGCCCAATCCGGTGTGAATGAGACACTTGCATGATACGGTGGATTCTCTTCGAGCAGGGTCTTGAGTTTTTCAGAGGCCACTTCTGCATCACAAGTCGGTGGCAGGCGCATGGATAATTTGACCGTGGTCTTCGGTCGCATCACATTGCCAGCGGACTGAATATCGGGCAGGCCATCGGCACCAATGATCGTCAGTGCGGGACGCCAACTGCGGTTAAGAATCAATTCGGCAGGATCATTTTGTACAGGTTCTGTCTGTTCCTTAAAAGGGAAACGGTTAAATACCTCATTCCCCATCATGGCTGCGGCATTTCTGGCTTGTTCAATACGTTTGTGTGGGATGTCCACATTGAATGCGCTGTCCTGAATGAAACCTGTCGATGCATCTTCTATTCGATCCAGGAGTTGTCTCAAGATCCTAAAACTGCATGGCACAATCCCGCTGGAATCACCCGAATGCACACCTTCATCAAGGACTTCAATTGTCAGTTCACCGCCAATCAAGCCCCGGAGGGAGGTGGTGCACCAGAGTTGTTCATAATTACCACATCCGGAATCAAGGCAAATGACCAGATCCGGCGTGCCGATCCGATCCGATAGTGCCTCCATGTAGTAGGGTAGATCAGGGCTGCCACTTTCCTCACAGGCTTCGATAATGACCACACAACGTGCGTGGGGGATTGCCTGTTCGTGTAGTGCCTCAATGGCGGTCAGGCAGGCAAACAGGGCATAGCCGTCATCAGCACCACCACGACCATAGAGCTTGTCTCCATCCAGCACAGGTGTCCACGGGCCGAGACCTTCTCGCCAACCAGACATCTCGGGTTGTTTATCCAGATGTCCGTATAGCAGTATAGTGTCATCTGCTTTTTCAGAAGCACCCTGGCCAGGAATTTCAATGAAAATCAAGGGGGTGCGATTTTCGAGCCTGACTACCTCAAGTTGCAAGCCTGCGATTTTCTGGTGTTTTACCCACGTCGTGAACTGATCCACGACCTGATCCATATAACCGCTTTTCTGCCAGTCCGGATCAAACATGGGTGATTTATTCGGGACGCGTATGTATTCAATCAATTCAGGGAGGATCGACTCGTCCCATCGCTGATCGCAAAAATTTCTGGTTTTCTTGATGTTCACTGACGTCACAGGAAGTTTTAGATACAGATTACTTTGATTTTTTGTATTGTACATTATGGATTGGTTTGGAAGCAGTTTGGATTGAAGACGTGATATTTCAGATGATCCATGATATACATCACAGACATCTATGGCATAAATTAGATATATTTCTGGTTCAAATAATATTTATTTTGGAGAAACATCGTTATGTTATTTAAAAAACTGAAATTGATTTTTATCATCGGCTTGTTCGGGCTGGGGCTGGCTGCCTGTGGCGATAGCGATACGGGTTCTGACAGTGCTGCTAGTGCTTCTTCAGATGCACCTATGGCAATGGCTGCAGATGGGACGCTAGCAGACTACGATCCTGATGTTCCTTCAATGGTTGTTGAAGATAATGGCGTTATTGGTGAGGAAGAAATCTACAATAACTGGCCGGAATAATCCCAACGTTGGATAAACATTGCTTGTTTTCTAACAAGCTGAAAATTGTTTTGTTACTTGCTTGCCTTGGATTGGGCCTGCTTGCGTGTGGTGATACTGAGGAAGAGCGCGCAATGGACGAAGACGCTGCCATGATGGCGGTAGAAGCATACGACCCAGACGTTCCTCCGATGATTGTTGAAGATAATGGCGTTGTTAGTGAGGAAGAAATCTACAAGCACTGGCCAGAGCAGGCAGCAGCAAGTAACGATTCAGCGCCGATAGAATTTGCGTCAGATGCATCCGCTGCCGTAACCGCCGAGGTAAAAACGCATACTGTGTTTGGTCAGGCCACCAGTTTTAGTCCCAATATTCTTTTTATTAATCCCGGTGATACGGTGCAGTGGACAAACATGACTATCCATGACTCTGTTTCGATGGAGGGTTTGATCCCTGAAGGTGCAAAATCATGGAAATTTAAGTTATGGCAGAATAGTGCCGTGACACTGACTGAGGAAGGCGTTTATATCTATAAATGTAATCCTCATTACCCGCTTGGCATGGTTGCGGCGATTATTGTCGGCAAGCCTGTCAATATTGAGCAGGTCCAGACCAATGCCACAGGTCGTTCCAAGGGTATTGTGATTAAAGTCGTGAAGGCCTTGGTGACTAAGTAAAAGAAATATTATTTATCAGATAAAAAAGCCGCTTTTAAAGCGGCTTTTATGATTAGGATTTATTTTGATTCAGCCAATAAAGTTTTTATAGTTTCTTCGATTTGTTTGGCTCGTCTATCCCCCTCATGAGTTTCACCAAAGAATGCTGCACGGACATTGCCTTTTTTATCGAGTATGTAATAAGCAGGCCAGTAACGATTATTCATAGCACGCCAGTAGGATGAGTCGTTATCAATCATGATGGGGTGGTGGAGTTTAAATTCTTTTATTTTTGTCTCGATATTCTTTCTGATTTTTTCGTTTTCAAATTCAGGCGTGTGTACGCCGATGATCTGAAAATCTTGTTTCGACAACTTTTTCTCCATGGCATTCAACCAGGGGAAGGATCGATAACAGTTCCAGCAACCAAAGGTCCAGAAATCAATCAGCACAACCTTGCCCTCGACATCTTTAATACTGAGTGGTGTTGAATTGACCCAGTCTTGATTGTTGCTATGGGTAAATTCGGGTGCCTGAATGGGCGTTTTAAATGTGCCACCTGCTGCGAATGTCATATCTTGTAAAATGACAGTTGAGGTGATGACGATAAGAAAACTGATAATGGCTATTTTCTTTCTGTAGCACATACAAGATAGATTGATCATGCATTAAATGACCGCTTTAAGAATAAATTGTTCAATCAGATTTTCACCCCATGACAGTGATTGCTTGATGATTTATCATTTTCATTGATTCATTAACAAAGAGACTTCCAGAATGACAATAAGAACCTTGCAGGATAAAACACCGAATATCGCTGATTCCGCATTTGTCGATGAAAGTGCGCTTGTGATCGGCGATGTGACCATAGGTGAAAATTCCTCGATCTGGCCGATGACGGTGGTCAGAGGAGATGTACAGAAAATCACCATTGGCAAGCGTACCAATATTCAGGATGCCTGTGTATGTCATGTGACGCACGATGGTGAATACACGCCCGGCGGTTTTCCATTAACTATCGGTGATGGTGTGACTGCCGGACACCGCGCGACTTTGCATGCCTGTACGATAGGGGATTATTGTCTTATCGGCATGTCGGCTACGATCATGGACGGTGCGGTCCTGGGAGACCGGTTGATTATCGGTGCCGGCAGTCTGGTACCGGCGGGGAAGCAACTGGAAGGTGGTTATCTCTATGTTGGGACTCCGGTGAAGCAGATACGGAAACTCAGTGAAGAAGATTTAAAATCACTTGAATATTCAGCAGACCATTATGTCAAAGTGAAGAATATGCATATGCGGGGTTAAACGAGCATTTCATGGGGTTTTCCCCTTTAAATTCCGTTATCATCTGGCGTCATTTTAGAGTGAAACTAACTGAAGTATTTTTTAATGAGTCTTATGAAACAACAATTTGATGTCATCGTGGTCGGCGGTGGTCACGCCGGTACAGAGGCTGCCCTGGCTTCTGCCCGCATGGGTGTGCGCACATTATTGTTGACGCATAGTATTGATACGCTCGGCCAAATGTCCTGTAATCCTGCCATCGGTGGGATTGGTAAGGGGCATCTGGTGAAAGAGATTGATGCGCTGGGCGGTTTGATGGCGCGTGCCGCAGACAAAAGCGGTATTCAATTTCGCATTTTAAACGCCAGCAAAGGCCCTGCGGTCAGGGCGACCAGGGCACAAATTGATCGTGCTTTATATCGTGGGGTTGTCCGGCCATTTCTGGAATCACAGGAAAATTTGTTTATCTTTCAGCAAGCCGTTGATGATTTGATTGTAGAGGGTGATCGCGTCACTGGCGTCATTACTCAATCCGGCCTGCAATTCAGGGCAAAATATACCATTCTGACCGTAGGCACTTTTCTGGCAGGAAAGATCCATGTGGGCAATGAACAGTCAGCTGGTGGCAGGGCGGGAGATCCCCCGTCAAATACACTGGCAAGTCGTTTACGAGAATTGCCTTTCCGTGTCGCACGTCTAAAAACAGGCACGCCGCCGAGAATTGATGGCAAAACCATTGATTACAGTAAATTGAAGGAACAGGCGGGTGACATCCCTGTTCCTGTATTTTCTTATATGGGGCATGTAGATGAGCACCCTGAACAGCTTCCATGCCATATCACTTATACCAACGAAAAGACCCATGAGATTATCCGTCAGGGTCTGGATCGTTCACCCATGTTTAATGGCAATATTGAAGGCACGGGGCCACGATATTGTCCTTCCGTTGAGGATAAGGTGGTTCGATTTGCTGACAAGGCATCACACCAGATCTTTATCGAACCGGAAGGCTTGAATACGAATGAAGTCTATCCCAATGGTATATCCACCAGTCTACCTTTCGATGTGCAATACGAGATGGTGCGTTCGATTGAGGGATTTGAGAATGCTCATATCACGCGACCGGGTTATGCGATTGAGTATGATTTCTTTGATCCCAGAGATCTGCATCCATGGTTAGAAACCAAGCATCTATCCGGATTATTTTTTGCCGGGCAAATTAATGGCACGACAGGTTATGAAGAAGCGGCGGCACAGGGCCTGATCGCCGGGATGAATGCTGGGCTATTGGCTCAGGATAAATCACCCTGGAGCCCACGACGTGATCAAGCCTACATGGGTGTGCTGATTGATGATCTGATCACTCGAGGCACCAGTGAACCTTATCGAATGTTCACCAGTCGTGCTGAATATCGACTACTGTTGCGTGAAGACAATGCAGATTTACGTCTGACCGAGATTGGTCGCGAGCATGGTTTGGTTGGTGACGATCGCTGGCAGAAATTTTCTGACAAACGTGAAGCGATTCTTAAAGAACAACAACGTCTTGAAAAAACCTGGTTGAAACCGGAGACCACAACAGCGGAAGAAGCAACACGTGTACTGGGCCAACCACTGCAAAGGGAATATAGTCTGATGCAATTGTTACGTCGCCCGGAAGTGGATTTTAAAAATTTGATGACGCTGACGGATTTCGATATTAGTGAGCTAGACGATATCGTAATTCAGCAGATCGAGATCCAGGCCAGGTACAGTGGCTATATCGAGCGTCAGGAAGCCGAGATTGCACGCAATCTGCACTATGAAAAAGCGACCTTACCCAATGATATTGATTTTAAGCAGGTGAGTGGCTTGTCCAACGAAGTGATCCAGAAACTCAGTGAACACAAGCCACACAGCCTGGGACAGGCCTCGCGTATTCCCGGGATGACACCAGCGGCTATTTCCTTGTTACGCATTCATCTTAAGAAAGGGCAGTTTCATTTCAAGGAAACTGCTTGATCAAAATTGAAGAAGTGATATCTGACTCAAATGGTACTTATTAAAACTTTTGAAGCATAAATTTCTTCTTCTCGTCATTCCCGCGCAGGCGGGACTCCAGTTGAGTTTGATGCCACATTCAAGCATGGATTCCCGCCTGCGCGGGAATGACAGGCTTAAGTAAGTAATCTCTATGTCTGATTCCTTATTGGCTCAACTTCAACAGGGTGTTGAAGCAATGGGTCTGTCGGCCAGCGATTTACCCCTGCAAGCTTATGTATCTTATATTGAGTTACTGGTTCAATGGAACAAAGCCTACAATCTGACGGCCATTCGTGATCCAGAAAAAATGCTTGCCTACCATATCCTGGATAGCCTCTCTATTTTGTCTTTTATCCCAAAAGGGTCTTGTCTGGATATTGGCACGGGCGCGGGCTTGCCCGGTATTATTCTGGCACTGGCAAGGCCGGATACGCACTGGGTTTTGCTAGATGGAAACAACAAGAAAACACGGTTTGTGCAGCAGGCTGTATTGACGTTGAATTTAAAAAATGTGGAAGTTGTTTGTTGCAGGATTGAGAAATATGAACCTGAAAACAAGTTTTCAATCATTGTTTCGCGCGCCTTGTCTTCCCTGGCGGACTTTTTTGCATATAGTCACCATTTGCTCGATCAGGATGGCAGACTATTGGCCATGAAAGGCCCTGATCCGACAACAGAAATATCAGACCTCATTGCTAAAAATATTTCTACGAAGGTTACTCATTTGACAGTACCCGGTGTCACGGGGGGCAGGAGTCTGGTAGAAATTGTAACAAAATGCTGAATCAGTCGTTAAATCTAGTACTTAACCCGTCGCGACACTATGAGCTTGTCTATGCCATAATACTGGCCGAAAAGAAGCCTAGGAAAAGGATAATATCGTCAAAATAATAACAACCATGACCAAGGTTATAGCCATCGCAAATCAGAAGGGGGGTGTCGGTAAGACGACAACCAGTGTCAATATTGCCGCATCATTGGCGGCGACTAAGCGGCGGGTGCTGCTGATAGATATGGATCCACAAGGGAATGCCACCATGGGCAGTGGTATTAACAAGATGGATCTTGAACTTTCGGCGTTCGATGTTTTGATGGGTGAGAAACCCATCACCGAGGTACTGACAAAATCTATCGATGGTGGTTATGATTTATTACCAGGCAATGCTGATTTGATCGGGGCTGAGGTAGGATTGCTTGACGAATTGGCCAGGGAAATACGACTACGCAATGCCGTCGATGAGATCAAGGGAAATTACGATTTCATTTTTATTGATTGTCCCCCTTCCTTGAATATGTTGACAGTCAATGCATTGGTGGCGGCAAGCTCGGTGATTATCCCCATGCAATGTGAATATTATGCCCTCGAAGGCTTGTCAGCATTACTTGAGAGTATTGATAAAATTCGCAAATATCTAAATCCGGATCTGAAGATTGAAGGCCTGTTACGCACCATGTATGACCCGCGCAACAACCTGGCCATACAGGTGTCTACCCAGTTGTTAGAGCATTTTGGAGAAAAGGTCTATCGCACTATCATTCCCAGGAATGTCAGATTGGCTGAGGCACCGAGTCATGGTCTGCCCGTGATTAAATATGATAAGTCTTCACGGGGTGCGTTGGCGTATCTTGCACTGGCCGGGGAAATGCTTAGGCGTGAGAGTGCGGCTGCCTGATAGCAGGGTCATTCGCGCCTGTTCTGAAAGAAAAGCCTGTTTCAAAAGGTAACATTGAGTTAATGAAGAAAAGAGGTCTTGGTAGGGGTTTGGATGCATTACTGTCTCCAAGAGGCAGTATGGAAAGCGCTGAGTCAAATCTGAATGAACAGTTGCGGATACTTCCCGTCGATGTCGTTGTCCGTGGTCAGTATCAGCCGCGGGAAAAAATGGATCCGCAAGCACTTGAAGAGCTGGCCAACTCAATACGAAAACAGGGTGTGATACAACCGATTGTGGTCAGGTCTTTAAAGGGAACTGAAAACTACGAAATCATTGCCGGAGAACGCCGTTGGCGGGCAACACAGTTGGCGGGATTACATGAAATCCCAGCCATCATTAAAGATGTATCGGATCAAACAGCGATGTGTTTGGCCCTGATCGAGAACATCCAGCGTGAAGATCTTAACCCGATGGACGAAGCGCGTGCACTTTCCCGCTTATTGCAGGAATTTGAAATGACTCATGATGCCGCTGCTGAAGCAGTCGGCAGATCTCGTTCAACTGTGACGAATATTCTACGACTTCTTGAGTTGCACCCCGAAGTTCAAAAAATGTTGGGAACTGGTCTTCTGGAGATGGGTCATGCGCGTGCCATATTGGCAGCGACGAAAGAAAACCAGGTTGAAATGGCAAAAAAAGTTGTCAAGCAGGGGCTATCAGTACGCGCAACTGAAAAATTGATCCGCAATTTACAGGCAAAAGGGGCAAAGGAAAAAAGCGGTAAAAACCGTTCAACTTTACAACTGTTGGATCCTAACCTGAGAAGTTT
>JACZSJ010000085.1 GCA_022574295.1 Pseudomonadota bacterium
CGGCACAGTGAAACTGATCGACTTTGGTTCCACCAAAGTCGCAGGGATCGCTGAGATTAGTACACCCATTGCACAAACGAATTTATTGGGCACCAAAAACTACACGGCACCGGAATATGCCAACGACCAACCGGGTAGTAATCGTTCGGATATTTATTCATTGGGTGTAATCACCTATGAAATGTTATCGGGAAAACTTCCCTATGGGGAAATGCCGAATAATTGGAAGAAAAAGAACCTTGCAGCAGAGATGCATTACACGCCACTGACTGATCATAATTCATCAGTCCCAAAATGGTTAAGCGCAACATTAAAGAAAGCCGTGCATCCTGATCCCAAACAACGCTACGATGAACTCTCAGAATTCCTGCATGACTTCCGCCACCCCAACCCAAATCTCTCCATCGAAGATCACCGACCCCTGCTCGAACGTAACCCAGTGAAATTCTGGCAGGGACTATGTGTTATCTTAATGGGAATTATTATTTATCTGCTTGTTGTGCGTTGATATAAGCCTTTAGGGAACATGGATTGCACATGAATGGCCTTTTGATATTTCGTTTGTCCTTTTTTAACATTCCAGGCTCAACTAAACTGTGACGATGGTCATCGATTATTCCATCATTATCCCGGCCTATAATGAGGAGGCTTTATTGGCGAACACCCTCGAGGTGTTACACAAGGCCATGGCAGAGATCCCGCTCAGTGGTGAGATCATCGTCACAGACAACAACTCAACGGATCGCACCTCAGAAATTGCTAAAGCCGCTGGAGCAAAGGTCGTCTTTGAACCCATAAACCAGATTTCACGGGCACGCAACACCGGGGCAAAGCATGCCGAAGGGCGTTATCTGATCTTTATTGATGCCGACACACTGGCACCCCCGAGCCTTTTGCAAATCGCCTTGAACAATCTGCAAAGCGGAAAGTGTTGTGGCGGTGGGGCCAATATATGTTTAGATAAACCCCTAGGTCTTCATGTTAGAGCGGTGCTTGCTTGCTGGAACACCATCTCCAGAGTATTTCGCCTGGCTGCGGGTAGCTTTGTCTATTGTCTGCGCGATGATTTTGAGGCATGTGGTGGTTTCAGTGAAAAGCACTACGCCGCCGAAGAGATCTGGTTTTCCATAGCACTGAAACGCTTAGGTA
This sequence comes from Pseudomonadota bacterium, assembly GCA_022574295.1. Lineage (GTDB taxonomy): Bacteria > Pseudomonadota > Gammaproteobacteria > Eutrophobiales > Eutrophobiaceae > SMWN01. Next base: position 1,150 of record JACZSJ010000085.1, read on the forward strand.
AAAAATCAAATCGTAAGTTTTGCATCATCAGTAAACCAGAAGTAATTACCTCCAGTCGTAAACTGTTCTGGTTCAGCCACATTCAACAACTTGCATTGCTGATTTGCCTGCCGTTGTTCCCCTTTATGATGCGTTACAAATGGATGTGTCGGTATTGGTACAAGCGACCGGGTGAAAAAAGCAATCATTGTCACCGATAAAGATAATATAGTTCGCTATCTCCAGATCGTCCCGGAAATTACCGCGCTGCCTGACATGCCAGCAGCGATGCAAGCGTCGCGTGATCTACTCTAACCGCGTATAAGAAAGATAACCTCTCTTTTCGTGTGATCGGGGCTTTAAAGAATTAAGAGGAGGATCTAACCCCTGGATTCTCCCGTAACCTGCTGAATTACCCGTATATAAATATTAGTCAAAAACAACATTTACAAAATAATTTTATTTGTTTAGTCTGTCTGTTCCTGTTTGATTTGTTTGGCTCATATGTTAGCAATCATTCTTATTTTTATTGAATAGTAATTAATAAATTATATAAATAAATAATAATGACCATTGATTTTAATACATCATTATCAGTTACCTTTATGTTTATCGGTTCGATTATTTTAATATTTTCTGCAATAAAGTCTCTACAAATAATCAAAGAATTACCGGATAACAATTACAAGAAAAATTGGAGAATCCTGTTTTATTTAATTGGATTTTTCGTGATCTCATATTACCTTTTAATTATTCTTATCATAAATATTGGTAGTGACGGAAAAGACACACTTTATTCAATAATCATGTTAGTTGAATCAGTTTTCATCTGCTATGTTACATATGTTTCATATTTAACATTAGAAAAATTCAGAAGAATAGAATTTTTAGAAAAAGAAATCGTTAAAGATAAATTAATGGGTATCTATAACCAGAAGTATTTTATAGGGAGATTGGATGAGGAATTTAAGAAATATAAAAATCACAAGATACCTTTTTCTGTATTGCTTCTGGAAATAAATCAATTTAAGGATATGAATGATATGTTTGGTCGGAAGGCAAGTGATAAATTTTTAATCCATTTTGCTAAATTTATAGCAAAAAACATACGGCCATCAGATATTTTTGCCAGGTATGTTGGAGTGGAGATGGCAATTATTTTACCTGATACTGATATCGTTGAGGCTGAAATTTTAGCAAGAAAATTATGTACGATTACTGGAAATAAGAATTTTGATATTGATATGACAGATGAAATTAATCCTTTGTTCATGAACTGCTCTATTAATATTGGTCTTGCATCATCGGATAATAAAATCAACACTATGAATGACATACTAAGTTTAACAAGTGAAGCATTATACAAGGCAAGAAATGAGGGGGTTAACGTATCAGTAACTTGCACGTGAACTCAACAGCATTTATTTCGCCAGGCCAGGCGAGTGATTTGTTAGCTGTAAGTTATTCGAGTGAACTTAATACTAGCTTTATCTCGGATCTTGCAGAATCAATAGCCTTTACTATTTGATCTACTGAGTCCCTGTTATTTATCATTGTGGTCCAGTGTTCTGACCAGACTTTTTTTAATATGGCTGTTTGTCTTTCTACGGAGTTAGTTGTAAGTACACTCAAATCTGCGATTAGCCCAACTTTAACCCACCCTTTTCTAGGGCTACCCTCTTTTATATCACCATCGTAGTGGGCTATATAAATTAACTGTTCCAGGGAAGACAACTCTAATAATATCTCAAAACAGGCTGTTCTAATGTTGTTGTTCTCTTCAGAGACTTCCATACGCCATACATTGTATGAAAACCCTACCAGAGCAAACAACACACTGAATATAATTGTTACCTGATATATATAAAGTTTTTTCTGAATTTGAGTATCAATCATTATCAATAATGGAGGTGCCCCAATGTTATGGCACCGCTCATCTGACATCTGACATTCACGGATGGAAAAAGTGCAGTGGGATTGTAGGGATAAGTACACGAATGTACTGTATAGTACGGTTACAAGGATCTCAGGCTACCTTGTGAGGTGAGAGCCCGTGGGCAATGCGTCAGCGATTAATCCAGCTCCATTATTCCGTGAATTAAATTCTGGTATTCACTTTTCCCGCACAACCGGCACATCTATTTCTTTTCTTTCTACAACGATGGTATTTCTGTAGACATCCGGATGGCGTGGAATAATTAGTTTAATTGCGGCACGCTCGCCCCCGCGTCCATCCTCATAGATCACTACATCTTCTTTATTCTTTATGCGTCCTTTGAACACCATCGTTCCATCAGGATAGATATAGAGGATTTCCTGCTCTTTTTCACCTGTGCTGACAGGCTTGTTTACCGTTGCACAGGAAGTAATTAAAAGGCTAGTAAACAGAAATATAATAATTCGTGTCGTCATTAAAGATGTCCTTATAATTTCTCTGTATTAATTATTTATTACCATCTATCTCCTCGTTAAAGAAAATAAATGACGCATATTAATATCATTAAATGTACTTTAATCTCTAATACCAGAATTTAAAATTGTGATGACCTTTGCAAAAACAATTATTGGATAGATACAATCTGTGACTGTGTTCACACAATTATTTTAAAGAAATAAATATATCAATCAAGTCAAATTTTGAGTCATTATATTATTCTTATTGGTTTGTCGTTATTTTTATACAATCTTTTCAGATAACTGGTGATCGAAATAATTAATTAATGGGGTTTTGGCCCTTTAATTGGTTGTATAGAAGTGACAAATAATCGATTAGACTCTACTGTAACGACATCCCTCATAATTTCATCGATTTAAGGAAACAGAAAATGAATAACGTAGTCCAACTGATTCCCATTTCCAATCTAGCATGGACCTTTGTGCCGGTCATCATAGTTATCGGTATCTTGTATCAATGGTCTCTGGATGCACGAACGTCGATTTATGCTGTTATCAGGATGCTGATCCAGCTACTTTTGATAGGTTATGCCCTGGTATACATATTCGAAACTGATAATGCCTGGATCGTGATGCTGGTTCTGGCAGTCATGTTGCTGGCTTCCAGCTGGATCGCAATTCGACCAGTGAAACATAAAAAATCAGGCGATTACCTGAAGGCTTTTATCTCGATTTCTGTTAGTGGGATCTGCACCCTGTGGCTGGTCACCCAGGCCGTGCTGGAATTGCAACCATGGTTCCTGCCGCATTATATGATCCCGCTGGCCGGCATGATATTCGCCAATTCCATGAATTCGGTGAGTCTGGCTGCGGAACGTTATGAATCAGAAATCGCAAATGGTACGCCCCAGAACAAAGCCCGTCATACTGCTTTACACGCCTCACTCATCCCGACGATCAATATGCTATTTGCAGTCGGGCTGGTATCTTTACCTGGCATGATGACCGGACAAATACTGTCCGGTGTTTCACCACATATTGCAGTGAGATATCAAATCATGGTGATGTGCATGATATTTGGATCTGCGGGGATCTCATCTGCATGTTTTCTGACCCTGGTCAAATTAGATTTTGCAACAAAGACGAAAGATTAGAGAAATTAAAGGGATCTAAGATCTTTCAAGTACTCTGGCCCCTTGATTGCGTCTTAACAGAATTTCTTCATCTGCTCAGATCTGAATTTTTCAATATCTCTAATTGAACAGGACATATCTTCCTTTTCTAAAAAGTCGATAATCTGGTCGAGCTTCTCATCGATTGCTATTTGAATTGAGATCCTAAAGGCACTACGGGCTGCGGTGATGTGTCCATGCAATATTGCCATATAAATGGCATCGAATTTCTGTTCTATTTCCTGTGAATCCATTCGTATTCCTTACAATGCGTGTTCGTATAAATATCTACACTATATATCCCATAATGGGATATATTAAATACTATTCTAAATTGGGATATCTTTCAAGTATTTGAGATAGCCTGATGAGCAATAGATTGTGGGACAAAAAACATAATACGTTTAGAGAAGCGATTAAAGAAATCCGTAATGATCGTAATCTTAAACAGGTAGAGCTTGCAAAAAAGCTTAAGAAACCGCAAAGCTTTGTTTCAAAATATGAAACGGGTGAGAGAAAATTGGATTTTGTTGAACTATCAGAAATCTGTAAAGTGTGTGATGTTTCCATCGAAGAGTTTGTGAAACTCTATAACAGTAAACTGTAGAGGAAAATGTGGTTTTGTACATGGACGTACTTATGCCGTGAGTGCATGGACTGCACAGGAACGGTCTGACCCTAATTATTTTTTTTGAGTATTTATTTCGCCATTTACAGCGAGTGACTTCTTGTTGCTCGTCCCACAAGAAGTCACCAAGAAAGACGACATACATAGAAGTATTAGTGTCGCGAGAGGACAGGAGTCCGAAGCGATCGACGCCCCAATGTCATAGCCCAAAAAATGACTTGGGCTTCCTTCGTCTATAAGCAGTCATCACGGGTACGCGCCTACATGACATCCTGCCATGGAGCCACTCATCTGAACGTCGTGTTCAGATGCCCCTATCACTACTTACATCCTCAGCATGACAAAAGGGGGATAAAAAACAAAAATCAATCGGCCGCTCCTGCGCTCCATGCGCTTGCGGCATTAATGCATCCTTGTATGTCACACTGACCCTTTTAATTTCCTTTTGTTATACTAAACTGAATAAGAAATAACAGGGATATGCTATGGAAGAAATTTACGTATCTGAAGTCATGACAAAAAATGTCACTGCCTGTTCACCCGATACGGCGATAAAAGATGTAATAAAAATATTGAGTCGTAATAGTATATCGAGCCTGATTATTACTGAAAATGATGAGCCTGTTGGTATCATTACCGAACGTGATTTGGTCGCAATAATGGAAGAAATGTTGAATGATATAGCCCGTGATCATTTACCCATTGTTCACTTTATGACCAGCCCTACCTTGACAATACACAGCCACATCACCTTGCGGGAAGCTGTAAGGTTTGCGATCGATAAAAATATCCGTCATCTACCCGTTGTTGATCGAAACAACAAACTCATTGGCTTATTAACACAAACCAATATGGTCAGAAGCTTGTCTTATATTGCTTTTACCTTGTCCAGGAAGTCATCATAGAAAGGTAAAACGTATTCTGCCCCAGATAAAAATATCTGAAATTTGATGAGTTCTTACCGGATAGGTGTTAATTACTATCTATGAATGATATTTATCAACTGCAGCGCTTTCTCGATGCTCAAGAAGCTGTTTACCCAGATGTTGTTAGAGAACTGAGAGGGGGGCGTAAAGAGAGCCATTGGATGTGGTATATCTTTCCACAAGTTAAGGGACTTGGTAAAAGTCATATTTCCCAAAAATATGCATTAGGGTCATTAGATGAAGCAACCGCTTATGTACAGCACCCAATTCTTGGTAACAGGTTACATGAATGTACCGAAATTGTTGTGAGCACAGAGGAGAGTACAGTAGAGCAGATCTTTGGCTATCCTGATTACCTGAAATTTCATTCATCAATGACGCTCTTTAGCCAGGTAAAAAATCATCATCCTCTTTTTGATAGCGCACTGAAGAAGTATTTTGATAATAAGAAAGATCAATTCACGCTTGAGACCTTAGGTGGTTCTAGTATTTGATGTCTACTTTCACTGGAAAACCGTGTTCAGATACCCCTGTCACTACTTACATCCTCAGCATGATAAAAGAGAAAAAAACGTGGTTTTGTACAGGATGTACTTATGCCGTGAGTGTATGGATTACACAGGAACGGTCTGTCCCCTATTTTTGTTTATCAGTTAAGTTTTAAAGTTTGAGTCTTGAACAACAATAATATATAAGTACGCCCTATTTACTAAAAGAGTTTTTCAAATGTCTGAAATTAACTTCGATGCGCGCAGCTTGTTGCTTAGTGAATATCATGGTGTATTATCGACTCATTCCGTTGATGCCCCGGGCTATCCGTTTGGTTCTGTTGTTCCTTATTGTATGGACAGAGATGGCCAACCGGTTATTCTTATCAGTTCAATTGCACAACATACAAAAAATATTCAAGAAAATTCTAAGGTCTCATTAATTGTTACCGAAGGTGAGGCCAACGACATCCAGGCGGCAGCACGTTTGACATGTCTGGGTAACGCCAACATAATTTCTGATGACGAAGACATAAGTATTCGTTATTACAAGTATTTCCCTGAATCCAGAGATTATCATAAAACGCACGATTTTAATTTTTATCGTATTGAATTAGTTCGTGCACGATATATTGGTGGGTTTGGGATAATTCACTGGTTAGAACCTAAAGAATTGGTGCGTGCTAATCCATTCTCAGTGCAAGATGAACATGCCATGGTAAGTCACATGAACCTGGATCATGCTGATGCCATGATCGACTATTGCTGTTATCAAAAGATTGAACTCCCTGATGGTTGTCAACCTATGATGGTGGGTGTGGATGCTGAAGGATTTCATCTACGAGTGGATGCACGTATCGTACGTTTTGTTTTTCCAGAGCCTGTCAATTCTTCGGAAGAAGTTAGACAGGTCCTGGTAGAGATGGCTAAGCAAGCCAGGCACAAGTGAATGAAAGGGGCAAATTGAACCTCCCCTTATGTTCGTTCAAGTTGAATGTCTGGTTAAGACTTATTCTGTTGAAAAACTCCATTTCTATTAGGCACAGAGAAATTAAAGCCTTCAATAGAGATCAAAAAACCAAAGTAAAATCCTGGTTATCGAGTTAACGAAGAAACGTGGTTTTGTACAGGACGTACTTATGCCGCGAGGACACGAAGTCCAAAAGCGGTCTGACCCCCTTTAGTCATGGTTTTTAAAATCATCCGATATTTGGTTGTTTGGCATTAGTTGCATGTTCGCGTTTTACTTTTATGTCTTTCTTTCTTTTACGGATTGTTTTTTTAAATTTTTCCAGTTCATCAATATCATTATTTATTTCATTAGGTTTCGGTCTATTTTGATCCAA
>JACZSJ010000165.1 GCA_022574295.1 Pseudomonadota bacterium
TCAACGTGGTATAATAAAAACTCGACTGTATCCGCAGACGGAACCGTTAATGGTGCGAGTTTGGAGAATAAGATAGAAGCCCTTGATATTGTTCGTACTCTCACAGCGGGGAGTATAGCGAGTGATAGTTCTTTTAGTATGGGTGGGGTAGCATTGCAAGCTCAACAAGCCACAATTGTAGATGCTGATGGAACGCTGGCGGATATTACAACTAAATTTAATACATTACTCGCAGATCTTGAAGGGTTTGGATTTTTAGCAAGTGTATAATAGGTGATATAGGTGAAAGCACTCATATTATTCATTCTAACAGGCTGTTTAACGGTTTTACTTCAACAGTGATTAGTTGATGGATTATGAGGAAATTACTCATAGTAATATTGTTTATTACCAGTTTGACATTGTAAGGTATTATTATTATTTATATTATTTATATTAATTATTTATTAAATAATATATACAATTAAAACAATGTGTTAGAATATATTTTGCATGATTATTTAATAATTTATTTGTTATATTAAGTAATTCTGCTAAAATTCCCCGTAGCTAGAGAGAGCTGATATGAGGCGTTTAAAGCAATTAAAAAGGAATCTGAAGCCAGGGAACGTCTACCGACGCTCCGACCTGGAAAAGTGGTCGAAGAGTGTAGATCGTCACGCCCGCCAATTGGTTGAGGAAGGTGTTCTGAAGAAATTGCAGAATGGTCTTTACTATTACCCTAAAGAATCTACTTTTGGCGAAGTGCCCCCTACAGATAGGCAATTGGTCAGCACTTTTTTAAAAGATGACAATTTCCTACTAACCTCACCTAATATGTATAACGCTTTAGGTTTAGGAACAACTCAACTGTATAACACCACGACTGTTTATAACCAGAAACGTCATGGTCAGTTCAAGCTTGGTAATAGAACTTACGATTTCCAAAGAAAATATAATTTCCCTAAAAAACTAAGTAGTGAATTTTTACTGGTTGACCTGATGAATAATCTCAAGGCTTTGGTTGAAGATCACGAGCAGATAAAAACTCGAGTTAAATCCAGGGCCCTAAATATGGATAGTAAAAAACTTCTTTCCAACGCTGAAAAATATGGAAAGGTTTCCACAAAGAAATTTTTTAGTTCTCTGTTTGGCAATGGAACGACATTAACTAATGTCGCCTAACCCTATCTATCTTCATAATCATCCCGAATTTGAAGATCTTGTTCGTATTGTTTCTGCGGAACTAGATATTAATCCAGTACTTATAGAAAAGGATTACTGGATAATGCATTGTCTATATGGCTTAAATGAATTGGGACTGAAGTATGAACTCAAAGGCGGTACTTCACTTTCAAAGGGTTATGGGATTATTAACAGGTTTTCTGAAGATATTGATATCAGAATTGATCCTGCTTGCGCTTCATTCAAAGTCTATGAAGGTAAAAACCATAATAAAGATAAACATAGTCAATCAAGAAAAGAGTTCTACGATTGGTTGGCCAGTAACAAACTAAAAATCGATGGAATCATCGAGATAACGCGTGACACAGAATTTGATGACGAAAAATATAGAAGTGGTGGCATACGATTATATCATGAAAGTCACTTCGAACCTTTAAGCGATATTAAGTCTGGTATTCTCCTTGAGGTTGGATTTGATAACGTTATACCGAACCAAACTGTTAATATTTCATCCTGGGCCTTTGACCATGCGAATGAAAGGAGCGTAGAAATAATTAATAATACTGCTGTCGATGTTAACTGTTACGCACCGGAGTATACATTTGTTGAAAAACTTCAAACTGTTTCAACCAAATTTCGCCAACAACAAGAGTTAAAAACAGACCCTACTCCATTCTTGAGGCATTATTACGATATCGCACAGTTATTGGATCTAGATGCCGTCAACAATTTTATAGGCACAGATAAATATGAATCTTATAAAGAGGAACGTTTTCGTACTAGAGATATTAGAAAGATATCTGAAAATGAAGCATTCATTTTTTCTGATTCAGAAACATATAAACTTTATGAAAGCGCTTTTTCTAAATCAACTGATTTATATTACAGCAGCCAACCAACATTCAATGAAATCATGAATAAAATCAGGTCACATATAGAACGACTCTAGATTTCAGGCGTTTTTTTTACCACAATGCAGTCTATATTTTTGAAACTAAATATTAGTGCTTACACTCCCACTCTCTCCAACCCTGCAACAAGGGAAAATAAAGCCCCAACTTAATTGGTTCGTCCCCGTGCAATTTCATTAAAGCCCCATATTTTTCCAGTTGTTCTTTATAACGTTCGGTAATTGCTCCTCGGCTCTGGTTTCCTGCTTTACCCTACCTCCTCGACTTTG
>JACZSJ010000086.1 GCA_022574295.1 Pseudomonadota bacterium
GGACGAGCCTGTGGACGGCGCGTAGGTCATCAAGATGAATTCAGGAACCCGCAGGGTAAGACATCTGGGTGCCCTTTTTCTTCGTACCTTCTTTTTGGGCATGCAAAAAGAAGGTACTCGCCGGTTAAAGGCGAAACCTTTCTCAGAAAAAGCTCGCCGGTTAAAGGCGAAACCATTCTCAAAAAACACACGCTAAAAGGCGAAATCACACCCAAATAAACCATATTAAGTAAGCATTCACTCACAATATGAAGACTGATATACATTACCCCATATACATTCCCTAAATCCCGAGTAAACTAATCAACTATATACTTGACTAAATTAGTCAGAAAAGAGAAAATTGCCGCCCTTTTCGGGTTACACCCGAGGTAAAAGATACCCTTTTCGGACAGAGTCCGAGGTAAAAGATAGATGAAACTGACCACCAAAGGCCGCTACGCCGTTACCGCCATGCTGGATCTGGCATTACACAATGATCAGGCACCCGTGAGTCTGGCAGATATTTCAGCCAGGCAGTGTATCTCCCTGACCTATCTGGAACAGTTGTTCGGCAAACTGCGCAGGAAAAGCCTGGTTGAGAGTATACGTGGTCCCGGTGGTGGTTACCGTCTGGCGTTGAATGCGGACGAAATTACCATCGCACGCGTGATATATGCCGTGGACGAAACCATTGATGTAACCCGTTGTGGTGGTCAGCAAAATTGCCTGGGTGATGTACGTTGCCTGACCCATGACTTATGGATGGGACTGAACCTTAACATCGCTGAGTATTTGAATGGCATTTCACTTGGCGAACTAATTCGAATGAACAATGTACAACATGTGGCCGAGAGACAGGATGCCATCTTGCTTAAAGATTTCACTCACAAGGGTGGCTTAAATCCAGTAACCACACATTAAAGGCACCACGAATTAACCAGAGACAATAGATTATGAGCGAAACAGTCATTTCAAAAAATATCACGCTGACCGACAAGGCGGCGGAACATGTAAAAAGCTTTCTGGCCAAGAACGGTGCCAGTATTGGCTTACGTCTGGCGACCAAGACCACCGGTTGTTCCGGTTATCAGTATATCGTCGAGGCGGCTGAACAAACCACTGATCAGGATGAAATATTCGAATCCAAGGGTGTGAAGATCTTCGTCGATAAACTCAGTCTGCCTATGCTGATAGGCACAGAAATGGATTATGTCCGTGAAGGACTCAACGAAGAGTTCCAGTTTAAAAACCCGAATTCACAGGAAACCTGTGGTTGCGGCGAGAGTTTCAGTGTTTAAACATTTTTAGCGTTTGAACAAAAATAAATTAATCAGGAAATATTGATGACATCACAATCAGAAAATATCGAAGTAACTACGGTCGAAGAAACAACAGTCGAAAATGCCCAGGTTGAAACGCTGGTCAATGCCGAATACGAACATGGCTTCGTTACCGACATTGAATCCGATACTATTGCCCCCGGTTTAAACGAAGATGTCATTCGCATGATTTCTGCAAAGAAAGACGAACCCGAGTGGCTTCTACAATGGCGTCTTGATGCCTACCGTCACTGGTTAACCATGGACACACCTGAATGGGCGCATGTGCATCATGAAGAGATTGATTATCAGGCCATCTCATATTATTCCGCCCCAAAATCAAAAGGCGACGGACCAAAAAGTCTTGATGAAGTCGATCCTAAATTACTCGAGACCTATGAAAAACTGGGGATCCCCCTGCAGGAACAAATGATGTTGGCTGGCGTCGCGGTGGATGCGGTATTTGACAGTGTTTCTGTCGCCACCACGTTCAAGGATAAGTTGGCTGATGCTGGTGTGATCTTCGGTTCCTTTTCAGAGGCCGTTAAGGAACACCCTGAACTGGTCAGAAAATATCTGGGGACAGTGGTACCGACCGGAGACAATTTTTTTGCAGCACTGAACTCTGCTGTGTTTACCGATGGTTCTTTTTGTTTTATCCCCAAAGGTGTTCGCTGCCCCATGGAACTGTCGACCTATTTCCGAATTAATGCCGCCAACACAGGACAGTTTGAACGTACCTTGATCATTGCCGAAGAAGGCAGTCATGTGAGTTATCTGGAAGGCTGTACCGCACCCATGCGTGACGAGAACCAGTTACATGCAGCGGTGGTAGAACTAATCGCCCTGGATGATGCGCAAATTAAATATTCCACGGTACAGAACTGGTATCCCGGCGATGAAAATGGGGTTGGAGGGATTTACAACTTCGTCACCAAGCGCGGTGATTGTCGAGGAGTGAATTCCAAGATCTCATGGACACAGGTAGAGACAGGTTCCGCCATTACCTGGAAATACCCCAGTTGTATTTTGCGTGGTGATAATTCTGTAGGTGAATTCTATTCCGTCGCTGTGACCAACAATTATCAACAGGCCGACACCGGCACCAAGATGATTCATATCGGTAAGAATACTCGCAGCACCATCATCTCCAAGGGCATCTCTGCACGCTTCGGCCAAAATACTTATCGCGGAATGGTCCGAATTGCCAAAACCGCTGAGAACGCTCGCAATTATACCCAGTGTGATTCCTTATTAATGGGGGATAAATGTGGCGCACATACCTTCCCTTATATCGAAGTGAAGAATTCAACCGCGATAGTGGAACATGAAGCCACGACTTCGAAGATTGGTGAAGACCAGTTGTTTTACTGCAAGCAACGCGGAATCTCGGAAGAAGATGCGGTAAACATGATCGTTAATGGTTTCTGTAAAGAAGTGTTTAAAGAATTACCCATGGAGTTTGCCGTTGAGGCACAAAAATTATTAGGCATCACCCTTGAGGGTGCAGTCGGATAGTTAAGTGAAGTGTATGAAGTGAAACGTGAAAAGTGTGATGTGAAAAATTTTGTAACAGTTGATAACTATTTTACCTTTCACGCTTAACTTTTCACACAATTTTTGGAAAAAATTAAAATGTTAAGCATTAAAAATCTAAAAGTATCTATCAATGACAAACAAATCCTTAAGGGGCTTAATCTTGAAGTAAAGGCCGGTGAGGTTCATGCCATTATGGGTCCGAACGGTTCTGGAAAAAGTACCTTGGCAAATGTCATTGTTGGTCGCGATGGATATAAGATCGATAGTGGCGAGATCATTTATGAAGGCAAGGATCTCACCGGAATAGAGCCTGAAATTCGTGCCCGCGAAGGCATCTTCCTGGCTTTTCAATACCCTGTCGAAATACCGGGCGTGAATAATGTTTATTTACTAAAGGCAGCAATGAACGCCAAACGCAAACACCGGGGCGAAGCTGAGCTGGATGCTTTTGAATTTCTGGACTTAGTTAAAGAAAAAATGAAGGTCGTCAATATGAATGAAGATCTTTTAAATCGTGCTGTGAATGAAGGCTTTTCTGGCGGCGAGAAAAAGCGAAATGAAATATTTCAGATGGCATTACTTGAACCTAAACTCGCCATCCTTGATGAAACTGATTCTGGCCTGGATATCGATGCCTTGAAGATTGTTGCCAGTGGTGTCAACGGCCTGCGCCGCGAAGATCGTGCCATCATTATTGTGACCCATTATCAACGCCTGCTGGATTACATCATCCCTGACTATGTACATGTCCTGTCTGATGGCAAGATCATTAAATCAGGTGGTAAGGAACTGGCTCTGGAACTCGAAGAAAAAGGTTATGACTGGGTGCGCGAGGAGGCTGACGCAGCATGAGTTCACCCCAGGACAATATTCTGGCAGAAAATTTCCACGCCGCTTTTTCTGCACATCAAGATGCAAACGCTGTAGGTGATTTAAAATCATTGTCGTGGTTAAGCGCGCATCGACAATCCGCATTTGATCAGTTTCAGAAAGAGGGATTCCCAACACGTCACCACGAAAACTGGAAATATACGGATGTCTCTCGAATTACCAAAACTGGATTTATCACTGCAAATCCGACACATAATGCCATCCAGACTGATGAACTGGACAAGCTTAAATTTAATACAGAAAACTGTCACGAACTGGTATTTATCAATGGTCAGTTTTCTGCAGAACACTCTGATATTGGCAGTCTTGATGACCAGGTTGTCATCGGCAGTTTACGTGATGCATTAAAAAATACACCGGAATTAATCGAAAAAAGGTTCAATCAATTTGCCAAGAAAAATCATTCCAGGGAAAATCATGTCTTTGCTGCTTTAAATACTGCATTTTTTCATGATGGTGCTTTTATCTACGTACCAGATAACGTCGTCATTGAAGAACCCATCGTTATCTATTATATCTCCAGTCACAATGAAGTAATGCTGACCACGGCACCGCGTAACTTAATCATTATGGGCAAGAACGCACAGGCCAGCGTGATTGAGAGTTTTCATGGACTGAAAGGCGTTGTTAGTTTTACCAATACCATTACCGAGATTGAAACCGAGGATGGTGCAGTACTTGAACATTACAAAGTACAACAGGAAAACACAGATAGTTTTCATATCGGTGGCACGCATCTAAAACTACATCGTAACAGCCGGGTTGAATCACATTCAATTTCATTAGGCGGCGCAATCGTACGCAATGACATTGTCACAGATCTGGCCGGGGAAGGTGCTGAGATTATTTTAAACGGGCTTTATATGGGCAATGGTCGCCAACATGTCGATAACCACACACTGGTGAATCATTCCAAACCTCATACACGAAGTGACGAATATTATCGCGGCGTGCTGGATGGTCGTGCGCGAGGTGTCTTCAATGGCAAAGTCATTGTGCATAAAGATGCACAGAAAACAGATGCATCACAATCCAATGCCAACCTCCTGTTGTCTGATCATGCAGAGATCGATACCAAGCCTGAACTGGAAATCTATGCCGATGATGTGAAATGTAGCCACGGCGCTACCGTTGGCCAACTGGACAAAAACATGTTGTTCTACCTTCGTTCACGTGGTCTTGATGCCGATACCGCCAAAAGTTTACTGACCTTTGCCTTTGCCGATGAAGTCATCAGGCGCATTAAATTTGCACCTATTCGTGAACAACTGGAATTCAACGTCGGTGGCCGTTTACCTGGTTCAGATTTAATCAAGGCCAATTTAAGTTCGGCCAGACAAAATTAAGGCCAAGCAAAATTAAGGAACCTGTATAGATGTCGGAAGCCAGCACAGCAAATGATTTAAAAACACCCTTATTGGATGTTGAAAGGATTCGTCAGGATTTTCCGATCCTGCATCAGGAGGTCAATGGAAAACCATTGATCTATCTGGATAATGCTGCGACCTCGCAAAAGCCCATACAGGTGATCGAGGCGCTGGATAAATATTATCAGCAAAATAATGCCAACATTCACCGTGGCGTACACACCTTAAGTGAGCGAGCGACCGCCGATTACGAACAGGCACGAGGGAAGGTACGTAACTTTATCAATGCCAGTTCCGAGAAAGAAATTATTTTTGTGCGTGGAGCAACCGAAGGCATTAATCTGATTGCACAGAGTTATGGCAGAACCAATCTCAAGGCCGGCGATGAAATTATTATTTCAGAAATGGAACACCATTCGAACATCGTGCCCTGGCAGATGCTATGCGAACAAACAGGTGCGATCCTGAAGATTATTCCGATTAATGATGACGGTGAACTAATGGTTGAAGAATTTGAGAAAATACTCAGCCCAAAAACGAAGATTGTTTCAGTGGTTCATATCTCCAATGCACTGGGGACCATTAACCCGGTTCAACATATTATTGATCGTGCCCATGAACATAACGCGATTGTTATTATTGATGGGGCACAAGCCACACCACACACCGCTGTGGATGTGCAGGCATTGGATTGTGATTTTTATGTCTTTTCCGGTCACAAGTTATTCGGTCCCACAGGTATCGGTGCGCTTTACGGCAAGACAGCGTTACTCGAAGCCATGCCCCCCTGGCAAGGCGGTGGTGATATGATCAAGATGGTGTCATTCGAAAAGACAATGTATGCCGATCTGCCTTACAAGTTTGAAGCAGGCACACCACATATTGCTGGAGTCATTGGGCTAGGCGCCGCCATTGACTATGTTAATTCAGTTGGCCTTGATGCCATCGCTGCTTACGAACAAGAACTGCTTGAATATGCAACGGAAAAGGCCCTTGAGGTTAAGGGCTTGCGCTTAATTGGTACTGCGGAACAGAAAGCCAGCATCTTGTCTTTCGTGATAGACAGCGTGCATCCACATGATATCGGCACCATCCTTGACCATGAAGGCATCGCCATCCGCACAGGTCACCACTGTGCCATGCCGGTGATGACACATTTTAATGTGCCTGCAACAGCACGGGCTTCCTTTGCTTTCTATAACACATTTACAGAAGTCGATGTTTTGATCCAGGCTCTGGAAAAAGCCAGAAAGGTATTTTCGTAATGTTTGATTTACAAGATCTCTATCAGGAAGTCATCATTGACCATAATCGCAGTCCAAGGAATTTTGGCAAACTTGATGATGCGACGCAGGTGGCCGAAGGCTATAACCCGCTGTGTGGTGACAAATTAAATCTTTATTTGAAAACAGAAGATGACGTCATCACTGATGTTAGCTTTGATGGTTCCGGCTGTGCTATCTCGGTCGCCTCTGCCTCCTTGATGACAGATTCAGTCAAGGGCAAAACCATCGAACAGGCCGAACAACTGTTTCAGGATTTTCATAATCTAATCATGGAAGAAGAAAATCCTGGTGAAGAACAAATGCAATCACTGGGAAAACTTGCTGCGCTGGCGGGCGTTAAACAGTATCCAGCGCGTGTTAAATGCGCAACACTCTGCTGGCATACCCTGCGCTCAGCAATGCAGGGTGACGCAGCTCCTGCGATGACAGAATAAGACTGAACTATAGAAAATGCACAAAAACGAACCCATCACCCTGAAAAGAACCTGCGATGCCGCACTGATCCCAGACGGTACCCCCATCAGGCTTGAGAAAGATACTATCGTAACCATCACCCAGGCTCTGGGCGGCAGCTATACGGTGAATATCAATGGCAACCTGGCTCGAGTTGACAGTAAGGATGCCGATGCCCTGGGGTTTGAAGTAGAAGAAAATAATTCAACTGGATCTGCAAAAGAATTAACGGGGGATGGCAGCGTTGATGAGGAGTTGATCTGGGAACAATTACGCACCTGCTACGACCCGGAAATTCCTATCAACATTGTCGAACTGGGACTTATTTATGACTGTAGTATCACACCACTTGAAGAAGGTAATCAGGTAGATATCATCATGACACTGACTGCGCCAGGTTGTGGCATGGGAGATTTTCTGGCTGATGATCTGCGCACTAAAATAAACAATATTCCCAATGTCACCAGGGTCAATGTCGAGCTCACATTTGACCCACCCTGGAACCAGACCATGATGTCAGAGGCTGCCAGGTTACAAACTGGTCTTTATTGAGACCCCTGTTTTTTTTCAGCATCAGGGAAGAACACTTCGTATGTCAGACTGGATTAATATCGAACCCACAGAACACTTCGGTCCGGGCCAGGCCCGGCTGGTTGATTTAGGCGATGTTCAGATTGCCGTGTTTAATCTTGATGGCGAATATTACGCCATTGAAGATAATTGTAGCCATGACAATTCCCCCTTATTGGGATGTGAATTGAAACCTGATCAATTACTGGATGGTGATCAAATCATTTGCCCTCGTCACGGGGCCCGCTTTTGCATCAAAACTGGTAAGGCCCTTACGCCTCCCGCATATGAAGATATATCTACTTTCCCTGTTCAAATCACAGATGGCATTGTTCAGACTCGGGATGATCGTTGGGATTAATTATTGTTAAAAATCAAAACTTAATATTACCAATTTCGGTCTGATTCCCTTGTTAGGCGATACTTTTAATTTCATGTAAAAACCTCAAAAACACGAGTTAGTCGACTTTTTGTCACACGAAGAGATATAAGGACTTTACCCTT
>JACZSJ010000166.1 GCA_022574295.1 Pseudomonadota bacterium
GATGAACTCAATAACAATAATTTACGATTATGAATCACTATTTTTGATCCAGTAAAAATGTCAGATACGAATGGTTCTTACTTAAGCTCTGAAACATAAGTTTCTTCCTTTCGTCATTCCCACGTATGCGGGAAACCATACTCGATTTACTATACATAACTAGGGAATCTCTGACCAAGTACGCACTCCGTCATGCTGGTGAATACCAGCATCCAGTAAATTATTGTTTTGACTAGATTCTGGCATGCGCCAGAATGACGACTTAATGTATTTTTGGACTTAATCAGAGGTTCCCTAGATTTCCGCTTCGGCTCGGACTCCCTGTTTCGCTCTACCTTCTGTATCCATGCAATAGTTCGCGGGAATGACGGGCTTGAATAAGTACCATTCATGAAACAGATGCTATTACGGTCTTATAAATAAAAAAACGCCTGGTCTGCAAAAATGCAACACCAGGCGTTTTGATTTGTGACCAATGCATAAATTAGTCATCGATAAAATTTTTTAATTTATCTTTTACCTGCCCTTCTCAATGCTGCGGGAGTAAATTCTTTTGTCGAAAGTTTTGCATTAAAGTTATATGGCTCACTTTCGTTGGTCAGGCCGATGGCAAGATAACGTCCTGCCTGTAGATCGGTATGAACCTCTAATGTGGTCCATAAATTAGGCACGTTGTAATGATTGATCGCAAAACCCTCTGAAACACGCCACAACTGATCCCGATTATCATATTGATCAACGACCAGAATTTGCCATGAGTCTTCGTCCATGTAGAAAGTCCGTCTTTTGTAAAGGTGTCTTGAACCTTCTTTCAAGGTCGCTTCAACCACCCAGACCCTGTGTAATTCATAGCGTGGGAGATCAGGGTTGATATGCAATGGCTTCAATATATCGGCATATTTAACAGAAGGATCCTGAAGCTTATAATTATTATAGGGAACATAAATTTCTTTTTTACCCACTAACTGCCAGTTGTAGCGTTCAGGGCTTCCATTGTACATATCAAACTGATCGTTCGTCCTCATGCCATCAGAAGCTGTACCTGGATTATCAAAAGCAACATTCGGCGCACGTCTGACGCGACGTTGACCTGGATTGTAAAGCCATGCCTTACGGTTTTCTGCCTTCTGGTTCAGGGTTTCATGGACCAGAAGGATGCCACCCGCCAACCTGGCCGGCGCTTTAACCTCTTGCTTGAAATAGAGAATAATATTATTCAGTTTGTCTACTGTCATCCCTTGCCGATTGTATTGAATGTTAAATTGATCAGAAAATTTTACCAGGGTGTAATCACCGCCTCGGGTAGGCGCTGCCTGCGCTATCTTACGTTCAGCAAAATCTGCCCGCCATCGAAGTATGTGGTTCCAGATGGCCTCCAGACCATTGGACGGGATCGGAAACGGGATACCGACGATAGCGTTCTCGACACCATTACCATCTGCCGTAAGTTTAGCAGCGCCTGCAATCTGTTTGGTTGCATCATAAATGTGTTGTGGTGCGGCAGCTGATCGGTGTGTGGGATAGACATTCATCTTGAAGCTATCGGGATAGGTCTTCAGCAGTGCCTTATGGCCTTCCGTCAACTTATCCGCATGTTCACCCATATTCCCCGAAGTAATGGTGAACTTGATGCCATCACCCGAATAGGGATCAACATAATATCCCCCTTCAGTGTAACCTGAAGGCGCTTGCGTCAAGCCACCGTCCCAGGCAGGGATGGTTCCATCTGCATTGCCGGCCTTTTCTCCGCCCAGTGGGGTCAGGTCCACACCAAGACGTGCAACTTCATCGGCGGCCATTTCTGCACTCACTGGCAGTGAGACTGTCAGAACCAGAACACCACTCAGAATATTGGCAAGGATACTGTTTATTTTTTTATCCATCATGTCGATTCCTCAACCCTAAAAAAATATTTAGAAAGAATAACTAATGCTACCCGCAACAAAATCCCTGTCCTGCAACAGGTTCTGACTACCTGCCCCAAAGAAACTGGTATAGCTTATATCCGCCTTCCATGTATTTTGATAATCAGCACTCACACCTAAAGTCACCTGCTTAAAACCTTCAATAAAATTACCACCGGGGCCGGGAGTGTTGCCACGCACATCATGACGCCAGCCGAAGCGGGGTGACAGGTTGATTGCACCGATGACATTGTTATAGGTCAGACGCCCGACGACACGATAGCCCCAGGATGTTGCATCGGCATAATCTTCCGTCTCAGCACCAATGCCACCCGCGAGGACAGCCGCTGTGGCCGCATTGCCTGGACGAGTCGTACCAGGAGCATCCAGAAGTAACTCA
>JACZSJ010000019.1 GCA_022574295.1 Pseudomonadota bacterium
AATGGCGTATGCCTGCCACCTTCATCTTTCGATAACACATATATCTCTGCTTCAAAACGGGTGTGCGGCGTAATCGAACCTGGATGGCACAATACCTGGCCACGTTCCACTTCTTCCCGCTTGGTACCACGTAACAAAACACCGACGTTGTCTCCCGCACGCCCTTCGTCAAGCAGCTTCCTGAACATCTCAACACCCGTGCAAGTCGTCTTCTGGGTCTCTCTAATCCCTACAATCTCAATCTCTTCGCCGACCTTGACGATGCCTCGATCTACTCGTCCCGTCACCACAGTCCCTCGTCCTGATATCGAGAATACGTCTTCAATCGGCATCAGAAAGGGTTGGTCAACTGCACGATCAGGCACCGGAATATAGTCATCCATCGCTGCCACCAGCTTGATGATGGAGGGGACACCTATCTCACTTTCATCACCCTCCAGGGCCTTCAATGCTGAGCCTATGATGATCGGGGTGTCGTCTCCTGGAAATTCGTAGGTATCCAGCAATTCGCGCACTTCCATCTCCACCAGTTCCAGCAATTCATCATCATCAACCTGATCGGCCTTGTTCAGATAGACCACCACGTAGGGCACGCCAACCTGGCGGGCCAGTAATATGTGTTCTCTGGTCTGCGGCATCGGACCGTCCGCTGCACTACACACCAGGATCGCTCCGTCCATCTGTGCGGCGCCGGTGATCATGTTCTTTACATAATCTGCATGGCCCGGACAGTCAACGTGCGCATAGTGGCGATTATCACTTTCGTATTCGACGTGCGCCGTCGCAATCGTGATCCCACGTTCTCTTTCTTCCGGCGCATTATCAATCTGATCATAGGCCTTGAATTCACCTCCATGTTTCTCCGCCATGATCTTGGTGATCGCCGCTGTCAGTGTCGTCTTGCCGTGATCAACGTGACCTATCGTGCCCACATTGATATGTGGCTTCGTTCGTTCAAATTTCTCCTTAGACATTAGGATCCTCTCCTCAACATTAAGGTATTAATAATAAAATTAAAAATTAAAAATTTCATCTCAACTAAAAATTCAATCCGGCCAGCTATGGCACTAAGCTGGAGCTCATAACCGGATTCGAACCGGTGACCTCTTCCTTACCAAGGAAGTGCTCTACCGACTGAGCTATATGAGCAGATACATTCACTAAATCACTGACATTCATACAATCTAAGACATTCATACAATCTAAACTGGAGCGGGTGATGGGAATCGAACCCACACCATCAGCTTGGAAGGCTGAGGTTCTACCATTGAACTACACCCGCCTAGCCAACACCAAACTAGCGATCAACTAACCCCTGCACTATAATAATGCCACTCGTCCCTGGTGGAGGGGGGAGGATTCGAACCTCCGAAGGCTGAGCCGTCAGATTTACAGTCTGATCCCGTTGACCGCTTGGGTACCCCTCCGAAATCAGCCGCACATTCTCGGTCAATCTGGCTGAGCTGTCAATAAGATAAAAAGCTGATATTCGTGCTATTTAACGATTAATTATTGGACTAATCGCTGGGGCGTAGAACCTTACCAGTGCTTGCTTCCCTAATTTCCGTAGGATGGCGCTGAGTGCCTGTTTCTCCAGGCAAGATATAATCAATTTTTTTGCCAAAATAACTCCGAACCTTGATGACATTTGTGGCAGGTGTGCACCTCACTGGATTTGCACTTGTAGATACAATCACTCCGACCCTGTGGCACAGGGCTTGCGCCACTGGATGCGCACTTACCCTGACGGCAACCGTGTTCTTACCCCCGGTAATCCAATAGGGGACGCTTGCCCTCGCAGGTAACACCCACGTGACCGGGCCAGGCCACGTTGAATTCACTTCCTGCCTTACTTTATCATCTGGATATTCGACATAAGGCGCTATCTGCCCAACGCTGCCGGCTATCAATATCAAGCCTTTACTCACTGAGCGATCTTTAAGTGACAGAATTTTTGCAACAGAACAAAAATCCTCCGGATAACAACCCAGTCCGAAAACTGCTTCTGTTGGATAAGCGATGATGCCGCCCATGTTCAGGGCCATGGCTGCCTGATTCAGATGAAAATTACCCATGACCTTCCTGCCCTATACCCATAGATATCTGGAAATACAATATCAACTAACTTCGCTAATTTTTTTCGCTGCCTTCTTTTTCACCTTTTTTCTGGTGCCTGTTTTTTTATTTGCCTTTTTGCTGGTCTTTTTGGCTGTCGCTTTCTTTTTGCTGGCCTTTTTCTTACCTCCACGACGTGGTCTGTCTGGTGCTTCTGCAATCATCTTCTTGCAGTCTTCCAGAGTGAGATCAGCCGGCTCAATGTCTTTTGGAACCTTTACATTCTTGTTCCCATTCGTCACATAAGGACCATAACGTCCATTCAAGACACTGATACCTTCATCTTCAAAAATATTAATCTGCTTGTTTGCATCTTCAATCTTCTTGGCAACGATAAGCTCCAGTGCTTTTTCTAATGACACCGTATAAGGATCATCTTCCTTAAGTGAAACAAATTTATTCCCGTAACGAATATATGGGCCAAACCGGCCAACACCGACAATAACTTCTTCCTCATCTTCTGTTTTCCCCAGGTCTCTGGGCAATTTAAAAAGTTCCAGGGCCTCTTCCAGAGTAATACTGTCCAGTTTCTGTCCAGGACGTAAGCCTGCGAATTTAGGCTTATCTTCATCTTCTTTTGTGCCAATTTGTGCATAGGGCCCGAAACGACCAATGCGCACCGACACAGGCGAACCTGTCTTTGGATCTGTTCCCAGTTCTCTGGCCTGAATCGCTTCATTACGACTGACAGTTTTTTCCTTTTCCTTGATTTGCCTTTCGAATGAAGTCCAAAAATTCTTTATCAATGGTAACCAGTCTTTCTCACCTCTGGAAACAGCATCCAGCTCATCTTCAAGACGTGCTGTAAAATCGTAATCAACATACTCCTTAAAATGCTTTGTCAGAAAATTATTTACAACTCGGCCTATCTCTGTCGGCGTAAACCGCTTTTTCTCGAACTCCACATATTCTCTTTGCTTGAGTGTGTAGATGATACTTGCATAGGTTGATGGTCTGCCAATACCGTATTCTTCCAATGTTTTCACCAGGCTGGCTTCTGTATAGCGCGGTGGCGGTTCTGTGAAATGTTGTTCTGCCCTGATCTCGAGCAACTTCACAACGTCACCTTCTTGCAGTGGTGGTAGTAGCTTTTCATCGCTTTCTGTTTTCGCTTCATCCCGCCCCTCTTGATAAACCATCATAAAACCTGGATCGGCAATGGTCGATCCATTGGCCCGAAAAATATTACCCTCCCCACAACTCATATCGACAGAGACTGTATCAATTGCCGCATGCGTCATTTGACTGGCGACTGCGCGCTTCCAGATCAATTCATACAATCGAAACTGATCATTATCAAGAGAAGATTTTATTTCCTTCGGTACATGCCTTACCAGCGTAGGACGTATGGCCTCATGTGCTTCCTGCGCATTTTTTGATTTTGTTTTATACACCCTGGGTTCAGCTGGTACATTATCTTTACCATATCGTTCTGCAATGAAACCTCTTATCTCCTCTTGTGCTTCCTTTGCCAGAACGACTGAGTCTGTACGCATATAAGTAATCAATCCGACCGTTCCTTCACTTCCGCCTATGTCTATCCCTTCATATAATTGCTGCGCGATACGCATGGTACGCTGGGCTGTCAGTCCTAATTTCCGGACTGCTTCCTGTTGCATGGTTGAGGTTGTAAATGGTGCAGTAGGTTGTCTTTTACGTTGCTTCTTCTCAATCTTGCTAACAATTAAGCGTCCATCTGCTGCTTGCATCAATGTATCATGTGCTTTATTCGCCGCATCACTTTTTGTGATAGTAAATTGTTTCAGCTTTTCACCATGTAAATATGTCAGTCTTGAAACAAATTTTGCTTTTTCCTGCTCAAGATCCGCTTCTATGGTCCAATATTCCTGAGCCTTGAATTTTTCTATTTCCTGTTCACGCTCGACGATCATCCTTAATGCAGGACTCTGAACACGCCCGGCAGACAGGCCGCGCTGAATTTTTTTCCATAGTAATGGCGAAAGGTTAAAACCCACTAAATAATCCAGTGCCCTGCGTGCTTGTTGTGCATCAATCAAATCCGAAGATAAAGCTCTTGGATTAGCCATAGCATCCTGAATAGCAGTTTTTGTCACTTCATGAAAAACAACTCGATGTGATTTTTTTCCCTTTAAAACACCTCGTTCATTCAATAGTTCATGTAGATGCCAGGCAATGGCTTCACCTTCACGATCCGGGTCAGTTGCAAGATATAAGGTATCTGCTTTCTTGAGTGCTTTGACTATCGCGTCAACGGCCTTGGCATTTTTTTCAATTTCCTGATATTTCATTTCAAAATTGTTTTCTGTGTCGATGGCACCTGTTTTTGGTAACAGATCACGCACATGACCATAGGACGCCAACACAATATAATCTTTACCAAGATATCGATTGATCGTTTTTGCTTTAGCGGGGGATTCAACAATAACCAATGATGTGCTCATTCAAAAATATTCCGATAAGTATTCTGGGACAGGTGAAATAATAGTTTTCGAGAAATGTGGATATTAAAACGTTTCGGGTTTTTTTAATGAAGACTCACATTCAAATCATCCATCACGATATCTTCCATCCACGTAATGACTGCTTCTTTCCCTGGCTGATTAAACAGAACCATAAGAACAACCCATTTAAGCTGTAGCAAATCGATGTCTTCTGATTCCAATGCCATCACCCGATCAATGACCAACTCTCGATCCTGTAAATCTAGTACGCCCACCTGTTCCAGAAAAAGTAAGAACCCTCGGCACTCAATATCAAGCTTCTCCAGTTCTTTACCATTAAAAATTCTTGATGCAGAAATACTTGAAATATTGGAAGGACAATGATCATCCTTTTGTGTAGTCAATCCCTCCAACCAGTCAAAGGCCTTGTTTACTTCTCGATCCTCAAACCCCGCATCTTTGAGCTGACGCCTCAGGCCATCTTGATCAGGCGTCACTTTGACATCATCATCTTCGAAATTATCAAAAAGATACATCAACACATCCAACACTGTTTCTTTCATTCATTCATTCTCTAGTTAACACGCATATAAATTCCACCTGCCTGCGAAACCACCAAACCGCGAAGTTCGAGTATTAAAAGCATGGAGGAAACTGAATCTGTCGTCAATCCTGTTAATTCAATCAGTCTATCAACGGATATGGGGTCATATGCCATAGTATCAAGCAACACTTTATAATCTACGTCAAGTTTTTCTTCATAGTGATTATTTTTCACATCATTTTTTCTGGAAACATTTTCATCAATGACCACTGTCGCAAGAAAACCTAACTCTTCAATTATGTCGTTGACCGATTCTACCAGTTTGGCACCTTGCTTGATCAAGGTATGACAGCCTTTTGCAAGTGGGTTATGGATAGAACCTGGAATGGCAAATACCTCACGACCCTGTTCCATCGCATAACGCGCAGTGATAAGTGAACCACTCCGTAATGCGGCCTGTATGACCAGAACACCCGTGCTCATTCCACTGATGATCCTGTTACGTCTGGGAAAATTTGCAGCGACTGGTTTGGTGCCAGGTGAAAACTCAGAGACCAAAATACCATTATCTACAATTTTCTCTGCCAGGGTTTTATGCCTGGCCGGGTAGATCATATCAAGACCGTTTCCTGTCACTGCTATGGTATAGCCGTTGGCGTTTAATGCGCCCTGATGACTGCAACCATCTATGCCTAAAGCCAAGCCACTTGTAACGGTTGCACCAGCATAAACCAGCTCTCTGGCAAATTCATCCGCTGTCTTCCGGCCTGCTGTATCCGGATTTCTACTTCCAACCATCCCAATCTGGATGGTCTTTAAAACTTCCGGACATCCATGGGCAAATAGAACAACAGGGGGATCAGGTATTTCTCTAAGCAAGGTCGGATATGCTTCATCATTAATCGTAATGAGATGATGATCTGGCATGTCCAACCAGACCAAATCCGCTTCAATGGTCTCCCAGTCAGGTTGGTAAACTGATGCGCGAGATTTTTTGTTAAGACCCGTTTTTTTGAGTGTAGAGTCATCTGCAGAAAATATTTGTTTTACTGTAGGGAAAGCATCAAGTAATTTTCTCTGGCCGATTGGGCCAAGACCCCTGATACGGTGAAGTGCTAACCAAAAAGCACGGTCGTCTTCTTTTATCGCTATATTCATGATCATCCTGATCTATATTTGGTAATAACTATTAATACTGCATTATAAATTTCTCTTCAACAAAATTTATATGCGACTATTTTTTCATAATCGTACCTTAATTTTCAATAAAGTTTTTGATTAAGATCGTTGTCTGAGACACCAAATAACAAAGGCCGCTTTTTGCGGCCTTTGTTTGGACTTCTAAAAACCTACTATTACTACTTTATAAATTTCTCACACTATCAAGGACGTGAATCGGACTCACCGCCTTCATTACCAAAGCATAACTGACATTCTCAAAGATACGGAAAATCATCAAAACACCGGCATACTCTTCGGGCAATTCAATCAATTCCGGTTTGGCATTTGGTCGACCCAAATAACGGCCCAGGTCAGAGTTTTCAAAATCCGTGATGGAATTCCTGATGCTGTCTACCATGCCTCCCAAGGCATCATCGGGATCTATTTCAATCCTTTGATTTCCTTTTATCTCAGTCGCTATCTCATCCTTCACAATAGTACCACTCTGATAAACAGCCAGGATACTGCCAACCTCAACGCCATCACCATCACCGACATCAACCACGACAACCTGGTATTGACCAATCTCGGCAACGCCATTGAAGACAGACAGTATATTTGCATCGATATCACGATATGGAGTGCTTGGAGTAAATTCATTACTCGCGTCTTCATCAGATTCAGCAACAAGCCTGTCCCCATTAAGAATTTCCTGTTTAGACAAGGTCACAATAACTGAAGCCGGATCGCCCCGTTTCTCAATCACAACATCGCCCAGATAAAGTGCCTCATAACCTAGAACTTTATCTTTATCCTTACGCGGATTGATGTATGCAGGACCCTTACGATATAGACCATAACGGGTCACTGTCGAATCTTCAGACAGACCTCTCACATACAGCTTATTACCTGCACCCGATATCAAATGCTGGTCGTAACTTGATATGACATAAGGCCATTTATCCATCTCTTCATCTGTTACGACTCGAGGCCTGGTTAAAAACTGTTGGATAGCATCGACAGGGATTGATGGGATGGCATCATCATTATCATAGTAACGTACAACAGGTGATAGCTTTACATTCCGACCATTGACTCCCATGCCTGAAGCGTTCACGGTTAGCATGGGCTGACCATCCTTGAACTTCAGGGAAACAACATCGCCAGGATAGATAAGATGTGGATCCTCGATTTGAGGATTACCCTGCCAGATAGTAGGCCAGTACCAGGGTTCCTGTAAAAACCGCGCCGAGATATCCCATAGCGTGTCACCCTTCTGGACAACATATTCGTCAGGACGATCTGGATTTAGCGTTACCGTATCGGCAATCGAAATAGATGCAAGCGATAAAAACGCTAATAAAAAACAGATTTTCTTAAACATGATTATTACCTTACGTACGTTCCTTAATGTAGATTAGCAAAAAATATCGCGAAATATAAGTAAGATCACACTTTATTCACCTCTTTGTTACGAAATAATCAATTTTCTGTATACTATCAGTGAGTTACCAAGCAACGGATTTAAATAAAACCAGTGGCAATACTAGAAGTCTTACATTATCCAGATCCCGGATTACGCAAAAAAGCTGTTTCTGTTGAAACAGTGGATGAATCTTGCCGTATTCTGGCAAAGGATATGCTGCAAACAATGTACGAAAATAATGGTATTGGGCTTGCCTCAACGCAGGTGAATGTTCAAAAACGTCTTGTCGTCATTGATTTATCAGAAGATAAAAACGAAGCTATCTATTTGATTAATCCGGAGATTTTAACTTCTGAAGGGACCGGGGAAAGTCAGGAGGGTTGCCTTTCAGTCCCTGAATACTATGACACTGTAATGCGGGCCGAAAGAATCACATATCGCTATCAGGATCTCGAAGGTAAAGTAATCGAAAGTGAGGCTGATGGCCTGTTGTCTGTGTGTATTCAGCATGAAATCGATCATCTGGATGGGAAATTATTTATCGATTATCTCTCTCCCATGAAAAGACGGCGTTTACGCAAAAAACTTGAAAAACAAGAAAAACAAGAAAAACAAGAAAAACAAGAAAAAAATCAAGCAAAAATCCTGTGACTCACCAGATACCACGCCCGGAAAAACTACCCCAGGGAAAATTACGCCTAAAAAAATTAAACCTGGCCTTTGCCGGAACACCTGAGCTGGCAGCAACCATACTGGGCGCACTATTGGAAAAATCGGAGTACCGAATCAGTGTGGTGCTGACCCAACCCGACAGACCCTCAGGTCGAGGTCGCAAACTGGCCTCAAGTGCCGTAAAAAGACGTGCACTGGAACACGGCCTGACAGTCCTACAACCGTCGAAATCTAAATTAATTACCATGGAAAAAGTGCTTGCCGGGGTGGACTTGATGATTGTCGTCGCCTATGGAATGTTATTACCTGAAAATATACTGAATGCACCAAGCCATGGCTGTATTAATGTGCATACTTCACTGCTTCCCAAATGGAGAGGGGCGGCACCGATCCAGCGTGCCATTCAGGCAGGAGACCATGAAACAGGTATCACCATTATGCAGATGGATAGAGGTCTGGATACTGGCCCCATATTGTTACAGGGAAAATGTCCAATAAACTCCGCTGATACATCAGGAGTATTACATGATAGATTGGCAAATATTGGTAGTGAATGCTTACTAAATATATTAGATGCCGTGGTTTCCGGGGATCTGCAGCCCGTTGCTCAAGATAACTCACAAGCCACCTACGCGGATAAAATCACAAAATTAGAGGCCAGGATCGATTGGTCACAAACTGTAAACAATATTGACTGCGCGATACGTGCATTTAATCCAGCACCAATCTGTCATACGGAACTGGCAGGTTTCCCCCTGCGCATATGGCAGGCAGAAATTCTTGATACCGAATTAATCTCCAGCGCGGGCAAGGTTCTCAACTGTAGCAAAGCCGGCATCGACGTAGCGACAGGTAAGGGTGTGTTAAGAATTTTAACGTGTCAGCCTCAAGGTAAACGCACCATGACTGTGGCCGATTTCCTCAATGGTAATCCAGCTTTTGGTGCTGGTACTCCGCCAAGGTTGAACTAATGCAGAGCCGCGCAGTGGCATCTCAAATTTTGTCTAAAGTATTTGAAGACCATCAATCGCTTTCTACGCTCATCCCCATTGAATTAGATGTGATGACTGATCAACAAGAACGAGCCTTTGCGCAGGCGCTTTGTTATGGCGTATTACGTCACTACGACAGCCTGAATTTTATCCTGGGTATGCTGCTGGATAAAAAATTTAAAAAGAAAGATGGTGATATAAGAGCCCTTATCCTGATTGGCCTCTACCAACTCGATCATATGCGAACTCCCGACCACGCTGCTGTCTCCGCAACTGTAGAGAGTTGTATGGAATTGAAAAAACAATGGGCAAAAAATCTGATCAATGCAATATTAAGACGCTATCAAAGGGAACATGAAAAATTTTCTAATCTCGTCGCTGACAACGCGTCCGCCAGATACGAACATCCTGATTGGCTACTAAACAAATTTAAAGATGAATATCCCGAGTGCTGGCAGTCAATCATCAGAGAAAACAATCTCCCTCCGCCCATGAGCTTGAGAGTGAATTCCCATGTCACGAACAGAGAGCACTATCTAAAAAAATTAGAAGCTGCCGGAATAGAGGGCCAAGCTTCAAGTCTCAATGGAAATGGTATCGTGCTGACTCATCCGGTGAGTGTGGATATACTCCCCGATTTTTCTGAAGGTCATATCTCTGTACAGGATTTGGCGGCTCAACTTGCCATACCCTTACTGGATCCACAACCCGGTGAGCGAATACTTGATGCGTGTTCGGCACCAGGTGGGAAATTGGCCCATCTACTGGAAAACATGCCAACATTGGATGAAGCAGTTGCCATTGAGATGGAACCACACAGATTTAAAAAGCTGGTAAGCACATTAGATCGCATCCGACTCAAGGCAACGTTAATACAAAATGATGCGCGCGCACCAAATAATTGGTGGGACAACAAACCCTTTGATCGTATGTTGATCGATGCTCCTTGCAGTGCTTCTGGTGTGATACGCAGACATCCTGATATCAAGTATTTACGAACACCCGAAAATATTCAAAATGCGACTGTATTACAAGCTGAAATTCTAAATGCATTGTGGCCATTATTAAAAAAAGGTGGCAAGTTGTTGTATATTACCTGTTCAATATTCAAGGCAGAGAATGATGACCAAATCGCTGCTTTTATAAATAAACATCATGATGTTAAGGCGATACCGATACAGGCCAGTTGGGGCAAAGCGACAAGATATGGTCGGCAAATTCTACCCGGTGAAAATGCAATGGATGGATTCTATTATGCTCAATTGTATAAAACCTGAGGCGGGTAGATTCATTATCCGCTCTGTCCTGGCGAGTTTGCTCCTCTGCCCGACAGTGCTCTATGCTGATTTAACAGATGGCTTCATTGTAGAAAATGCTCAATTAAAACTGGGTGAAACAGAATATGTAATCGATGCGGACATACAATATCATTTCAGCCAGGAAGTACTGAAGGCCCTTGAGCATGGGATCGCCTTACAGATTGATATAGAAATACAGGTCAGACAGTCCAGAAAATGGTTTTGGGATAAAATTATTTACAAGGCAACATTACGTAAAAGGCTTGAACACCACCCGATCAGCAACCAATATCTGGTCACCGATCTCAATACGGGGGTCAAACGCCATTTCCAGAGTTTATCTCATGCACTCGAATTTCTGGGGACTATCAGAGATTACCCTTTTTTTGGAGCCACCACTCTAGAGCCTGGGAAGACATACACTACACAGATCCGTGCTCGACTAAACACGGAATCGTTACCTGCACCATTAAGACTTTCAGCTTATATCACCTCAGATTGGCAGCTATCAAGCCCCTGGTTTAAATGGACGATTCAGCAATGAAACAACTCGGAATAAAACGACCCGGCAGACTAATCCTCTATAGTGGTCTCGTTTTGTTTACCTGCATGTTGATTTCCTTACTCATGATGAGCAATGCGCTTAAAGATTCATCACAGTTCAGTCGTCTGTATTCCGAATTATTAATCTTTATCACTGTTGGCCTTTGCGCACTAGTGACACTCATATTCCTGAATCTGAGACACCTGATTCATCAACGTCGTAATCATATTCCTGGAACACGTATGACAATACGTATGATTGGCATGTTTACCGCGCTCTCAGTTACACCTGTATTAATTGTTTATCTTTTCTCGTTAGATTTATTACATCGGGGTATTGATAGCTGGTTTGATCTGCGCGTGGAACAGGCACTGGATGATTCACTGGTATTAAGTCGGCTCTCTCTTGATATCCGTATGAGAGAATTGTTAAAACAGACAGAACAAATTGCGGTAGAAATATCAGAGATATCAGATGTGGCGATGCCCTTCGAAATTGATGGATTGCGAACACGTAGTAACGCCAGTGAAATAACACTGCTCAATCGAAAGGGCGGCATTATCACCTCAAGTTCTGAGAACACAACAAGCATTATCCCTGACAGGCCGGGTGGGACTATTTTATTGCAACTTCAGCAGGGCGGCAGCTACACTGGCCTGGACAATGTAATTGGCACAGGTCTGCAAATCCGTGTCGTCGTTAACGTCCCCGATTTAATCGTGGGCAGTAATTCCAGAATTATTCAGGCGCTTTACCCTGTTTCTGAGCAGATAAACAGCCTGACTAACAACATTCAGACCTCTTATATAAAATATAAAGAGCTTTCTTACCTACGCGAGCAACTTAAACTTAGCTTTGTTTTGATCCTTACCCTGGTACTTCTATTCAGTGTCTTCGCAACAGTTTGGACTGCGTTTTATTTTGCCAAAAGACATGTGGCGCCAATAAGAGATATGGCCGAAGGAACCAAGGCAGTCGCTGAAGGTGATTACCATACCCAAATACCCATACCAAGTAATGATGAACTTGGATTTTTAGTTGCTTCTTTTAATGAAATGACAAAAAAAATTGCACAGGCACGCGATGCCGCAAGTCACAGTCAACATGAGGCCGAAACCCAACAAGCTTATCTTGAAACAGTGCTAGGCAGGCTTTCCTCAGGGGTGCTTGTGTTTGATCAAGATAAAATACTACGCACGTCAAATGTCAGTGCGGGTCAAATCCTGGGGATAGCCATTGATTCTGTGACAGGAGAATCTCTGGATAATATATGTAAGGAATATCATTATCTTGAGCCCTTGCGTGAAACCATCCTTGCCCATGACAAGACCGAACAGGATTGGCGTGAACAGATCACAATTTTTGGTAACAGTGGTCGACAGATTTTGATGTGCAGTGGGACACCACATGCGTTAACAGAGGATGAAGAAGAGGGTTATATCATTGTCTTCGACGATATCACGGAACTTATCCAGGGACAGAAAAATGCTGCATGGAGTGAGATGGCGCGCAGACTTGCACATGAAATTAAAAACCCATTAACGCCAATACAGCTTGCAGCTGAAAGATTGCGTCATAAATATCTTCACACCATGGACAAGGCAGATGCAGATATTCTTGATCGGCTAACAAATACTATTGTGCAGCAAGTAGAAACCATGAAAGATATGGTTAACTCATTCTCGGACTATGCAAGAACTCCCGAGATACAAACACAGGCAATGGATATCAATGCATTAATTAATGAAGTACTTGATCTATTTATCAACCTGAATCGAGAGACAAAGATTGTACTGGATCTTGAACCTGAGCTACCACTGGTTAACGCCGATGTCGGCAGGCTTAGGCAAGTTTTTAACAATTTGCTGAAAAATGCATTTGATGCCTGCGAAAATAGTAAGGACTCAGTATTGGATATCACTACCCGATGTATTTCTACGACGGGTACCGACTATTTAGAAATCTTGATCAGGGATTCCGGGCCGGGCATCACAGAAGATATCATGGAGCATATCTTCGAGCCCTATGTGACCACAAAAACAAAGGGAACGGGACTAGGTCTTGCTATCGTAAAGAAAATTATTGAAGAGCATAATGGTATCGTCTGGCTCAAGAACAATAAAGACAAACCCGGTGTATGTGCGACAATCAGATTACCCTTAAGACAGAAACAACATAATAATGCGAATAGCGAAACAGGAATAACTGCATGATAACGGGAAAAATTCTGGTCGTGGATGATGAACCGGACATCAGAAGTCTGATTAAGGAAATACTTGAAGATGAAACTTTTGAAGTTGCGGTCGCAGAAAATGCTACGCAGGCTGATAGCATCCGCGAAACTTTTAATCCTGATCTGATTCTACTCGATATCTGGATGCCAGATGTTGATGGCATTACTTTACTCAAACAATGGAATGAATCGGGCCAGATGAATGTGCCTGTTATTATGATTTCCGGTCACGGTACAGTGGAAACTGCTGTCGAGGCAACCCGTCTGGGTGCTTATGATTTTATAGAAAAACCACTCTCACTCGCCAAGTTGATACTGACGGTGAATCATGCCCTGGAAAACACATCCTTACAGAAGGAAAACACGCGTCTCAGGGGACATAGTCAGAGAGTAGATACGCCTATTGGTAAAAGTAAAATATTGCAAAACCTGAGACAACAGATTTCACAGATTATTGAACACAGCGCACCCGTTTTAATTACCGGAGAATCAGGCACGGACAAGGAGCTTTTTGCACGTTATCTACATAATCAAAGTTCCAGATCTGAAGAAGCATTTATCAGTGTTGGGATATCTGCCCTGTCCGCAGATAACTTTCTGACGGAATTTTTTGGCAGCGATGAACCTGACAAAGATAGAGCTGGCTTTTTTGAACAGGCAGAAGGCGGCACATTGTTTCTCAAGGACATTGCAGATATGGATCCATCACTACAGGCAAAACTGCAAAACACTTTGGACAATAAATATTTTACACGTGTCGGAAGCACCCACACACAACCATTCGATATACGCATTGTTGCCGCTACCAGCCATGACATACTTGAGCTTGTCAAGGAAAGACGTTTCCGAGATGACCTCTATTATCAATTGAACATTTTGCCTATTCATGTTCCGCCATTGCGTGATCGCACCGAAGACATACCAGAATTACTGGAATTTTATGTTGATTATTTTGCCGAAAGAGAAGGATTGCCCTACCGACACTTCTCTGTAGCAGCACAAAATTATCTGCGAAGCTATACATGGCCCGGCAATGTCAGGGAATTAAAAAACATGGTGCAGAGACTGCTTATTCTTGGAACAGGAGAAAACATTGATCTACAAGAACTTGAATTGGTACAGGGAAAATTGGCATCGCTACCTGATGAACAAAAATTTAACCCTAATTTTGACATGCCATTACGGGAGGCAAGAGAACAGTTTGAAAGGGAATATCTACAGCACCAACTCAATCTTGCGGGAGGCAGTGTCAGTAAAGTTGCGAAAACTGTAGGCATGGAGAGGACGCATCTTTACCGTAAATTAAAATCTCTCGGTATCACCACCAAAAATCAGGATTCAAAATAGCCATGTTCCAAAATAGCTTGGAAGATGGGGTAAGTCTGGCTATATTGCATCAATATATTTGTGCTGGATATATTGAATTGGGATTAAATAGAAGTAGTCCTGAACATCAGATCATTTGCATGAACTTAATTATGAAAGTCAAATTAATGATTCACACTACAGAAACCGAAAAATGAAAATAATCATACTGGGTGCAGGTCAGGTCGGCTCCTCAGTGGCGGCAAATCTCGTCGGTGAGGCTAACGACATTACCGTGGTAGATACAAACCCGAAATGTCTGACAAATCTGAATGAAAAATATGATCTGCAGACGGTTGTAGGCGTGGCATCCTATCCTTCTGTACTCGAACAAGCCGGTGCAAAGGATGCTGATATGATACTTGCGGTGACAAATAGCGACGAAGTCAACATGATCGCTTGTCAGGTGGCCTACACTTTATTTCACACACCCACAAAAATAGCACGTGTAAGGAATACAGAATACCTGTCAAAAACCGCCCTGTTTGCACAAGAGGCCTTGCCGATAGATGTTCTTATCAGTCCTGAACAATTAGTCACAGAGCACATTGAGCGCCTGATCAGTTACCCGAGGGCGCTACAGGTTCTGGAGTTTGCCGATGGCAAGGTACAGCTGGTTGCTGTGCGCGCCAGTTATAGTGGCCCTCTGGTCGGCCATCGAACAGGAGATATTGGCAAATACTTACCAGAGCTTGATTATCGGATAGTCATCCTGTTTCGTCAGGACAAGGCAATCATTCCCGATGGAAAAACCGTGATTGAACCCGATGATGAACTTTACTTTATTGGTGCACCCAGGCATATGCGCGCCCTGTTAGAAAGTTTGCGAAGCACGAAAAGGGAATTCAAACGCATCATGCTGGCGGGTGGCGGGAACATTGGTATGCGTCTGGCCATGAAGCTGGAACGACATTATCAGGTCAAACTGATTGAAATAGATTTTGAACGCGCACAACATGCCGCGGCAGAATTGAAAAATACCATCGTCCTACACGGTGATGCAACTAATGAGGAACTGCTGATAGAAGAGAACATCGATGAGACTGATATCTTCTGCGCGCTGACCAATGCTGACGAAGCAAATATTATTTCATGTATGCTGTCCAAGCGGCTGGGGGCACGCAAGGTGATGGCATTAATCAACCGCGCCGGGTATGTTGATTTAGTACAAAGCAATGTGATTGATATCGCCATCTCCCCCCAACAGGCAACCATCGGCACAATTTTGGCCCATATCCGAAAGGGTGATGTGGTTGCTGTCCATCCCCTGCGAAGAGGAGCTGCCGAGGCGATAGAAGCAATCGCCCATGGTAACAAGAAGTCTTCTGGTGTTGTCGGCCGTATGATTGAAGAAATTGACTTACCTCCAGGAACAAGTATTGGCGCTCTCGTACGCGGGGATAAGGTTCTCCTTGCGCATCATGATATTGTTATAGAAGCTGAAGACCATGTCATCTTATTGGTAGCAGACAAGAAACAAGTACCTGAAATAGAACGATTGTTTCAGGTGGGTATCACTTTTCTATAACCTTCTTTTGGTCAACAAACACAATGCAATATGCAGTCGTTCAACGAATACTGGGAATTTTACTCGGTCTGTTTAGCCTGACATTGTTGCCCCCCATCACCATTGCATGGTGGAGCAATGATCACAGCCTTCAGGGCTTCCTTACTGCATTTTCTATTATTATTGCCACAGGATTATTTCTCTGGTTACCTGTCAGAAATATTCGGAACGAATTAAAACTCAGGGACGGCTTCGTTGTTGTTGTACTGTTTTGGGTAGGTCTGGGTTTCACGGGCGCAATTCCGTTTGTTTTATCAGAGACGCTAAATTTAAGTTTTACCGATGCTGTGTTCGAATCCATGTCGGGCTTGACCACTACCGGTGCAACGATCATTGTCGGTATCGATAATCTGCCGAAATCAATCTTGTTTTATCGTCAGGAACTGCAATGGTTAGGTGGCATGGGTATCATTGTTCTCGCTGTTGCTATTTTACCTATTCTTGGTATTGGTGGGATGCAGTTATATCGTGCTGAAACGCCAGGACCTATGAAAGAATCAAAATTGACACCGAGAATCACCGAGACCGCAAAAGCCCTCTGGTATATTTATCTTGGTTTGACCGTGAGCTGCTGTTTATCTTACTGGCTGGCTGGCATGACTTTTTTTGATGCTATCAGTCATAGTTTTTCAACGGTATCTATTGGTGGCTTCTCTACGCATGATGCAAGTATAGGCTACTTCAACAGTAAATTGATTGATACGATAGCTATCGTTTTCATGCTGATTTCAGGCATTAATTTCTCCTTGCATTTTTTTGCCTGGCGCAACAACAGCACCCGACCTTATTGGCAAGACACAGAGTTCAAGGCTTACCTCAGCATTTTAGGGGCAGTTTGTCTGATCTGCAGCATCTACCTGACATTAACCTCGGATTATGCAGACACGTCTATGATGATTATGGATGCAATCTTCCAGAGCATCTCGATTACGACAACAACAGGCTTTACAACAACTCAATATCAAAACTGGCCAAACTTCCTGCCCGTTTTGTTGCTTTTCGCAAGCTTTATTGGCGCTTGTGCGGGCTCCACCGGTGGAGGTCTAAAAGTCGTTCGGATGTTGCTCCTGTTCAAACAGGGCATGCGTGAAATTAAACGACTGATTCATCCCCACGCTATATTCATCATTAAAATAAATAACAAACCGCTTCATGAAAGAGTAATAAACGCGGTATGGGGATTTTTTGCAGCATATATCTTTGTGTTCTCTTTTCTGCAGCTACTACTAATGGCAACAGGTCTTGATACAGTTACAGCCTTCTCTGCGATTGCTGCATGTATGAATAATCTTGGGCCAGGATTAGGCGATGTCAGTACACATTATGGCAACATTAATAACACCGCAAAATGGATACTCTGCCTGGCAATGTTGATGGGACGTTTGGAGATATTTACGCTACTGGTATTATTTTCCCCTACATTCTGGCGCAAATAAATGGCTGTTCCCAGATCCAATAAAGAGTCTGATAAATGGAATGAAAGATATCAGGCAAAGGGACAAACTGCAGGAGCAGCAAATTTATCACCGGTTTACGTACTGCATAAATTTCAACATTTGCTTCCTGTTCAAGGGTTGGCACTGGATCTTGCATCAGGACTTGGTGCAAACGCCCTGTTCCTGGCACAACACAATCTGCAAGCGCATGCCTGGGATATTTCCTCTGTTGCAATTAAAAAGCTAAATGTTATTGCGAAATCTCTGGATCTTAATCTCAATACAGAAGTCAGGGATGTTGTAGCAAGACCACCGGAAGAAAATTCGTTTGATGTGATTGTCGTCAGCCATTTTCTTGATCGGCAGATCATGCCGAATATTATTGCAGCACTTCGAAAAAATGGATTACTCTTCTACCAAACATTCACCAAATTACGCGCGCAAGAAACAGGCCCGTCGAGCGATAAATATCGACTGGGTAAAAATGAATTATTAGATTTATGCAAAGATCTGGATGTCATTGTTTATAGAGAGGAAGGCTTGATAGGTAATACAGGATCCGGTTTTCGTAATGAGGCATTATTCGTTGGTCAGCACAAATAACCTAGGATAATTAATGTCTGATCAGATACTTGCCAATTTTCAGTCCATGCTGGAACAAGGTCAGGATAATGCCATGATCCGTTTCAGTTTAGGTAATGCGTATTTAAATGCGAAAGAATATGAACAGGCTATTGAACATCTAGCTTTGGCCTTGAAACATGATCCTGATTATTCCGCCGCCTGGAAACTTTATGGCAAGGCGTTGGCCGCTGCCAATAGAAATGATGAAGCCATCAGCGCATACAAACAGGGAATTGAAATCGCTGAAAACAAAGGGGACATTCAGGCAGCTAAAGAAATGAAGGTGTTTCTTAAACGATTACTGTAAACGTCTGCTTTCAGTGGTGATCTCAACTGGTCGACTCAACACACGTACTAAATCTACTCGTCGATGTTTCAAATTCTAACGTCTTGCGTGGATCGGTTAAGGCGGTAGTACTAAGCAATATATTAATTATTGTGTAATTCCAGGGTCCCTACCAGATCAGTAACATTGTCGATATCATGTTCGTCCAGATAATCCACAATGCCCTGGTTAATCTTCGGACATATTAATGGGTCGTAGAAAAGTGCTGTTCCCACACCCACGGCGGCGGCACCTGCAATAATAAATTCCAGTGCATCTTTTGCCGAGACGATTCCACCTTGTCCAATAATAGGCACATTATGACGTTTACTGACCTGATAGACCTTGTGCACCATGAGCAAGGCAATTGGTTTGATGGCGGGTCCAGATAGCCCGCCCTGATTGTTACCGATCACCGGTTGTCGCTTTTCAATATCAATGGCCATTCCCATCAAGGTATTGATGACGGCCAGACCGTCTGTCCCTGCCTCTATACAGCGACGTGCATTTTCGGCGATGTCTGTCTGGTTTGGTGATAATTTGGTTATGATTGGTTTATTGGTTGCGCGGCGACAAACTTCAACAACACGAGCAGACATGTCCGGATCATTACCAAATTCAACTCCCCCTTTCTTGACATTTGGACATGAAATATTGATTTCCATTGCGTCAATCGGTGAATCATCAAAAATTCGCGTGACTTCTTCATACTCTTCAACTGTCGAACCAGACAGATTGGCAATAAATCGCGTTTCATCAAAATCCAGATTGGGGAGATATTCATCAACAACAACTGCCGATCCCGGGTTTTGTAGTCCGATGGCATTCAACATACCCATGGGTGTTTCCATCACTCGATGCGGTGAATTACCCAAACGAGGTTCTAATGTTGTGCCTTTCAGGCAAATCGCTCCCACATCGGTATTGGAAAAGCCATTCACACGTGTATATTCTTCACCAAAACCGACGCAACCAGACAAGAGCACCTGTGGTGAATTAAATTTCATGCCACAGAAGTCTATCGCCAGTTTATTATTTAATTTTTTATCCATTTACTCTTTACATCAAGAGGCAGTGTTATGATTCATGTTGTTTTGTACGAGCCGGAAATCCCACCCAATACCGGTAATATTATACGATTATGCGCCAATACCGGGGCACAATTACATCTGATTCATCCTCTAGGATTTGAACTTGATGATGCCAAACTATTGCGTGCAGGTCTTGATTATCATGAATGGGCTGATGTTCAGGAGCACGATTCCCTGAATACTTTCGCTGATAGTATCAAACCTGAAAAAATGTATGCCGTTTCAACCAAAGGAAAAACCTTATATTCTGAGGCTGAATATCCCACCAACGTCGCATTATTATTCGGCCCTGAAACCCGTGGCCTTCCCGCCTCACTTCTTGAAAAAATGCCTGCGGGTGACGTTCTAAGACTACCCATGTTGCCAAATAGTCGCAGTCTTAATCTTTCCAACGCGGCGGCAATATTCGTTTATGAGGCCTGGAAACAAAATAATTTCCAGACTGGCTAGTGGGTTCGCGTTAATCCAGTTCCTGCCTTTGCTCACGCATTAGTAAAGCTTTGACCGCATCGCTCGGTGATACTTCACCACTCACTACCTTGCAAACCTGTTCTGTGATCGGCATTTCAATATTATTTTTTAACGCCAGTTGAAATACCTCCTGTGAGGTCTTCATGCCTTCAATCGCCTGACCGATATGTGCACAGGCCTCGGATACTGTTGCACCTCTGGCTAGCTCAAGACCAAATCTGCGATTGCGAGACTGATCATCTGTACAGGTCAATATCAGGTCACCCAGACCGGTCAGACCCATGAAGGTTTCCTGTCTGCCTCCCAATACAACGCCAAGTCTAATAATTTCCGCAAGCCCTCTCGTTATCAAGGCCGCCCGCGTATTTGAGCCAAAACCGAGCCCATCTACAATCCCTGCAGCAATCGCCATGACATTCTTGACCGCGCCTCCCACCTCCACACCAGTGATATCGTCATGCGTATAGGTTCTGAAAACTTCATTATGGAATTTCTCAGCAAACCAGTTGGCCGTCTCCAGATTACTGCCAGCAATCGTCACCGCTGTCGGTAGACCTGCAGCAACTTCCTTCGCAAAAGAAGGACCGGACAATACGACGGTGCTGGCCTTGTCCCCAAGACAGTCTTCA
Source organism: Pseudomonadota bacterium (assembly GCA_022574295.1). Taxonomy (GTDB): domain Bacteria; phylum Pseudomonadota; class Gammaproteobacteria; order Eutrophobiales; family Eutrophobiaceae; genus SMWN01. The sequence goes on from JACZSJ010000019.1 coordinate 20,917, forward strand.
ACAACTTGGTGATTCAGGTAGTGTGTCGTAGCTTCCAGGCCTTTGCATGTGATGCATATCTTTAGATTGTGATGCCCATATTGATGAATGATCTCAAGGACACTCCGCATGCCCACACACGGAACCGCAATGACTATCTCCTCACATTCACCCAGACAGAATTCAAGATCATCAACGGGTAGCAGACCTACTGGAAATATTGTGTCGGGCAAGTAACGTTTATTACAACCCTGAGCCTTTAACTCTGCAATGTGTTTGGCATCACGTCCCCATAGGTAAACAGAATGACCATTACCAGCCAGAACCATTGCCAGTGCAGTACCCCAGGAACCCGCACCAACAACAAGAACAGGTTTCTGCATTAACTCCCTGCCCTCATCATTGCACTCAGATCTATATTCCCTAGAACCATTTCTTTTGTATTTCCCGACTTAATGTTTCGTTTCCGCTTCAGTCGGTGGGACAACATTTTGTTGTTGGTGACGCTGCTCCTGTTGATACAAAGCTTCAAAATTGACGGGTGCAAGTAGCAATTGTGGAAATCCACCACGGGTCACCAAATCCGCGACTAGTTCACGTGCAAATGGGAAAAGAATATTGGGACAAATGGTTGCAACCATCCGAGCTATGATTTCTTCAGAGAAACCGTCGATATGAAAAATACCTGCCTGATGTGCCTCAACCAGGTAAGCCGTCTTTTCTTCCATGGTGACGGTCACTGTGACTGTTAAGACAACTTCATACAGTTTCTTATCTATGGGTTTGGCTTCGCTGGCAATATTCATATTGACCACAGGGTTCCACTCTTCTGTAAATACTTCCGGGGAGTGCGGTGTCTCAAAAGACAGATCTTTTATGTAGATTTTTTGAGGGGCAAACTGACCAGTCTTCGTCTCTTCAGAACCTGCTTCAGTACCTAATTCTTCTTCAGCCATAACAATAATCCCAGTGGATGTTCTTTGTACACATCAAGTATTTTTCGTTAAGGGCAGATTGGCATTCTGCCATGCGGTAATTCCGCCCTTCAAGCAATAAAGTTTTCCAAAGCCTTTCATTTTTATAATTCGTGCGACACGAATCGACTCCTGTCCATGGCCACAACAGAGAACAACCGTTTTATTCTTGTATTTCCCCAGTTCCTTCTCACTCCCTTCCAGCGCCGACGCAACAAGATTGATAGAATTGATAATGTGTCCTTTCTCAAATTCCTCAGAACTACGTAGATCCAGAACATCCGCATTTTCATGGTTTATCAGGCGCGTCACTTCAGTGGGTGCGATTTGGGTCACACCAATGGCTCCAGAAAAAATATTCCAAAGTAAAAGCGACGTGATCGCGACAAGCAATGAAACCAGAAATAAATGATTGGCAATAAACTCCGGAAGTTTTTCCATAATATATTTAGCGTTAGTTCCTGACAGATGCTGATAACGAGGCGTGCATGATACGTTATATCCAGTGGATAAAAAATACCTGTTGAGGGAAGAATCCAAAAAGGAGGCCGAGGGGGATTCCAAAAACCAGACCATGTTATGTATCTAACTTTTGTATGCTAGAATTCGGGGGAATGAATGGCCATAAGGCGCAATTTACCCGAAATTCGGCAAGCGGATTGTGATCTGTCATGTGCTCTTTTCTCTGTTGAAACTCTGCCATCAAATCAGATTCAGTGCAGACTTACCCACTTACATTTACGACGTTAAGAAATACAAGCGAAATAATCTGTAAATGCAGCCGTCAATAAAACCTCTCATCCTGATCATTCTGGACGGTTGGGGATACTCAGAAAATACCGTCTACAACGCCATCTACAGTGCAAAGAAACCCGTTTGGGAAAAATTGTGGGATGAATACCCACGGACATTGATTCAGGCATCAGGAACAAATGTGGGGCTACCCGCACAGCAGATGGGTAATTCGGAAGTAGGACATATGAATATCGGCTCTGGTCGTGTTGTCGACCAGGAGTTTTCGAGAATTACACGCGCCATCAAAAATGGTTCCTTTTTCAGAAATAAAACACTTAATGATGCCTTCCATCGCGCAGCACAAAATGATAAAGCGGTGCATATTCTGGGATTACTTTCACCTGGTGGAGTACATAGTCACCAGGATCACATTCTCAGATTATTGGAATTGGCAACGCAATTTGGTGTTGAAAATATTTATCTACATGCCTTCCTGGATGGCCGCGACACACCCCCCAAAAGTGCAGAAGAAAATATTCATCTTGCCCAGTTAAAAATGAAGGAATTGGGTCGGGGGAAGTTTGCCAGCATTATCGGTAGATTCTATGCCATGGACAGGAACAAACGCTGGGAAAGAACCCAGCAAGCCTATGATCTGATTAGCCAGGGAAAGGCCGATTATCGATCAGATGATCCATTTATCGCTGTAGATATGGCTTATGCCAGAGGTGAGACGGACGAATTTGTCAGTGCTACCGCGATTACCAGAAACGGTGAACCACCAGTACACGTAGAAGATGGTGATATTATCATTTTTGCAAATTATCGTGCTGACAGAGCCAGACAACTGGCTCGTGCTTTCACTAAAGAAGATTTCCAGAGCTTCCCAAGAGAAAGGATCCCCAAGCTGGGTGCTTTTATCAGTTTAACCGAGTACAAAGCAAGTTATGAATTTCCTGTCGCCTTTACCCCTGAACATCTGGACAATGTCTTCGGTCAATACATCTCTGAACGCGGCATGAAGCAGTTACGAATCGCAGAAACAGAAAAATATGCACATGTGACTTTTTTCTTTAATGGTGGCGAGGAACAGGCCTTTGATGGTGAAGATCGTATCCTGGTCCCCTCACCTCATGTTCGTACCTACAATACGCAACCGGAAATGAGCGCCTACGAAATAACAGATAAGCTCATCGAGGCCATTTATAGTGACAAGTATGATGCTATTATTTGCAATTATGCCAATGCCGATATGGTGGGTCATAGCGGCGATTTTCAGGCAACGATCAAAGCGGTTGAAACGATAGACACCTGCCTTGGAAAAGTCATTGAGGCAGCGAAGAAAGTCAATGGTGAGATATTAATCACTTCTGATCATGGCAATGCTGAACAAATGAGAGCCTATGCTACCGAGAAAATAAAATCTGACCAACACACCGCACACACCAATAATCCTGTGCCTCTTGTCTATATTGGTCGGGATGCTAAATTTATATCAGGCGTATCTGGATCGCTTTCAGACATCGCACCTACCATGTTGTATTTAATGGGGCTTGAAGCTCCCCCGGAAATGACAGGAATAACATTACTGAAATTGCGATAATGAATACAATTATGCGATTCGGGGCCACAACACGATTCAGGCCCTGGCTATTCACCCACCATAACTACCTGCATAGATGCTCTGGTCTCATACTTATACTTGTTTTTCTTCTTATTTTTCTGGCCAGTCAAACGCTTGTTGCCGAAGATCTCGAAGAAAAGTCCGCACAGTTGGACTCTGTCCAAAATCGGATTGAAGATGTCAAAACAAACATAGCAAAAGCACGTCTTAAGACAAATATTTTACAGAGCAAATTAAAAAAGAATGAAACTTATGCAGGCAATATTGCGCTGAATATTAGAGAAATAGAAAAACAGTTGAGACAAAGAAATAAGCGTATGGGAGTGCTGAACACTAAAAAGATATTCCACGAGAAAGCCCTGGTTAAACAAAAAAATGCACTTGCTCTACAAATACGATCCGCCTACATGGTAGGCAAAAACGACTATATTAAATTATTGCTGAATCAGGAAGACCCGACCAAAATTGGTCGAGTACTTGCCTATTATGATTATCATAATCAGGTAAGGGTACGAAAAATTAATTCAGTCAAAAGTGAAATCGAGGCCATTACCCAATTAGAAAATAACATCAATCGAGAAAATGATGCCCTACAAAAACTCAAACAAAATCAGCTTGCAAAAAACATAGAAATTGGTGAATCGAGAAAAGAAAGGGAACGCATTCTCTCAAATCTATTGAATGAACTTGAAAAGCAGGGACTTGAATTACAGGAATTACAACAGCAGGGACAGGAAACAAAAAACCTGCTGGAAAAACTCAGTGAGGGCCAAATCAGAGAGAACCAGGGAAATGTGGCGATCTTTGAATACATTCCATCATTTAACAGTCTAAAAGGAAAGCTTGACTGGCCGGTTGAAGGAAAATTATTCACCCGATTTGGCAGTCGCAAACAAGGTGGAAAACTGAAATGGCAAGGTGTTGTGATTGATGCCGAAACCGGTGTAGAGGTTCATGCTGTCAGTGGAGGACAGGTTATCTTTTCAGACTGGTTTCGAAATCTGGGGCTACTTATTATCATTGATCACGGTGACGGCTATATGAGCCTCTACGGCTACAATCAAAGTTTACTGAAAAAGACGGGGGACTGGATATTGCCAGGTGAAATCATCGCCCTTGCGGGTGACAGTGGCGGACAACTACGTTCTGGTGTTTATTTTGAAATAAGAAATAATGGTGCTCCGGTCAATCCAGCCAAATGGTGCAGAAATTAACGCAATATAATATCTGTCACCGTCATACCATTTACTTGTCACTCGGGGACTGTCCCCGTATGCTGTGCGAAAATGGTTGAACGATATCAAACCAATCGTGCCTAACGAGCCAATAGGCCCAGTTAGTCACCCGACAACCTGTTAGGTTGCCGAATTAATAAAACTGATAGTCCTGCAAATACCTTCCAGTGAGGTATCGGAGAATGAAATGAATCATGCCCTTCGCAATATTTTTATTTGCCTGTTATTTTTGTTAGCTGGTGCTCAAATCGCCATTGGCGAAGCTGAATCACCAGAAGCCGAGGCATTACCGCTAAGTGAGCTACGCACCTTTACGGAAATCTTCGCAAAAATAAAAAGCGATTATGTTGAACCAGTCGATGATAAAGAATTACTTGAAAATGCGATCCATGGCATGCTTGAAGGCCTGGATCCTCACTCCACCTATTTAGATAGAGATTCCTACAAAGACCTGCAAGAGGGGACCTCGGGTGAATTTGGTGGCCTCGGTATCGAAGTGGGAATGGAAAATGGGTTTGTCAAAGTCATTTCCCCCATCGATGACACCCCTGCACACAAAGCTGGAATCAAGGCCGGCGATTTGATCATTAAACTGGATGATAGATCGGTAAAGGGGATGTCATTAAATGACGCCGTCGACATCATGCGTGGCAAACCTGGTGACCCAATTACACTGACAATCATTCGCGAGAATGCGGAAAAACCCCTGATCATCACTATCGTCAGGGATATTATTAAAATTAAGAGTGTCAGGTTCGAAACACTGGAACCAGGTTTTGGTTATCTCCGTATTTCAAGCTTTCAGTCACACACTGTTGAAGGTCTACGCCAGGCAATTGATCAACTAAAGAAAGACAATAGTGAAAAGCTCAAAGGGGTTATTCTTGATCTCAGAAATAATCCAGGCGGAATTTTAAATGCTGCGGTTGGTGTTTCAGATATGTTCCTTAATAAGGGAATGATTGTTTACACAGAGGGCCGCATAAAAAATTCAAAATTGAAATTCAATGCCAAGCCCAATGCGAAATTACCGGATGTGCCACTGATTGTGCTCGTCAATGGTGGGTCAGCATCCGCTTCAGAAATTGTTGCTGGGGCACTACAGGATCATGGTCGTGGCATTATCATGGGTGAAAAAACCTTTGGTAAAGGATCCGTACAAACTGTCCTGCCAATGAATAATAATGCAGCGTTGAAACTAACTACCGCCAGATATTACACGCCCAATGGACGATCAATTCAGGCATCTGGCATTATACCGGATATCATCATAGACAAGGTAAAAATCTCCAGGATTGAAGAGACATTCGGCGCCAGCGTGAAAGAGGCAGACCTCATAGGTCATCTGGATAATGGACAGGAGGAAGCACCGGTGAACGAGGGTGACGAAGAGCTGAAGAAAGATACATCTGAAGAAGAAACGGTACCGCTTTCTTCAAGAGATTATGAACTTTATGAAGCCTTAAATGTGTTGAAAGGCCTAGCCATTCTCAGGAAATAGACGAAACAATTATGCCAACAGAAGCAAACCCGAAGGGTTCAGCACGGGTATTAGTCCCCTTAGCACAGGGGTGTGAAGAACTGGAGGCTGTGACCATCATCGACTTGCTAAGACGTGCAGGAATAGAAGTCACGTCAGCAGGACTCAATGCTGGAAGTGTTACCGCCAGCCGCGGTGTAACACTTATCCCTGATACTGATTTGGAGTCAGCATTGAAAAGTGATTACGACATGATCGTTTTGCCGGGTGGTTTACCTGGCGCAGATCACCTCGATGACGATGAACGTATCAGATCAATTTTAAGAAAAATGTCTGACGATAATAAATATATCGCTGCTATCTGTGCTGCACCCAAAGTTCTGGCAAATGCAGGTGTGCTCGCTGGGAAAACAGCAACCAGCTACCCAGGGTTTCTTGATGGTCTTGGTTTATCCGATACTACATTATCTAATGAGGCTGTCGTCAGGGACGGGAAAGTCATTACCTCCAGGGGACCAGGTACAGCAATAGATTTCGCACTTGAATTGATTGAAGTTCTCTCTGGCAAGGAAAAAAGGAATGAAGTAGAGACAGCACTGGTGAGGGCTTAGTGCCAAAGTTACAACCGCCCGATATAATCCATACTCTACTTGATTTACCATATCTGACATACATGCCTGATAAAAACAATCATATTAACCCTCAATAATTGTCATTAACGATTAGCTATCATGTCCAAAAAAGTAATTGAAAGCTGGGATAAGATTGCCTGCCCCATATGTAATGGCACAACTTTTACCGATTTATTTACCAAAGATGAAGAACCCTTTGTTGAGTGTCAGCAATGCTCGCTGACCATGATTAACCCAAGGCCCACATACGCAAGTATTCTTAAAGGCTATACAAAGGACTACAGCCAGGGATATATCAACAAAAAAGACAAAAAGATACGCAGAGCAAAAAGAAGAATCCGCAAAATGAAAAAAATTATACCAGAAGGACGCTGGTTGGATATTGGGTGTTCTGCGGGATTTATATTATCAGTTGCAAAATCAGCCAACTATGACACCTATGGGATCGAAATTGATCCGCTGGGCGTTAAATATGCTCGCGAAGCATTGAGACTAGATAATATATTTCAGGGAACATTTGAAGAACACCATTTTGATGACAATTTTTTTGATATTATTACCCTATACGATGTCATCGAACACGTTCAAGATCTGAATAAAATTGTTAAAGAGCTCAAACGAGTACTTAGTAAAGATGGTGTGATCGAGATATGGACACCAGATATTGGCCATTGGCGCGTGCCTGAACCATTAATTGAATGGAGAGCAATAAGCCCCTCAAAACATCTCTATTATTTTAATAAAAAAACACTCTCAATGCTGCTAAATAAACATGGCCTTAAGATTATAAAGAAACGCTTTTCATTAAAACCTGGCCTGCAGGTGTTTGTGACACATAAATAATTTTCAAGTGTTTGAAATTGTAATAATTGTAATTGCTAGGATTTCTTGTTAGTAGATTATTCACCCCTAAATAGTCGATCCTGAAATACCAGCATATGTATAAATATTTCAGGATCAACTATTTGGACTTGCAGGTTTCAGACGCTGTCTGTGCCCCGAATGTAACGTTCAGTAGGTATAACCCATGTCGTATTTCAGATACCGCCGACAGGTCTCCCTGAAAAATTGCATATCCCCCTCAGAGAACCACTCCTCCAGAGGGCGATTATCTTTACGGACCACCCGTAGATCATCGGGATTCTGGCGTTTCGCCATGGCTTCCTTATCCGAAAAACGAATGGCAAACTCAATACTTTCCCGACTTATCTTCAGCCCCATAAAATCAACCAGCTTGCTGAATTCAGCGTAGGTGTCTTCCTTCATGGACTCATACCTGATGAGTGTCGCTTTATCTGGAACATTTTCGAGAACTCGTCCCCAGGCATTGTAAAAGCGGATACACCACCAGATGTCACTATTGAAACGTTTCCCTCTGACGTCACCATGCAGATATTCTGAAAAGCTACAGGAAGGCTCCCATTTTTCGTAATTTGAAACCAGGCAAGCACGGATATCCCTGACCAAAATTACATACCTAGGAAAGACCATCATCCGGTGTAATAACTGGGAACCCAATAATATGTGGGGTATTGAATGGGAAGCGGTAATTGATGGAACTCCCGGCCTCCCACGATGGGACTTGGGATTACCGATAAAACGATCTTCATCATAGATAGACTTTGGCTGCTCGAAGCCTTCTTCATGGTAAATAGCCGACGTCAGAATATGCTTGACCCAATGGGTTCCAGACTGATGCATTGTCACTAACATACCAACAAAATCACGATGCTTTAGCATGGAAAAATTGGAAATATCTCGTCGAATACAATGATATCTGAAACTTGCTAGCACTCGGCTTTATCCCGAACATAAACTTGACATAGACTGACCAGATTGTAATGTAAACACCAGTGCCTGTAAAAACACAGAATACCTTTAACAGAAAGACTGCCTGTTTGATGATTCAACTGTTTGCCCCTTTTTTCAATTTACTGAGTCTGTTATTCCACGTTACACCCAAAAACAATGATCAAACTCTGATTATTCAGCCTTTGCCAGGCATCGGCGATATGATCTGGCATCTGCCACATATTCATAGCATCGCTGCCATTAGCCATACGAGAAAAGTCAGTATCCTGACCAAACCACGTTCAAAAGCTGATAGACTTTTGTCGGGAGATCCCTACGTTGATCAAATCCTTTGGCTGGAACGCAATCCTGGCAAACACGATGGAGTTTCCGGGTTTTTTCGACTTGTCACTGAATTACGCCAACATGCCTTCATGACCGTCTGGATATTACATGATAGCCACCGCTATGCATGGGCCTCCTTTTTTGCTGGCATACCAATCCGGCGTGGTTATGGACAAGGAATTCAGCATCTTTTATTAAGCGATCCTATCCATATAGATGAACCCCAGCTGAAACTTCATCCCATCGAAGTCAGTAACTTACTGCTCGAAAAGTACGCGGTGCCAAAAGTTGAATCTGAACCAGTTCTGCTGCTTGCACCCGAAACAATCGAAAAAATTGACAAACGCTTCATAAACGTCAAGAAACCCTGGATCGTAATCGGCATTGGTAGTAGTGAACCTGTC
>JACZSJ010000167.1 GCA_022574295.1 Pseudomonadota bacterium
AAAAAAGAAAAAGCACTGAAGAAATGGCGAAGGAAATGGAAGACAGATCTGGTAGAGTCATTCAATCCAGACTGGCATGACTTGTATGAAACGATAATTTAACTGGATACCCGCCTGCGCGGGTATGACGGTTATTTAAGAAGGTTTCGTCATTCCCGCGAAGCATGTGCCGGCCCACGAGCCGGTAGCGGGAATCCAGGAATTAAGAGCGACTTAAGGATTGTTTTATTGTCGTCATTCCCGCGAAAGCGGGAATCCAGTAGGATATAACATCTGTACAATCATCCAGACCTTATGAATCCTGACAAACCAAAAGATCACCTTATCTATATCGGATTTTTGGTCCTCATTGCATGGTTGCCCCTGCCTCTGGGCAGTAATCGTCCCTGGGCTGAGGCCATCATGGAAATCTGGGCCTTTAGCCTGATGTTTTTATGGTTGATTGCGTTCATGCGCTATCAAGTGCAGACAAGTGAACCCTATCAAAAAGCAGCCCCGGTCATTGGCCTGTTTTTGTTATGGCTAGGCTGGATATTGCTGCAAATCATCCCATTACCTCCTGTCTGGGTAGCCAGTCTTTCCCCCACAGCATTTGACCTTCACAGTTTGATGAATAGTACTGATTTAATGACGTTATCCCTTGACCTGTACGCCACGGTTGCCGGCTGGTTTAAAAGTCTGGCGTATATCTTAATCTTTATTTTGTCCCTGCTACTGATCCACTCACGCCGAAGATTAAGACAACTTGCCTATGTTGTTATCTACAGCGGGCTGTTTCAGGCCGTGTACGGCAGTTTGATGACGCTTTCTGGTCTTGGTTATGGGTTTTTTATTCAAAACCCTGCCGCGTTGAATGTCGCCACCGGCACCTTCATCAACCGAAACCATTTTGCAGGATATCTGGTCATGGCATTATCTGTCGGTATCGGCATGATGATCGCCAGCCTGAACACAGAAAGTGATTACACGGCGAAACAACGACTTCGCTATTACCTGAAATTGATACTCAGTACAAAATTAAGGTTACGTCTCTATCTGGCCATGATGGTCATTGCCCTGGTATTGACCCATTCACGCATGGGCAACACTTCATTTTTTGTCAGCCTGATGATTGCCGGTGGACTGGGTTTGATACTGTCGAAACACGCCACCCGCGGGACGATCGTCTTGCTTATCAGCCTGATTGCCATTGATGTGTTCATCGTAGGGACCTGGTTTGGTCTGGAAAAGGTTGTTGAACGCATTGAAGAAACAAGGCTTGTTAAGGAGACAAGAGATGAAGTGGATATCTACGTTTATCAGCAATGGAAAGATTATAAATGGACGGGTAGTGGCCTGGGGAGCTTCTATTCGGTGTTCCCCAAATACAGGAAAGAGGATGTGGATGGATTTTATGATCACACACATAATGATTATCTTGAATTTGCGTCTGATACGGGTGTGATTGGGGTGGTCTTGCTAGGATCCATTGTTGCGATGTCAATTTATGCAGCACTCGTGGCGCAATATCGAAGAAGAGATCCGTTAATGCGGGGCATTTCATTTGCTGCGATAATGAGCATCTGTGCCATGTTGATACATTCAACGGTAGATTTTAATTTGCAGATACCCGCCAATGCAGCAACATTTATGTTGATACTCTCCATGGCATGGATATCGTATGGTTTCCGAAATAAAGTGAAAAATAAACAAGGTAAACAATAATAAAGGACGATGAAAATATTAGTCACCGGGGCAGCGGGGTTTATTGGTTCACATGTTTGCTTGAGCTTGCTTGAGCGCGGTGATGATGTCGTTGGTCTGGATAATCTAAATGACTATTATTCAGTCTCCTTAAAACAAGACCGGCTTAAAAGGATTGAAGATTTTTGCCAATCAGCAATCACTACTCAGCAGGAATGTGGAAATTTTGAATTCGTAAAAATGGAGCTGGCCGATCGCTCGGGCATGGAAACCTTATTTAAAGATTCAAAATTCGATAAAGTTATTCATCTGGCCGCACAGGCAGGGGTTCGATATTCAATCGAAAATCCGTACGCCTATATTGATAGCAATATCGTTGGCTTTCTGAATGTTCTGGAAGGCTGCCGCCACAACCATGTAAAACATCTGGTCTACGCTTCTACAAGTTCAGTTTATGGCGCCAACGAAAGCATGCCATTTTCAGTACATGACAACGTCGATCATCCCTTGTCTTTGTATGCTGCCAGTAAAAAATCCAATGAACTCATGGCACATACTTATTCGAATCTTTATGATCTGCCGACCACGGGACTACGTTTCTTTACCGCCTACGG
>JACZSJ010000087.1 GCA_022574295.1 Pseudomonadota bacterium
GGAAGTACCGAGTGAAATCAATTCTAAACACTATTCAAGGATAAAAGATCCCTCTCTTCATTCGGGATGACAAAGGGATAGGGGAATAGATTCCTCGTTTTACTCGGAATGACAAATATTGACTGGGTACTGGCTTTCGCCAGTATGACAAACTACAAAGCTAGCTTGATATCGCCAGCTTCAAAGCAACAACAAAAGCCTCGTTCTCATCTTCCGTCCCCACCGTCACCCGCAAACAATCCTTCAACGCTGGAAAATTTCCAGAGACATTCTTGATCAGAATTCCCTGTTCGATTAAAGCGGCAGATATGATATCTGCTGAAGTATTCGTGGTCTTGAACAAAATAAAATTAGCAGAACTTTTCCAGGGGGAAACACCGTCTATTTCCTGTAATTGCTTAAATAGTGTTGAGCGATTGGCGCAGATAATTTCAGCCTGTTGCTGTAGAATCTCATATTGAGACAATATTAACTCCGCCAACTTCTGTGAAAGTGTGTTGATGTTGTAGGGTAAGCGTATTTTATCCAGTTGGTTTAACCACAACGCAGGCCCAACAAGAATGCCAAGACGTAATCCTGCCAGACCAGATTTGGAGAGTGTTCGCATCACCAAAAGGTTGTCAAATTCTTCGATTCGCTGCATAAATGATTTTTCAGAAAAGGCGGAATAGGCCTCATCTAGCACGACAAGACCGGGAGCTACATTAACAATTTCACTGATGGTGTTTTCATCGAACAAATTTCCCGTTGGATTATTTGGATATGCCAGAAACACGACCGCTGGTTGATACTGATCTATGGCAGATAACATGGCTTCACTGTCCAGAGAAAAGTCATCGCAATTTAAATCTACACCAATAAACCTGGCACCGACGGTGTCGGCAATAATTTTGTACATCACAAATCCAGGTTGTGGCGCCAGAATGGTCTTGCCTGAATGTGCGACAGCCAATGCAATGATCTGAATTAACTCATCTGATCCATTACCCAATATGATCGCCATGTCTTCCGGAATATCCATCACCTCACGCAGGCTCTTTTTCAAGTTACAGGCATTCGGATCAGGATAACGATTAATTTCAGCATCTGAAATAACTTCCCGTATTTTCTCTCTTAACTCATCGGGCAAAATGAACGGATTCTCCATAGCATCCAGCTTGATGAGCCCATCTGCGTCAGGCACGTAATAGGCGCTAGCCTCAAACAACTCTGGTTTTATCCATTGTTGCAGTCTCTCTTCTGGAGAAGGCTTGCGATTTGTGCCCATGATTTATCGTGCTTAGGCTATTAGATCAGGATCTGATCCGATATTCTGCAGCACGTGCGTGTGCGGTCAAACCTTCTCCATGTGCAAGCACTGAAGCTGTTAATGCCAGTGTTGATGCGGATTGCTCTGTGCACATGATGACTGAAGATCGCTTCTGAAAATCATACACCCCTAATGGTGAGGAAAATCTGGCGGTCCGTGACGTAGGTAAAACATGATTTGGTCCTGCACAGTAATCACCCAGGACCTCTGCCGCATAATGCCCCATAAAGATAGCGCCAGCGTGACGAATTTGAGGCAACAGTGGCTCGGGGGCAGCAACAGAGAGCTCAAGATGTTCCGGTGCGATCTGATTGACCAGATCAATCGCTTCATCTATATCCTCAACGAGGATCAAGGCACCATTTTTATCAAGCGAACTTCTAATAATATCTTTTCTTTCCATCTCAGGCAGTAGTCGATTGATACTTTCTTCAACGGCATCAAGAAATTCAGCTTTTGGGCACATTAAAATGGAACAGGCATCTTCATCATGCTCGGCCTGCGCAAACAAATCCATCGCCACCCAATCCGGATTACTTTCACCGTCGCTTACAATAAGCACTTCTGAAGGGCCTGCGATCATATCGATACCCACGATACCAAAAACCTGTCTCTTGGCTGTCGCCACAAATATATTGCCCGGACCAACAATTTTATCGACCCTGGGGACGGATGCAGTTCCATAAGCCAGTGCAGCAATCGCCTGTGCTCCACCGACTGAGAAGACTCTATCCACACCTGAAATGGCTGCTGCTGCCAGGACCACCTGGTTTGCTTCACCCTTTGGGGTGGGAACGACCATGATAATTTCAGGAACACCAGCGATATGTGCAGGGATCGCATTCATCAGAACAGACGTAGGATATGCTGCCTTTCCACCGGGGACGTACAAACCAACCCTGTCTAAAGGCGTGACTTGTTGCCCAAGTGTATTGCCTTCCTTGTCTTTATATGACCAGGACTCCAGTTTCTGTTTATCATGATATTCACGCACCCTGCTTGCTGCATGTTCCAGTCCCTTGCGAAGTCCATCGGGAATAGCCTCCAGAGCTTTTTCAAGTTCTGCAACAGGTATCTCGAGATCTTCAATGCTTGCATCACGATCATCAAAACGATTGGTATATTCCAGTAGCGCCGCATCACCACGTGCTTTGACTTCAGCCAGAATAGACTCGACGGTTCGGCTAATTTCTGCAGTAGGCTCATTTGTATTGGCAAGTAACGACTCCAGCTGTTCTTTGAAAGCTGCATCAGAACTATTTAAACGCCTGAGCTTCATTTTTCTTCTACAAGCTCTGTCAGTTTTTCTATCATTGGTTTAATAAGATTGTTTTTCATCTTCATTGCAGCTTTATTGACAATTAATCTGGAACTGATATCTGTAATAGTTTCAACTACTACAAGGCCATTGGCCTTCAATGTATTCCCTGTATCGACTAAATCAACAATCTGATCAGCTAGACCAAGTACCGGCGCAAGCTCCATGGAACCATATAATTTTATAATTTCGACCTGCTTACCCTGACTAGCAAAATAATTGCGCGCGATATTAACGTACTTGGTGGCAACTCTTTTCCTACCACCGTGCTCTCTGTTCCCGGTTTCTCCGGGCTCTACTTTTTCAGGCTCTGCGACAACCATCTTGCATTGTGCAATTTTCAGATCAAGTGGCTCATACAATCCATACCCCCCCAGGCCATTACCCCCTGAAGCATTAACACTATATTCCAGCAAGACATCCTTGCCTGCAATACCAATATCTGCTGCACCATATTCCACGTAGGTGGGGACGTCTGTTGTACGAACGATGATGATCTTCACATCGGGTCGATTTGTCTCCAGAATCAACTTGCGCGTTGTTTCCGGTGCTTCAACCGGATAAATATCCAGCGCGGCCAGCAGCGGCAGCGCATCTTTGAATATGCGACCTTTTGAGATAGCGATTGTTATGTTACTGGACATTGATCAAACTTCCTGAATTTAATAGGTAAGCGGAATTAGGCTACCCTGCGTATATGAGCGCCAAGCTGGGTCAACTTTTCTTCGATTGTTTCATAACCCCTGTCTATATGGTAAATGCGATCAACAACCGTGTCTCCTTCTGCGACCAGTCCTGCCAAAACAAGACTAGCTGATGCGCGCAGATCAGTGGCCATGACCTGCGCACCCGTGAGGTAATCAACACCTGCACTGATTGCTGTATTACCTTCCAGTTTCAGGTTAGCTCCCATCCTCTGTAACTCCTGTACATGCATAAAACGATTTTCAAAAACTGATTCAGTAATCGTACCATTACCTGTTGCAATACAATTCATGGCTGTAAACTGTGCTTGCATATCGGTGGGGAACCCCGGGAATGGCGACGTATGAATATCAACTGCCCTGGGTCTCTGCCCCTTCATGTCCAGCGAGATGCTGTTTTCATCTGCTTCAATACTGGCCCCTGCTTCTGTTAATTTCGCAAGCACAGCGTCAAGTAATTCCGGCTTGGTGCCTTTTAGTTTGATCTTCCCCCCGGTCATCGCAGCCGCCACCAGATAGGTTCCCGTTTCGATCCTGTCCGGCATAATTTTATAATCTGTACCGGAGAGTGTCTCCACACCTTCAATTTCTATTCTATCGGTCCCTGCCCCTTCAATTTTAGCACCCATACTGATTAGGCAATTTGCCAGATCAAATACTTCAGGCTCACGGGCAGCATTTTCCAATACAGTTTTACCTTCTGCCAGAGTCGCTGCCATCATCAAATTTTCCGTGCCAGTGACAGTGACAATGTCCATTGTCAGATGGACGCCTTTCAATCTTTTTGCGGTTGCTCGAATATAGCCACGTTCGACCCGGATATCTGCACCCATTGATCGCAAACCCTGTAAGTGTATATTCACAGGCCTGGAACCAATGGCACACCCCCCAGGTAAGGAGACATCGGCTTTACCGTATTTCGCCAACAGTGGCCCCAACACTATTATTGAGGAACGCATGGTCTTCACCAATTCATAGGGTGCGGAAAAATCCTTGATGTCGGTACTATCGACTTCCAGGTTCATTCGCTCGTCAATGGTTAATTTTGAACCCATACGAGCCAATAAACCTATTGTCGTTGTGATGTCATGCAAATGCGGCACGTTACTGATATTAACAGGAGCATCTGCCAGCAGCGTAGCAGCCAAAATAGGTAAGGCCGCATTCTTTGCTCCCGAAATGTTTATTTCCCCTTCTAGTGGTCTTCCACCTTTTATGATTAACTTATCCATAGTTTTTGGATCGATTCGGCCTATTTAATCCCCTGAATTTTTTTCTGTCGTTGCCATTCTTCATTTGTATAGGTGCTTATTGATAAGGCGTGTAACTCATCTCCTCCAACCTTATCGCCCAGAGTCTGATAAACCAGCTGATGCTGCTGCACCATATTTTTGCCGGAGAACGCATCGCTCACGACGATGACCTGAAAATGACGACCATCTCCGTCAACAAATACCTCACATCCAGAAATCCCTTGCTCTATCTTGTCCTTGATTTCTTCAACCCGCATGCTTACCTCCTGACGAAACCTGACAAAAATAAATAAACAGGAAACCTCGTTAGCTTTTCTGTTAACTTTTTTCTGACAACTTTCTTTAATAAAAAGCAGGGCAGTTTACATGATTTATACCCAAGATACTTAGGGAACCTCTGATCAAGTTGTCATTTCGACCAACGGGAGAAATCTTAAGTTGAAAATATTAAGTAAAATCAGTTGGCTACAAGATTTTTCGCTGCGCTCGAAATGACAGCCTGGACTTAATCAGAGGTTCCCTAGTTATGTACAGTGTAATATTTGAGTATGGATTCCCGCTTTCGCGGGAATGACGGGCTTAAGTAAGTGCTTCTCCACTCCGTCCCTTTCAAAAAACAAACAGGCGCTGCCTTGCTGGCATTAATGCTTGTTCTTATCATTGGTTCATCCTATTTTCTCGTTACAAAATTAAATACCAACCTGGCATTAACACGACAATCAGAAGAAACAGGGCTTGCCTTGAGTGCTGCCAAGATTGCCCTGATTGGTTACGCAATAACATTCCCAGACCATGATGACAGTGGGGTGATTGACGGACCAGGCTATTTGCCGTGCCCGGATCTGAATAATGATGGCAGTGCCGCTTCCAATTGTTCGGCTGGTGGGAACACTACAATAGGTAGATTACCAAACCAGACCCTCAGGCTGGAAGAACTGAGGGACGCCAGTGGTCAGAGGCTTTGGTATGCGTTATCTGAAAATTTTCGCTTTGGTAGATACAAAACAATTCCGCTGAACAGTGAATCACCTTCCAGTGCTGAACTTTCTGTGAATGGTACGGGCGATATTGTGGCTGTTATTTTTGCCCCCGGTGCACCTGTAGGTACTCAGAACCGGGATCCAGATGAAACTGATATTCTTCTTGAAATCGCAAATTATCTGGAGGATGGGAATAGTAATAAGGATGGAAGTGGGGATTTAGATACAGATTTTGTTACCAACGCTAATGTTGATTTTAATGACAGGCTCGTCGTTATCACACGGCAGGAATTAATGGAAGCCGTTGAGAAAAGGGTATTAGGTGAGGTCAGGAAGATGTTGACGGATTATTTCAATGATCCTGATTACGGGGGGGCATATCCATGGTTGACTCCATTCGCCGATCCGAAAACAGATATGCGGCGTTTGCGAGGGAGTGCAGGCTCCAGTAGCACGGGATTGGTACTTGATGATAATAATCAGGACTTTAATGAATGGGGTGTTGCTGTAAATGATGTTATTTACAACATAACAGATGGTTCTGTGGGCTATATAAGTGCTATCAATGATTCAACCAGGATTACAGTAAGTTCTCTTGCATATGGCACAGACAATGATTTCGATGAAGGTGATGTTTATACAATACTTACAACTACCTCCAACATTTATTCAAAATTTTCTGGTATGGCCTCTGCAGGCAGTAGTAATTTAAATCTGGAAGATACGGGTAAAAATTTTGAAGACCTTGGTGTTGCAGCTGGTGATATTGTAGAAAATATTTCTGATTTAATAAATATTTCTAGTGGCATGGTGGAATCTGTTTCAGATAATACAATTATTTTAAAATCACTTAGGTTCAGTAATGGAGCCAATGATGTCTTTAATTCAGGTGATTTTTACCAGATACGCAATAATGTAGGACAAGCAACTGGTGGTAGTGGTGGACAGGTGTTAGAAGACACTAGTAAAAATTTTAACGTAGTGAATGTTTTGGCAGGCGACCTTGTTATGAATCATTCAGATGGATCAGTTGGACGAGTTACGGCTGTTGCTGCAAATACACTCACCGTTGATGGATTAGATTTTGGTACAAATAATGTGTTTGCGAATGGTGACTATTATTCAATTCCTCGGTATAACACTGATAATGCGACGCGTGAGGGACTACTTTCTTTTCATGAAGTGGGAGAGTATTTCAGGACTGACTTTTCTCTGGATTGGGATATTACACAGGCAAATGGTGCGCAGAGGGCAATTACAATAAATGCCACATCAGCTGATGCCTCTTATACGGCTACCCTGGAGAGTCATATTGAAGGTGCATTGGGAACAGTAGGTATCGATATTGATGATGGACAATGCATCTGGGCAACCGAAGAAATTATTGAGTGCACGGGTATTAACAAGAGTAACTTCCTGCAAGGAGCAACAACATCAGGATCAGATAGTGTATTTCTGATCGATTCAGGCAAAAATTTCAATACTTATGGCATTAAACCTGGCGACGTCATTCAGAATTATGATGATACCCTTGGTGTTGCTGCATCAGGTACTGCTACTGCAGGTAGTGGAGAGTTACTTTTGGTTGACACGGCTACTGATTTCAGCCCATTCGATCCGTCTGCCCTGTATAATTTTATCATTACCAAGAATAATAATCTAAATGAAATTGCGGTAATTGCCGAGATCGTCGCAGGCCCGAATGCTGGCGAAAGTAATACGCTCAGGTTGATACCATCTCCTGCTGATGCAGTCCTCACATTTGACAAAATCCCGCCTGACTGTATCACTTCGCCGCCGTGTGATACTTGGGAAGTACGCAATCCACAGAAGCTTGTTGTGAACAGCGTCACGGCTAATGACACCATATATACGGTGCAGACAACGGCAACTATTCCTGATATGGATGCTAACGAATACTATCGTATCCTTACTGCGACAGGCAGTCTTGCGGGTACTGCAACGGCTGGAAGTAGCGGTACTACATTGGAAGATACTCTAGCTGATTTCAGCAATATTGAAGGAGGGGAAATTGTCGAGAACACTACTGATGGTGGTTTCGGCATAATTACCAGTATCCCTTCAAGCACAACGTTGACAGCATTGCTTTATTTACCAACTAATCCAGCTGATGGCACAACCAGAAATTTTAGTTCGGGCGAAAGTTATGTCATTCACTATGATTATGTCGGGGCCAGGCAATATGAACTGGAAACCAGGTATTTCGGTGTTCCTTATGTACGTGGTGTAAATGCCGCTAGAAAAAGAGA
>JACZSJ010000168.1 GCA_022574295.1 Pseudomonadota bacterium
AAAAATGTTTTTTTATAATAATTTCTTCAATATCTAATATCTTTTATTTTAAAATAAACTACATCATTCTGTCCACTATAATATACAGTACAAGACTAAAAACAGCCTAAAATTAAAATATACATAAGAATATCTTTGGCATTCATTTTGGATATATCCTCTTAAAACCATACGAGGCACTCAAAATGAAACTTACAATAAATATTATACTTTTAATTTTAATAACTTTTTTTATAACCTCTTGTAATGTTAATGATCCTTTCATTTTTTTTGATACAGAACCACCTGCACCACCAACCGGAATAGTAGTAATAAATGGAGATAATAGAGTCGATTTATCATGGCTACAAAACCGTGAGGATGATTTAGCCGGTTATAATGTTTACAGTAGTTATTCTTATGACGGAAGATATGCTCTAATAGGTTCATCCAATGATAACTATTTTGTCGATTTAGATGTCTCAAACGGTAACACTTATTATTATGCTATAACAACATTTGATTTTAACGGGAACGAAAGTGATTTAAGTTATGATGTAATCTACACAACCCCTCGCCCTGAAGGTTTTAATCAATCAATCTTTGATTACAGAAATTTCCCGGATAATAGTGGATATTCTTTTAGCACATATTCTGTTATTGCGTATGATGACAGTACAACTGATTTCTTTTTTGAAAATTATAACGGAGATTTTTATCTTGATGTCTGGGACGATACTGACATACAAGATATGGGGCAAACAATAGATATTTATGATATTGCAAAGGCTCCATTGAACGGTTGGTCTTCAACCAAAGATGCCATTGCAAAAATAGGACATACTTATGTTATTTGGACTTGGGATAATCACTTTGCTAAAGTTAGGATAAACTCAATTACTAATGAAAGAATTACTTTTGATTGGGCATATCAATTAGTGGAAGGTAATGAATTATTAAAAGCTAAACGTCCTAACAAAAACAGGAAACAGTTAAATAAACCTAGGGTACGTCAATAATAATATTATTAAAAATGCTCGTTGCTCCTGTGATGACCTCAACCGCAATACGAGCTTCTTTGGCGGCCTTATGGGCCAACATAACCCCCCCTGTGACGTCGCCGATTGCATATAGGGAAGAATCGGCAGTTTGTTGATGCGGATTAATTTCAACAAATCCTCTTTCATCACATTTGACCTTCGTGTTTTCCAAACCAAGGTCTTGGCAATTAGGAATACGTCCGACGGATACAAGAACACGATCATATTCTTCCGATTGATTTTTACCGTCATATTCCATAATGACCCTTATTTTCTTCCCGCTTGTAGACATCTTTTTGACTTTTGCTTTCAGTCGAATCTCTTTAAAATTCTTTTCAGCATAACTTTGAACCGGCTTTACTAAATCCGCGTCTACCCCTGAAAGTATTGTGTCCAATGCTTCCACAAGCGTGATCTTGCTTCCCAGAGCTGCATAGACTGTCCCCAATTCCATACCGATATACCCCGCTCCGACAATGAGCAATTCCCGGGGTATGTCTTCAATATCCAGAGCCTCTGTGGATGTCATGATCTTCGGGTTCCCGAGATCAAAAGCAGCAGGTAGTGTTGGCTTGGATCCTACAGCAATAATGGCATGCTCAAACTCGATAAACTTCTGTCCCTCCACCGTTTCAACGCGAAGAGTTTTGGAATCTTCAAAATAACCTTTCCCCGACAGAATTTCCACATTTCTGCGTTTGCTCAATACTAAAATCCCCTGCCCTAACTTCTCTAAAATACCTTCTTTCCATGCCCTCATTTTATCAAGATGAATTTTAGGAGCCGAAAATTCGATACCGCGCGCACTGGATTCTTCCGCGGCACGTATCTGATGTGTTGCGTGCAATAACGCTTTGGAAGGAATACACCCTTGATTCAGACATACACCGCCCAAGCGGCTCTCTTTTTCGACAAGAATAACTTTCTTCCCAAGATCGGCCGCATAAAACGCAGCCGCATAACCTCCGGGACCGGCGCCGAGCACAACAAGATCTGTTTTTATTTTATCCATAAGCCAACCCTAAAAAGACACGTCCTTATCCGTAAATTGATTTAAGGCGTCTCCCAAAGCAAGCATGAAACGGGCTGCTTGAGCCCCATCTATCAATCGATGATCATACGAGAGTGCTGTAGGCATCACCATTTGTTTTTCAAATTTATTTTCTTTAAAGAGCGGTGCTGCATATCCCCTTCCCAGTCCAAGTATGGCTACCTCGGGCGAGTTGATAATGGGAGTAAAATGTTTTCCTC
>JACZSJ010000169.1 GCA_022574295.1 Pseudomonadota bacterium
TTCATATCATCGCCTTTCCCAGAAATTGCGCCATCTATGTAATGCTGAATCGTTTGCTCGATTAATTCATTATCACTTGTATCGCTCATGGGAGTACCCTTGTTTGTTTATCGTCTGTTGAATATAGACCTCTGTAGGGAAAGATCAAGAATGGGTCGCTCGCTAATCGCTCCTGCTTTGCTCCTACCGATCACTCCCATGTAATCGTACTTCCTACATCCCTGTAGTTCGTAGTACGTCATTTATTTTCAGTTGTGGTTTTCGTTGTAGATGTCTGTGTAGGGTAATTTGTCAGGTGTCACGAGTTCATGCGGATATGGAAATTACAAACTAGTCAGTTACAAGATCATCCAGGCCGATGGATAAGGCAACAGCAAGTTTTTTCAGGGTTTTTACGCCGCCGCCTTTTTTGCCGGTTTCAATTTGTGCAATATAGGCTTGGGTCACGCCAGATTTTTCAGCCAGTTTTTGTTGGCTGAGTCCGCGGTACTTTCTCCAGACGGACAAGGGTTGATCGATGTTAATTAATTCTTTTACGAATGCGTGCGGCAGGCGTTCTTCATCACGTTTTGCGGCCTTCATCAATGCGCTGATATCTTCCGCATCTTCTGCAAGCTGCACGAGTTTTTCATACTCCTCATAGGGCAGTACGGCATATTCCGGTTTGCCTGATTTTTTAATGATTTGATGATTCATTTGTAGATATCTCCACGAGCGCCGATTTTTACAACTTCAACAATTAACTCATTTTCATGAATACTGTATAATGCATGGTAATCGCCAATTCTCAGTCGATATCCATTTTTCAACTGTTTGAATTGCTTGATATTGAGTCCTTTAGTCTTTCTTTTGGCAATCTTTTCAAAGGCCGCAAGAAACCGGTTGGCATCCTTCTTAGCCATCTTCCTGAGATACTTAATCGCTTCCTTACGATACGTCACTGTATACATTGAATAATTATAACTTATAGTTATAATTATTCAATAACAAAATTGCCAAGATGGAAGCGGGTGATCCTTCCGTATCCGTGGATCTATTGATTTAATCATTACTAGCTTTAGGTGCATCAAGAAAGGATCTGGCGAAAACAATATCTTAGTAAAAGAGGTCAGGTCGCTCTTGCGCTCCATGCGGTTGTGACATTAGTGCTTCCATGCACGTCAGGTATTCTGCTTGTCGTGGTAGATAATAGAGATTCAGAGACATCATCTGCAATTCCCATTCCATTGCTTTCGCTGGTGATATTGAAAATAGTAAAGTGGACACCTTAAATATAGGCTCAGTATGATAAAATCGCATGCCTTATAGTTAATACGAGTGTTTTTAAGGTTAAGGCCAAAGTGAAAGTTATATCATTTCTTATTTCGGTAGTAATTTCTTCAGTAGCATTTTCAGAGCCTTTAGTTTCTGAAGAATATGAATACTACTATGTTAACCCAAATACTCGTGCAGATATCCTTACTTCATTAAAAGAAAATTCACCAATACATGAAGGTGGTAAGACAATGTATGGGAGTTCCAACTCTGATGTGAAATGGAATCTAAAATGGAAACATAATAGTCAGATCTGCTGGATAACTTCGGTAAATACTAAAGTAACTACTACATATACTCTACCTAAGCTAATAGAAGGTGGAAGTGGCATTGATGATTTTTGGGATAATTGGTACCCGAATTTACTTACACATGAGAAAGGACATCATAAATTAGCAATCGACGCGGCAGAGGAGATAGAAAGAACGATTAGGAAGATGCCTTCATTTTCTACATGTGATTTGCTAGAGAAAAATGCCAATAATATTGTGCTTGAATCAATTAACAAGCTAAGGCGTTTACAAAAAGACTATGATAAACGAACGAATCATGGTGAGACCCAAGGTGCCAGTGGTGCCAGTATATTCAGATATCTTAATGATTCGTAACAAAACGTTGCTCCGCAACGCTGAGCAAGGACTCGCTACTGCTCGCCGGTATAGTTGTTAGAAAAGGGGTAAGGTCACTCTTGCGCTCCATGCGCTTGCGACATTTGTGCGTCTCGGCAACTGCTTCGCTCTCGGCTCTAGCATCCTGCTTCGCTCTACCGATTACATCCATGTAATCGTACCTTCCTACATATATGGACCCACTCCGTTTGCAAGACATTTGATCATTGATGTGAGAGGAAATCATTGCTCTCATATATCCGGCCTGTTTTTGGAAGGTTTTGACTTCCTGGCCCCAATGGTTATCTGCGCTCAT
>JACZSJ010000170.1 GCA_022574295.1 Pseudomonadota bacterium
CTAAGTCTGTTGAAGAAAAAAGGCCTTGAGATGTTTCATGGGATCCAACCGGTTGGCTCATTTTTCCGGAAAATGGAGTTCCGTTTTTATAAGATTAGCTCACGTCAGTACCGGTGGCCGTTGAGTATCTCGATAATCCCAATTTCATATCGTTTTAGAAAAGCGACGAACAGATATTTATGTACAGCAATTCCAAACATTAGCATCACATATCGATATACCGGGGGGTGATTATTATGGCGAAAATATCAAAGCAAGATTCATCGACAAAGGCTTTATTCGAGGCTTTGGTGACCCTGTATAAACAAGGCCAGTTATTGTTGCTTGATGCAGATAGAATAATGGGTGAACATGGATGGACCTCCATGACAACTACCATTCTGTCGGGGTTATCTTATACCCTAGGTTATCCGGAACGCTGGTATTTACGCTGGGCTACTCGCTTTTACTCACCTAACATTTTAGAGGGTGAGAAATTCTCAGTCGCGTCTATTCCTTTCATAAGCATTCACTTTGCTTCTGACCATGATACAGAAGTAGACGCGCCCTTGGTTTCAGCAGGGTAGTTGCTATATAGCAATCCGATGGATTTGAAAAAAGCTGAAAACAGCTTTGATTACTGGATGTGTAAATACTGGTTCTATGGAAAACCGGATGATACTCTGGAAGGATGGCACAAGACGGGTCAATCGCAAAAAGAGGAGAATCTAAAATGAACCCTACGGAAGCAAGATCACACAGACTTACAGAATTATCAAACTTGGTAAAGTTCCTAGACAATAAGGGAACGACTAGTGAGGAAATCATCAAAGCCGTAAGAGAGAGAGCACACCAGATGGCAGCACATGGAACTGCCGAAGGCTACGTTGATGAGATTATCAGGAGGTTTACAAAATGAAGGTCTACGTCCTGCTCAACGGAGTAACAAACGATCCAGAGGTAGCAAGGAAAGAGAAAGTCGTAGGGGAGTTTGAAATTGACTGACTGGATTCCGTTAAAGGCAAAGTGGGATAGCAAGTGCATCACATGCGAACAGCCAACAAACACAGGCTTTGACATCCTATGGAAGAAGGGAGTGGGCGTAATACATCCCGACTGCAATAAACCAGACGAGATTAAGGAACGTGATCTTGTAGCAATCTGTCACGAGTGCAAGAAGAAACTGATAGAGTGTGACGAATACGACTGCCAGATCTGCCACTATTCAAAGTCATTCTGCACAAATTGTGACACTCACTCACCAGTGGCGGAGATGAAATGAGAAGGGATAGTTTCTTGGATACAGGTCACAACATCAAAGGTGTTGTCAGACTCTGTAGGATTGCGAGACTTGATTCAAGATATACTGATCTGTTTATGAAATCAGAAATCAAACTAAAGAAATCATTCCTTTCATACCTTGATTATTGCAAGAAGCATAATCTAATCGTAAAGACTCAGGTAAGAAGAAACAAGCATTACAACGCAAGATTCACACCAGTTTACCGTACAACCGAAGCCGGACACCAACTGCTTACAATTCTGGGGGAGAACAATTGAGTCTCGAATCACAAATCCAAAACTGTCACAGCAAGTTATGGAGAGTAAGGCATCCAGAAAAATACAAGGAATGTTATACAATATCAAACAAAAAATACTATCAGGAACACAAGGAAGAACTAAACAAGAACAGGAAAAATTACAAGATTACCAGACCAAAGACAGAGTTCGGTTACAGACCTCCATACGAATACAAGAAATACTGTTCCAGATGTTCAAAATGGAAATACACTGATGATTTTAGATGTGAATGTGGCACACAGCTTCGTCAGAGAGGGCATAAAAGCACAAAGGAGGTAATCCGAATTTGAGGACTGAACTTTCACTGTCAGATGAATGGGAAACACCTCAATGGTTGTTTGAGGAATTAGATTCCGAATTTCATTTCACTCTCGATGTATGTGCAACATCTGTCAATACAAAATGCACAAACTTCATTGAATCTGACAGTCTCGATAAAGTTTGGTTGGGTGTATGTTGGATGAATCCGCCCTATGGCAGGAAAATTGGGTTATGGATTGAAAAAGCATATAATGCGGCTAGGGATGGAGCAATAGTTGTATGCTTACTACCTTCGCGCACTGATACTCGTTGGTGGCATGATTTTGTAATGAAATCAAAAGATATTAGGTTTATTAAAGGTCGGTTGAAGTTTGGTGATGCTACAAATTCCGCCCCTTTTCCATCT
>JACZSJ010000020.1 GCA_022574295.1 Pseudomonadota bacterium
CTTTACCCGCAGCATGCCTTACAGCCGTTGGGTAACCGTTGTCCTCAGGCTTATCTATTAAGGTAATTCCAGGCTGGTTCCTGAGCAAGTTTTTGACTTCCTCCGCAGATATTTTGTCTTTGGTCTCGATATGGATGGCTTCAGAATGCCCAAAAAACACGGGAACCCTGGCCGCAGTCGGATTGACCTGAATATTGTCATCTTCGAATATTTTTCTGGTTTCCCAGACCATTTTCATTTCTTCCCTGGTATAACCATTTTCCTGGAAATCATCGATATGAGGCAAGACATTAAAGGCAATCTGCTTGGGATAAACTTCACACACAGCCGATCGACCACTCAATAATTCTGCAGTTTGTTTTGCCAATTCTTCTATTGCTTTTTTCCCTGTTCCAGACACTGCCTGATAGGTACAGACATTGATTCGCTCAATAGTTACAGCATCGTGAATAGGCTTGAGTGCGACTAACATCTGGATCGTTGAACAATTAGGATTGGCAATAATCCCTCTATTTTTGTAATCAGCGATTGCATCAGGATTGACCTCAGGTATCACCAGGGGAATATCGTCGTCGTAACGAAACTGCGAAGTGTTATCAATCACCACACAGCCTGCTTCGACAGCCCGTGGGGCGTGTATTTTTGATACGGAAGCACCTGGAGTAAAAAGACCAATATCAACACCTTTGAAATCAAATCCTTCCAAATCTTCAACTACGATAGTTTTACCGTTAAAACGAATTCTTGAACCGGCGGATCGATTGCTGGCAAGCGCAACAATATTTTCCACGGGGAAATGTCGCTCTTGCAGAATTGACAACATGGTTTCGCCGACTGCGCCGGTAGCACCGACGACAGCAACATTAAATTTTCTACTCATTGCACCTTTTCCTGACTAAAATCTTCTTACTAAAGCGACGTGACAACAGCATCGCCCATTTCGCTGGTAGATACCTTCGTCATGCCATCCGAAACTATATCAGCCGTTCTCAGCCCATTTGCCAGCACTTGCTGTACAGCCCGTTCTATTCGATCTGCCTGTGCAGGCTCAGCAAGGGAATACCTCAACATCATCGCAACTGAAATGATGGTTGCCAATGGATTGGCAATATTCTTTCCTGCGATATCAGGTGCAGATCCATGGATTGGCTCATACATTCCTTTTCCTCCAGCATTCAATGAGGCTGAAGGCAACATACCGATTGAACCTGTCAACATGGAGGCCAGGTCAGACAATATGTCACCAAACATATTGGTCGTAACAATCACATCAAACTGCCTGGGATCCCTCACCAACTGCATGGCCGCATTGTCCACATACATGTGTTCCAGACTGACCTCTGGGTAGTCATCTGACACATGAGTCACGACTTCACGCCAGAGTTCGGTCGCCTCCAGCACATTTGCTTTGTCCACCGAGCATACTTTTTTGTTTCTTTTCATTGCCACATCAAATGCAATGCGCGCAATTCTTTCAATCTCGCTTTCCTTATAGACCAGGGTATTAAAACCTTCACGCTGTCCATCTTCCAGGGTTCTGATACCACGTGGTTCTCCAAAATAGATGCCGCCGGTTAATTCACGCACGATCAATATGTTCAGTCCGTCAATCACCTCCGGTTTTAAGGAAGAGGCTCCAGCGAGTTCCTTGTACAAAATGGCAGGTCTAAGGTTAGCGTACAGATCAAGACCAGCACGAATTGCCAACAGACCTCTTTCAGGCCTTAATGAGCGTTCAATATTGTCCCATTTGGGCCCACCCACAGCCCCTAATAAAACCGCATCGGATTGTTTTCCCAGGGCAAGCGTTTCCTCAGGCAGTGGCGAGCCTGTTTCATCAATCGCCCTGCCACCAATCAAACCCTGCTCAGTGGAAATTTCAAGCCCATGTTTCTCCACAAGGGCACTCAGCACTTTTTCTGCTTCAGTCACAATCTCAGGGCCAATTCCGTCCCCCGGAAGTATTAATACGCTTTTACTCACATCAGATACCTGTTGTTAAGAAATGTCCTTTTCATACACTTGTAAGAGTGCATCGCGAAGGGCGGCAAAGGATACATCAAGTTGAGCGATTCTTCATCAAGTCTCTAGTGGTTAGCCACGCGGCAAACATAATCAGCAGACCCCCCATCAATTCCCTTGCAGTCAGCACCTCTTCAGTCAATAAGGCTGCAGAAACTGCCCCAACAAATACCTCGAACAACATTATCGACGCCGAGCGGTGAACGGGTAGATGTGTAACACCATACTGTGCTGTATACGTCATCAAACTCATCCCAATACAGCCAATAAAAATAGCAAGCGCAAGAGAGGATCCACTAAACTCAGGCAAAGGGACCGGTAACGTAGCAAGGCAAAGCATCGTTAGCGCAATCACACCTATCCATGCTGATCCCATTTTCAAAATGATAGGGATATCTCCGATCTTTCGTACCAGTACATTATGCACAGCAAAGGCAAATCCGGCTGAGACGGCAAGTAAATCAACTCGGCTGAACGGAAGGAAAGAACCACTATCTGATGGCCACAAAATAACAAAGGCACCGATGAATGAAAGAAATAGCGAACACCAGGCCATGTTTGAAAGACGTTCCTGTAAAAATATGAAGCCTAATACCAAGGTCCAGATGGGTGCTAAATAAAACAACAACAACACTCTGACCACATGCCCTTCCAATATTGCCAGAATAAAAGCCAGATTGGTCCAGCCTGCAAAAATACCAATTAACACAAATAGCCACCGTTGCGATCGCAGGCCATTTCTTTGTTTCCAGAACAAAGGCCACATAGGTATAAATGCGGACAAATAGATAATCAGGGTTGCCCACAAACCTGGAACTCCCATACCCTCCAGCACCCTGAGTGGATACCAGAAAACACCCCACAGGGTAGCGGCAATCAGGCAACTGATGATTGGCAGCAGCGATGATTTATTTTTAGTAATCATATGGTTGTTTAGATTAACCTATACTGCACGCCCCGCAGGAAGTACCCTTGTAGCGTGCGCTCCTAGATTTTAAAACTTAAAACAATAACTTCCTGAAACAATAACGAATGAATCCCCAGCTATGAATTCTGGTCTTGAGAAATTACACCCCTACCCTTTTGAAAGGCTTGCACAACTCAAGCAGGAAACATCTGTCGTCACAAATGCAGAACATATCGATTTATCGATAGGCGAACCCAAACACACCATCCCCGAGTTCATCCTGAATGAATTACAAAAGCAATTGCCCATGGTGGCATCTTACCCAACAACACGAGGTATCGATGCACTACGACAAGCCATAGCAGAATGGTTAAGCAAAAGATTCCAGCTACCTGATGGCAGCATTAGCGCCGACAGGAACATCTTGCCAGTGAATGGGACCCGAGAAGCACTTTTTGCCTTTGCACAATGTATCATCGATTCAAATAGCAACCATTCAAACAAGAAAAACAGGCCTGTTGTTATATTACCCAATCCGTTCTACCAGATATACGAAGGTGCGGCATTATTGGCCAATGCTGAGCCATATTATATCAATTGTGTTGAAGCAAATAGATTTCTTCCAGACTTTGATGTCGTGCCTGAAGATATCTGGCAACGATGTCAGCTTATCTATCTATGTTCACCAGGCAATCCAACCGGAGCAGTCATTGGTCAAGAATCCATCAAAAAATTACTTGAGCTCGCAGACAAGCATGATTTTATTATTGCTGCAGATGAATGTTATTCAGAAATATATCTTGATGAAGATGCGCCTCCCGTGGGTCTACTTCAGGCCGCTGCAAATCTGGGACGAAATGATTACCAGCGTTGTATTGTTTTTCATAGCCTTTCAAAGCGATCAAATGTCCCCGGAATGCGATCTGGTTTTATAGCAGGTGATGCTGAACTCATACAGGCTTTTCTCCGTTACCGTACTTACCATGGTTGCGCCATGCCACTCTACACGCAAATGGCGAGCATTGTTGCCTGGCAAGATGAAGGCCACGTCCGTGGAAACAGAACCCTGTACCGTCAAAAATTTGATGCAGTACTGGATATACTCAAACCAGTCATGAATGTCACAAAGCCGGATGCCAGCTTTTATCTCTGGCCGGAGACACCTGTGCCCGATGCTGAGTTTGCGACAGGATTATATTCCCGGCAAAACATCACAGTGTTGCCTGGGAGTTTTCTGTCACGTAGCATACCCATCGGTAATCCCGGTGAGAATCGGATTCGTGTTGCGCTTGTCGCTGAGATAGATCAGTGTGTCGAGGCAGCCGAAAGAATGTGTGAATATATAAATACATTAAGGTGGTAGGTGGTAGGTGGTAGGTGGTAGGTGGTAAATAGGATACATTTCCTACCTACTACCTACTACCTACTAACTACTAACTACTAACTACCATCTGCTAATTAAGAAATTAGGAAAATTAAAACATGAGTAACCTCGAGAAAATAGTTAACGAACATTTTGAAAATCGCTCGAACATCACACCGGCATCCGCCAGTCAGGAATTGAAAGATAGCATTGAAGAGGTGATTACAGAACTGGATAGTGGCACCATGCGGGTTGCTGAAAAAAAGGAGGGGGAATGGGTAGTTAATCAATGGCTGAAAAAAGCTGTGCTGCTTTCTTTCCTGCTTGAAGAAAACAAGGTAATCGAAGGTGGATTCACCAATTACTACGATAAAGTCCCATCAAAGTTTAGTGGCATGAACAAGCAAGATTTTGAAAAGATTGGCGCACGCATTGTCCCCTCAGCAAATGCGCGCCGTGGCAGTTATATCGCACCTGGCGTGGTCATGATGCCATGTTATGTCAACATTGGTGCTTATGTTGACTCTGGAACCATGATAGATACGTGGGCCACTGTTGGCTCTTGTGCGCAAATTGGCAAGAACGTACATCTGTCAGGCGGTGTGGGCATTGGTGGCGTACTTGAACCGTTACAGGCCAACCCAACCATCATCGGCGATAACTGCTTTATCGGTGCACGTTCTGAAGTGGTAGAGGGAGTTATCGTGGGTGATGGCGCAGTGATCTCTATGGGTGTTTATATTGGCCAAAGTACTCGCATATTCAATCGTGAAACGGGCGAAATAAGCTACGGTTATATCCCACCTGGTTCTGTGGTTGTCTCCGGCAACCTGCCATCCAAAGATGGCAGTTATAGTCTCTATTGTGCAGTCATCGTCAAGCAGGTGGATGAGAAAACGCGGGGCAAGGTAAGCATCAACGAACTATTGCGTAACATTTAGCTCATTCATTTAGCGACCGAACCTCGCGAACGAAAGCAAACTTTCCGTCGGTTTTAGTAGAAACAAATACGAAAACACACTTTCATGAACTGGTAGTATCAATTCCGGAGATCCAGGTGAAATAATGAAAAATCTTTTCAAACTAAACGCGAAAATCTTCGACAAATTTACACTTGTTGGGCAAATGGATATCGATCAAGTTGAGCTGAGAGGATTTTCACGCAGTTTTGCAGAGCTGGAATGGTTATTACTGGTTCTCATTTTACTTTATACAGTCGCTGCTGGGGCTTCCATTGAGAACCAATGGATCATCTTGAAATATTCCCTTGGGTTTGCGGCATTCGTGCTCGCATTCCGCTACCTGAATTTCTATCGAAAAGAGACGCGTTGGAAGCTGGCCATAGAAGTATGGGTAATGATTGCCTACATCACAAGTGTACTCTGGTATACAGGCAAAATAGATAGCCCACTCTTAAATCTCTACCTGCTGGTTATTATTACCAGTGGAATGACGCTGGGAAAATTAACAACATTATTGGTACTTGGTTTAATTACTGCCTTATATATTTTCATGGGCTTACCAACTTTGCCCAGGGGGGCGCTCACGTTTGAACATTTTAGTCATATGATGACAGTATTTTCCCCCTATCTGATCATCGCTTATCTGACCACCATGCTTTCTGCAGATTTACAATTCGCGAAGAAGATGTTTAAACACCTATCGGAAACAGATGAAATGACTGGTTTGATGAATCGCAGGTCCTTCAGCAACGTCATCACAAGTGAACATAATAAATCAGTTCGATATAATCATACCTATTCTATTCTGATGATTGATGCCGATGGATTAAAGATGATTAATGATGAACACGGTCATGAGGCAGGTGATAAATTGATTACAACTTTAGCAGAAACAATAAAAAATTGCCTGCGTGAATCAGATTCTCTGGCTAGATATGGTGGGGACGAGTTTGTTGCTCTCTTGCCTGAAACAAACAAGCAGCAGGCCGAAGATGCCGGGGAAAGGATCAGAAAAGCGGTCGAAAATACTTCTTTTGATATGCAAGGGAAACTAGTCAAGGCAACTGTGAGTATTGGTGTTAGCAGTTATCCTGTGGATACCGATAATGCCGATGGTGCACTTATCAAGGCAGACAGGGCACTTTATAAAAGTAAGCACGAAGGCGGTAATCAAGTTTGTAGTACAGTCGAGTCAGATCAGTAAGCTAAAACTAAATTTGCTCGCCAATACCATATCTGACTTCATTAGCCAGACTTTCGGCAATTGCGGTGACCTGTGTTTCTACTTCTCCCTCAACCATGACCCGAACCAGAGGTTCGGTGCCTGAAGGTCTTAACAAGATTCGCCCTTTATCTCCCAATTCGGATTCAGCGATCCTTATAGCATTTTGTACATTTGTCATCTTTGATAGATCAACATTCTTGTCAATCTTCACATTAATCATTGTCTGAGGATATTTATCCATACCAGATTTAAGTGTGGATAGTGTTTCTCCTGAATCAACCATCGAATCCAGTACTTGTAATGCCGAGATAATCCCATCTCCCGTTGTCGTCAAATCCAGATTGATAATATGACCTGAGGATTCTCCACCTAATTTCCAATTATTCTTATTCAACATCTCCAACACATAGCGATCTCCGACCTGTGCACGGTGAAAATTCAACCCCAGTTTTTTGATTGCTATTTCAAGACCAAGATTGCTCATGGACGTACCGACAATCCCATCCCTTAGCATCTTCTGTCTACCTTGAGCGATCACAAAAAGAATTTCATCACCATCGACCACTTCACCCTTATGATCCACCATAATCAAACGGTCACCATCACCATCTAGTGCTATGCCGACATCAGCCTCACACTCAAGTACTTTTTTCTGTAATAACCCGGGCTTTGTTGCACCACACTCAACATTAATATTAAACCCATCCGGTTCATTACCGATGGTAATGACGTCAGCGCCGAGTTCATCGAATACATAAGGAGCGATGTGATAGGTTGCGCCGTGAGCACAATCAACGACCAATCGAATACCTTTAAGATCGAGATTGTTCTTCACCCTGAATTTACAGAATTCTATATATCGACGAGCTGCATCTTCAATACGTCTGGCCTTACCCAAATGTGCCGGATCGGCAATCTTGATTGGTTTCTCAAGTTCTTTTTCTATCTCCAGTTCAATATGATCAGGTAGCTTGGTTCCCTCACTTGAAAAGAATTTAATTCCGTTATCATGAAATGAATTATGAGATGCGCTAATAACAATGCCTGCCTGGGCCCTCGCATTGCGCGTTAGATAAGCGATACCTGGCGTTGGCATTGGTCCAAGTAAACAAATATCAACACCTGCTGCTGACAGACCTGCCTCAAGTGCGGACTCAAACATGTATCCCGAAATGCGTGTGTCCTTGCCGATAAGCACAGGTCCATCACCATTCTTTGCCAGCACTTTCCCCGCAGCCCAGCCCAATTTCATGATGAAATCAGGGGTAATGGGTGTTTCGCCCACCTTGCCGCGAATACCATCCGTACCAAAATATTTTCGTGTGTTTGTGCTAATAAAACCGCCTCCGCGATCTTGAGAAGATATATTGTGATACGTGAAACGTTAAGCGTGAAGTATTTTAACAATAATTACGCTTCACATTTAACATTTCACTGAAATTATGCAGGCTTTTCCCGTGGTTCACCACTAGGAGCATCGTCTTTTTTTACGTCATCTACCTTCTTTGCAGTTGATCCACCATTATTATTATCCCAACCCTCAGGATCTCTTGGCTGTTTACCGGCCATGATGTCATCAATCTGATCAGCATCGATGGTCTCGTACTTCATCAGGGCATCAGCCATCATGTGCAACTTATCCATATTTTTCTTTAGAAGCTTTTCCGCCCGTGCGTAGTTCCTGTCGATGAATACCCGGATTTCTTCATCAATCAAATGAGCCGTTACATCCGAGACCTCCTTATGCTTCGTTATAGAATGGCCCAGGAATATCTCGCCCTCATCTTCACTATAGGTTAATGGCCCCAGCTTCTCTGATAAACCCCACTTGGTGACCATGTTTCTGGCAATCTCCGTTGCCCTCTCGATGTCATTACTCGCACCCGTTGTCACATGGTCCTTACCCAAAATAAGTTCCTCGGCAATACGACCACCGAACAGGGAAGAAATTATACTTTCAAGCTGTTCCTTGTCCTGGCTATAACTGTCCTTCTCAGGCAAAAACATGGTCAGGCCCAAAGCCTTGCCCCTGGGAATAATCGTTACTTTATAAACAGGATCGTGTGAAGGTACCAGGCGACCGACGATGGCATGCCCCGCCTCATGATACGCTGTGTTTCTTTTATCCTCTTCACTCATGACCATAGAACGTCGTTCTGCACCCATCATGATCTTGTCTTTGGCTGTTTCCATATCGTCCATTTCAACCAGTTTTTTATCGGCTCTTGCTGCAAACAGGGCAGCTTCGTTGACAAGATTGGCAAGATCAGCGCCGGAAAACCCCGGTGTGCCACGTGCAATAATGTTCGGCTTGACATTGTCAGAGGCTGCAATTTTACGTATATGTACTTTCAGTATTTGCTCACGACCACGAATATCCGGTAATGGGACAACCACCTGTCGATCGAAACGGCCAGGTCTGAGTAATGCAGGATCAAGTACGTCTGGCCTGTTCGTTGCTGCAATCACAATAACGCCTTCATTACCTTCGAAACCATCCATCTCGACAAGCAACTGGTTTAAGGTTTGCTCTCTCTCATCATGTCCACCACCCAGACCTGCTCCACGATGACGACCGACGGCATCAATTTCATCAATAAAAATAATACATGGTGCATTTTTTTTTGCCTGCTCAAACATGTCACGAACACGTGAGGCACCGACCCCGACAAACATTTCAACAAAATCGGAACCAGAAATAGTGTAGAACGGCACGCTTGCTTCGCCCGCAATCGCCCTGGCCAACAAGGTTTTCCCCGTCCCCGGAGCACCCACCATCAAAACACCCGAGGGGATCCTGCCACCAAGCTTCTGGAACTTGCTGGGATCACGTAAGAATTCAACCAGCTCACTGACTTCTTGTTTGGCTTCTTCTACACCAGCGACATCGTTAAAAGTAATCTTGATCTGATCTTCCCCAAGCAAGCGGGCACGACTTTTTCCAAACGATAACGCGCCACCACGACCACCACCTTGCATCTGACGCATAAAATAGAACCAGATGCCAAATATCAGAATAAAAGGTAGCCAGGTAATAAATGCATGTGCCCATAATGAATTGTTCGGAGCTGCACCTTTAATCTCGACATTGTGCTCAAGCAAGGTACCGATCAGCGCATCATTGCCTGTTTCAGGACTGTATGTCGCGAAGCGTGTATCATCCATATGACTGCCCGTAATCACGCTTCCCTCAATCTTGACGCTCCTGACAGCACCATTTTTTACTTCACTGAGAAAATGCGAATAAGCTATTTCGCTGACCACAGGTGTTGCGAAATTCTTGAATACCATCATCAACACCAGGGTGATGATAACCATCATTAATAAAGTTCTTGCTGTTTCGTTCAAAGTAAAACCTCTTTAAGTAAATACCGCTATCTGGCCTTGTGTTAACTATAACCGAAAGGTACGCGCTAAAATATAAAATTCACGTGAATCGTCACGAGACGCCTTCGGTTTTCGGACAATGACTTTCCCAAAATGTTCTTTTAATTCACGGCGATACACGCCTGTGCCTTCTCCCTCGAAAAGCTTCACCAGCATATGTCCACCCTGCTTTAATACGCTTTTGGCCAGGTCAAGGCTCAACTCGGCCAAATTGAGACTGCGTGCCTGATCCGTTGCCCCGATACCTGATAAGTTGGGGGCCATATCTGAAATTACAAGATCTGCCTTGCCATGATTCATCGCTTGCAGGCATTGTTCAACAACAGGCTGCTCAGTAAAATCTCCCTTTATAAACAATGTGTTAGCGATAGGATCCATTGGGAGAATGTCAATTGCAATCAATCGCCCTTTTTTTCCAATTTTTTTGCTGACATACTGAGACCAACTCCCGGGCGCTGCGCCTAGATCGATAATGGTCTGCCCCTGTTTGAATAAATGATCCTTCTCATCAATTTCAATAAGTTTATAGACAGCACGCGAACGATAGTGAGATTGTTGAGCTTGCTTGACGTAGGGATCTTTCTGTTGACGAATTAACCAGTGTTTGTTACTGGAACTTTTGGCCATTTCTGATAATACTCGAAATTTTATTCGTAACGAATTTCAAGAATTTCGTATTCAATCGCACCACCTGGGGCATTCACTTCCACTGTGTCATCAACTTCTTTACCTATTAATGCCCGGGCGATGGGTGACGTTACTGAGATAAGTGATTTTTCAATATCTGCTTCAATCTCTCCAACAATCTGGTAAGTGACTTCTTCATCGTTTTCCACATTGATCAAATCTACCGTCGCACCAAAGACTACCTTACCATTTGCATTAAGTGTGGTGACGTCAATGATCTGGGCATTGGCCAAAGTACCCTCAATCAGGCCTATACGTCCTTCAAGAAAACTTTGCTGTTCTCTGGCAGCGTGGTATTCAGCATTCTCACTTAAATCACCATGGGCACGAGCCTCTGCTATCGCAGCAGATATCCGTGGCCGATCCACTGTTTTAAATTCTTTCAACTGCACACGCAACTCCTGCGCACCTTTTGCTGTGACTGGCGCCTTACTCATACCTGTTTCTCCCGCGCAATTTATTCATAGCTAAGTTCCTTATGTAAATCCTGTAAGCAATTAACCTGGCTTATATCGCTATGCTTCAAAGCCAGAATCGTCGCCATGGCGCCTGCCATTGTTGTAGTATAGAAGACCTTATGCTGTAAAGCAGTTCGACGAATTGAATAAGAATCTGCAATGGCCTGTTTATCTTCTGTTGTATTCAAGATCATATCAATTTGATCATTTTTCAACATGTCTACAATATGTGGTTGGCCCTCTCGTACTTTATTCACACCCTGACACTCAAGTCCTGATGCGATAATAACTTTCGCAGTGCCATGTGTGGCACATAATGTGAAGCCTAACTCAACCAGTTCTTTAGCGGCAATGACAGCAGCATCTTTATCTTCATCACGCACACTGATAAAAACCAGACCTGATTTGGGGATCACTTCGCCCGCAGCCAGTTGTGCTTTGGCAAAGGCTTCTCCAAAGGTCCTACCGACACCCATGACTTCACCTGTTGATTTCATCTCAGGTCCCAGCAACAAATCTACTCCCGGGAATTTGATGAACGGGAACACAGATTCCTTAACACAAAAATATTCGGCTTTTCTGGCTTTTGTGACATTCTGTTCAGCGAGACTTTTTCCAACCATACAGTTAACTGCAATCCTTGCTAATGAAATGCCCGTTGCCTTGGAAACGAATGGCACCGTTCTTGAAGCACGAGGATTCACCTCCAATACATAAATATCATCACCCTGAATCGCAAATTGCGTATTCATCAAACCAATCACATTGAGTCCCTTGGCCATCGCACGCACCTGCTCTTCCAGTTGCGCCTGAATCTTCTCGCTTAAACTATGCGGCGGTAAAGAACACGCTGAATCACCTGAGTGGACACCGGCCTGTTCAATATGCTCCATGATGCCACCAATCAAAACTTCTTCGCCATCACAGATCGCATCTACATCAACCTCAATGGCATTATTCAGGAACCTGTCCAACAGGACAGGGGACTCATTAGAAACTGAAACCGCAGTACTCATATAAGTTCGCAGATCATTTTCGTTGTAAACAATCTCCATGGCCCGTCCACCCAGGACATAAGAAGGTCTGACGACAAGCGGATAACCGATTTCTTCAGCCAGCTTAACCGCCTGTTCGGTTTCTCTCGCGGTGCGGTTTGGTGGTTGTTTTAAATCCAGCTCCATCAACAATTTCTGGAACCGTTCGCGGTCCTCAGCCAGATCGATGGAATCTGCTGATGTGCCTATGATAGGTGCGCCTGCGGCTTCTAATGCACGAGCTAATTTCAATGGTGTCTGACCACCATATTGAACAATGACACCGTAGGGCTGCTCAAGGTCAATAATCTCCAGCACATCTTCCAGAGTCAGTGGCTCAAAATACAAGCGATCAGAAATATCGTAATCTGTCGAAACAGTTTCCGGGTTACAGTTCACCATAATCGTTTCATAACCTGCTTCGCGCATGGCCAGGGCTGCCTGCACACAACAATAATCAAACTCAATGCCCTGTCCAATGCGATTTGGTCCACCACCCAGCACCATGATCTTCTTCCGATCAGTTGGTTCAGCTTCGCATTCTTCTTCATAGGTGGAATACATATAAGCTGTCGTTGCTGCAAATTCTGCCGCACAGGAATCAACACGTTTGAAAACAGGACGAATATTATTATCGTGTCTGCGTTTTCGAACTGCCTGTTCTTTCATACCACACAGTGTTGCCAAACGACTGTCTGAAAAACCTTTACGTTTAAGTGCACGTAGTCTATCCGGCGTTAATAATTTTTCACCTTCATGAATTGTCCTTTTTTCTTCCTCAACAAGATCCTGGATCTGTGCCAGAAACCAGACATCAATCTTGCAGCACTGGTAAATCTCCTCAATGCTCATACCTCGACGAAAAGCTTCGGCGACAAATAGCAGACGTTCGCCTCTGGGTACCCGCATTTCTCTCTGCACACGCTCAAGCGCATCTTCCTCATCACTGATAGCAGGCTCGTTCAGACCATCCAGATCGGTTTCAAGTCCACGCAAGGCCTTCTGTAAAGACTCCTGAAATGTTCTGCCAATGGCCATGACTTCACCGACAGATTTCATCTGCGTTGTCAGACGGTCATCTGCCTTGGGAAATTTCTCAAAGGTAAACCTGGGGATCTTGGTGACGACATAATCAATGGTCGGTTCAAAGGATGCCGGTGTTGCGCCACCGGTAATTTCATTATCCAGCTCGTCTAATGTGTACCCGACTGCCAACTTTGCGGCGATCCTGGCAATCGGAAAGCCCGTCGCCTTGGACGCCAATGCAGACGAACGTGATACACGTGGATTCATCTCAATGACAACCAATTCACCGTTGTCAGGATTGACAGCGAACTGAACATTTGACCCGCCTGTCTCAACGCCAATTTCGCGCAATACTGCAATCGAGGCATCACGCATGATCTGATATTCCTTGTCCGTCAGGGTTTGTGCTGGCGCAATGGTGATGGAATCTCCTGTGTGTACACCCATGGGGTCAAGATTTTCTATGGAACATATGATGATGCAATTGTCTTTACCATCGCGTACCACTTCCATTTCAAATTCTTTCCAGCCAAGCACAGACTGTTCAAGCAAGATTTCCGATGTCGGTGATGCATCGAGCCCATACTCACAAATCTCCAGAAATTCTTCCCAGTTATAAGCAATCCCACCGCCCGTCCCACCGAGCGTAAATGACGGACGAATAATGGTAGGGAAACCGATTTCTTCCTGGGCGATTTTTGCCTGTTCCATATCGTGGACAACGATCGATTTTGGCGTAGACAGACCAATCTTGGTCATGGCATCTTTGAATAGCTGGCGATCCTCAGCCTTATCAATGGCTTCTACGGAAGCACCAATGAGTTCAACGTTATATTTTTCCAGCACACCTTCACGATTCAGATCCAGCGCACAGTTCAATGCCGTCTGCCCACCCATGGTCGGTAAAATTGCATCCGGGCGTTCTTTCTCAATAATTCTTTCTACGACTTGCCAGTGGACCGGTTCGATATAGGTCGCATCAGCCATCTCTGGATCTGTCATAATCGTTGCCGGATTTGAATTCACCAAGATGACACGATAGCCTTCCTCCCTTAAGGCCTTACAGGCCTGAGCTCCGGAATAATCAAACTCACATGCCTGGCCGATAATGATCGGTCCTGCACCAATGATTAAAATACTTTTTATGTCTGACCGTTTTGGCATGGGGCTTATTTACTGGCTCGCATCAATTCAATAAAGTGTTCAAATAGTGGGCGGACATCATGTGGCCCGGGACTCGCCTCTGGATGTCCCTGAAAACCGAATGCGGGTAATTCCCTGTGATGTATCCCCTGCAGAGAGCCATCAAACAAGGAGCGGTGCGTCGGGCGCAATGTCTCTGGCAAACTGGCCTCATCCACAGTAAAACCATGATTTTGACTGGAGATCATCACCCGCTGAGTTTCCAGACATTGCACTGGATGATTGGCACCGTGATGGCCAAATTTCATTTTGACTGTTTTTGCGCCCAGTGCTAAAGACAACAACTGGTGGCCAAGACAAATACCGAATACAGGTATTTTGCTCGCCACAAGTTCGCGAATCGCTGCAATCGCATAATCACAAGGTTCAGGATCGCCGGGTCCATTAGACAGGAATACACCATCCGGTTTTTCCGCCAATACATCACTGGCAGATGTCTGTGCAGGCACCACGGTTAGATGACAACCAGATTCAACCAGTATTCTCAATATATTGCGTTTCACACCAAAATCGTAGGCAACTACCTTCAGGGATCCCTTGTTTGATAACTTATGGGCAGGCCCTGTTTCTGGTAAACCATGCTCGAGCGACCAGGTTCCCTGCGTCCATGAATAGCTTTTCCGGGTAGAAACAACTTTTGCCAAATCAGCACCAAGCAAACCCGGAAATCCTTGCGCTGCCTTGATGGCTTGCTTGTCATCTATTTGGGCATCTAGTTTTCCTGAAACGATGCAACCATTTTGTGCCCCCTTCTCACGTAAAAGTCGTGTCAATCGACGCGTATCGATATCCGCTATCGCTATTACCCTGTTTCTTTTGAGATACTCATCTAAAGGTTCTTGCGAACGCCAGTTACACGCCTGCAACGGCAAATCACGAATCACCAAACCACTGGCAAAGATTTCGCCCGATTCTTCATCTTCAGGGTTGGTGCCAACATTGCCAATATGCGGTTGTGTTAAGGTAATAATCTGTTGGCAGTAAGAGGGATCTGTCAGAATTTCCTGATATCCGGTGATTGCAGTATTAAAAACGACTTCGCCAACAGTTTGCCCGTCAATACCAATGGATTTGCCATAAAAGAGGCTGCCATCTTCTAATGCCAGCAACGCCGTGTAATTCAAAAATTTCCTCCGGACACAATAAAAAGGGAGCAACCAGAGGGGCTACTCCCAGCGATTCAGGTGCGGGAGATTCTACTTGAGAACCCCCTATTCTGTCTATCAGGACAGCTCGTACAAAGCTATCTTTTAATGAATAATACAGTGCCATGATGATAACGTACCCAATCTGTCACAAGGATGATATTCCAGAGAATAGCGCCAGGGGTTTTTCACTTGAAGCACGTTCTGGCGAGATAGCCTTTTTTGTCATTCGCAAAAATGCCAAATATTTCGCTTACGTGAATTCATGCCCACATACCAATATTAATCTCGAATGGGTGCCGGATCGGTTTCTTGATATTAATAATGAACTGATCCAGTGTTCGCTACATGGCGCAAAATTTCAAATCGAAGATGGCTACTGCATTTTCGGCCCATGTCTGGGCCAAAAATTAAAGTCTCTTGAGATTCGTATTAAAGAAAATCACTTACAGTTGATTACTAACGACTGAAAAAAAATAATTAGTCACGATTCATTACTTAATCATCCATGGGTATCGATGGAACAATATTGGTGTCACTGCGATATTCCAGATTTTCATATGATGTCCCATCCGTAGGCGGCTCGTCCGATATCTGCCACTGGCCGTTTTCATCCTGCCATTTATACAACCGTGTCGTTGTCGGGGCTGGTTCCAGTGGCGTGCCTTTCACCCACGGCTGCCAAACATCAGGATTGAGGTATAAATAGCCACCTGCACCCGATAGCGCCAGTAACAATACAATAACAAATTTCATTTATTCAATAACCTCAGACAGTTTCATTCCACAATATATGACCAGACTATAGGTTAATTATCGTCATTTTATTCATAGAGTTACTTCATTTATCTCATATTTTCCTTGTATTTGTGACCAAATACGTCAAATATTGGCACTTTAGGGGTATTTGATAAGAACACATGGGGACATGTCATCGTCCAGAGTTTGGCGGTCGATTGAATAAAAGCCCTTTTTTGCGGTAATCGTGTTATGAGTTACAAGAAGAGTAAACATCATTTAAATTCACTAAAACCTGGCCACAAAGTTCATTGGTACGAAATCAATGAAATTCTTGGGGAAGGCGGTTTTGGTATCACCTATCTTGCCCATGATATCAATCTGAATCACGAAGTTGCGATAAAAGAATATATGCCCGTGGATAATGCAACCCGAGAAGCAGATGGAACCGTGCAACCCATCTCTGCCGAGAAGAAAGAAAACTATCTCTGGGGGCTGGAGCGTTTTCTGGATGAAGCAAAAACCATTGCTCAATTCCAGCATCCAAATATTGTCAGGGTTCGTAGTGTCTTTGAAGAAAATAACACTGCTTATATGGTAATGGATTACGAACTGGGAGAAAGCCTTCACGAAATTTTAATGCGCAGAAAAACACTCGAAGAGGAGGATCTAAAAAATATCATCTTACCTATCATCGATGGCATCAGGATCGTTCACGCTGCCGGCATCATCCACCGAGACATCAAACCGGCAAATATCTTCATCAGGGTCGATGGCGATCCCGTCTTGCTGGATTTTGGCTCAGCTCGGGAATCTCTGGGGCTGACTCAGCAATCAATGACCAGCATTGTCTCAAGAGGATATGCGCCCATAGAACAACATCATACCGGAGATGAGTTACAAGGTTCCTGGACAGATATCTATTCTCTTGGTGCGACATTGTATCGTTGTATTGCAGGTGTTCCTCCTTCAGATGCAATTGATAGAAGTGCATCAATCAGCCTTGCATCGAGAGATACCTATGTCTCTGCGCTCGAATTTAGCGAGGGCCAATATTCGGATGGGCTACTCCAGGCAATTGATGACGCCTTGCAATTTAAAATCCAGGACAGACCACAAAACATTTCGGAATGGAAACTCAAATTTGGTAATGAGTTATTAAACAGTACATTAAACAAAAAAATGAGTGAAATACTGGAACCGAATCAGGAAGCAAGTGATTTACTGGCCTCGACACTACAGGCCGCTGACCGAGGCGACACCTCGGCCATTTCAAATCTGGGGTTTATGTACGTAAAAGGCATCGGTGTTGAACAAAACGAAAAAGATGGCGTGATGTGGTACCGCAAGGCTGCTGGGTTTGGTCATTTGACCTCACAATTTAATTTAGGCGTCATGTATGCAAAGGGGCGTGGCGTTGAGCAGAATTATATTGAATCATTAAAGTGGTACAAAATGGCTGCTGAACAGGGAGATATAACTGCGCAGGCAACATTAGGCATGATGTTTGCGAAGGGGATTGGTTGTGAAAAAAATAATGAAGTTGCACTTCATTGGTATCAAAAGGCTGCATCAAAGGGTGATGTCAAAGCGCAATACAATCTGGGGAATATGTACTCAAAAGGCATTGGTACGGATGTCGATGATTCAGAGGCATTCCACTGGTATCAAAAAGCTGCAGAACAGGATCACCCAAATGCTCAACTCAATCTGGCTTACATGTACGGAAAGGGTCTGGGTGTTAAGCGAGATGATGTAAAATCTTTCAAGTGGTACAAAAAATCGGCTGAACAGGGCCATCCAAATGCACAGTTCAACCTGGGGGTTATCTATGCGAAAGGAAGAGGCACAGATAAAGATGAAAAATTATCAAGGGAATGGTATAAAAAATCGGCTGAACAGGGAAATGAAAATGCAGAGCGGGTATTGA
This sequence comes from Pseudomonadota bacterium, assembly GCA_022574295.1. Classification (GTDB taxonomy): domain Bacteria; phylum Pseudomonadota; class Gammaproteobacteria; order Eutrophobiales; family Eutrophobiaceae; genus SMWN01. The sequence goes on from JACZSJ010000020.1 coordinate 18,088, forward strand.
TAAAACTTGATAATTAACCCACACAAAGAAGAACAAAAAACTAAATTAATATATAAACATCAAAACAGGAGATAAAACATGGCTTACCGTGATATGTCAGATGAAACACGAATTCAATTTCGTAGAAGTGAAATAGTTGAAAAAGACACAGTCTATGCAGCGGCTTCCGAAATATATGTTGCCTTCATAGGTCAGGGACTGGTTAATGATGGCAATTACAAGGAGATGATGAAAAAATCAGTCAACCAGGCAATTGACCTGGCACTGGTAACCGACATGGTAGTAGCCACGGCTGGCGACAGGAAAGCTTCGTTTTAGCATTGATGAAGCAGCACTGAAATGAATCTTTATGCGGGAATGTCGCTTAGACTTTATTCGTCTTAATTTATTTTCAAGTTCCGCTGGTTCCTGAGGTTGAATCAGCGTGGATTGAAATATAGCTGAACTCATACACCTGAATTCTTATAGCTAAATTCCATAATTTCTAATTCCAGATTACCTGCGGGTCTTTCCCATATTACGAAATCGTTAATTTTCTTGCCAACAAGTTCCCTCGCCAAAGGTGAGATCCAACTGATGAACCCCTCATCAGGTTCTGTCTCGTCCTCACCCACAATCGTAAAAATATATTTCTGAACATTTTCGTCCACTAATTTAACTGTAGCACCGAAACGAATCTCTTCAGATACCTGTTTGGAGACATCGACGGAAATAGCACGTTGAATTCTCTTTTCCAGATAGCGAAGTTTAGCTTCGATAGATTTAATTCGATTTTTTGCAGAAATACCATCCTCTTTTTTTAACTGATCACGTTCTTGCCGTAACATTTCTACGGTTGACTTCATCCTTTGCAATCCATTTGAGGTGATATAGTTCGGATGCTCGCTCTGTGGACGTTCTGGCAGATCTAACTCTGCTTGATCACCATCCGGCTCTTTGACAAAGGCTCGACTCATAAAATTGTTATACTCATTCTCTTAATCTGTAAGATACATCTTGTTCTTATTCAGTTTATAGCTCCAGGGCAATCCACTGTTCTTCCAACCATTCAGAATGCGTTTGCCATTCTTTGCCTTGTCGCCCTCAAAACCATCGACCACTGAATAAACGTTGGTAAAACCTGCTTCGCTTAGCAAATCAGCAGCTGATGCACTCCTGCCTCCTGAACGACACATTAAAAACACCTTGTCGTCCTGAGTGAGTCCTTTTTCTTCAAGTCTCTGTTTAACAGCACTGAGAAAATTCTGATTTTTTGTCATCTCGAAATTTTCCCAATCATCGCTCCATATCATGGGTTCGGCCATGAACATATAAGGGACATTTGCATCGGCCACCGTGGGCATCCCTACAACCGCCACTTCGGCTCGTGTTCGAACATCAAGGAACAAAATTTTACTTTCATTTGTTTGAATCTCTTCGTAGGCTTCCTTTGAGGATAAATATTGCCCAGCCCTGGTCTGTTTGTATTCCGGCACTTCATTCTTATCAACGGCAAGTACATTGATAATATTCATCACAAATAAAAAAGTGACCATCACTGCAGATTTCAATATTTCTAACTCCTAATAATTTCAATAAAAATCAATCATTGCACTACCTTATCTTAGTATAAGACAAAGGATCTATTACGTTATTAACTGATTATCTTGAAAAAAATGCTTCGGGAAAAACATTGATATCAATCCCCCAGACAACAGGTAACAAGAACATCACAAAAGCCGTAATCAACACAGATCCCAACAGGTTGAGCCATATGCCCGCTTTCATCATCTGTGGGATGCTGACATAACGGCTACTGAATATGATGGCATTGGGTGGAGTTGCTACCGGCAACATAAAAGCGAATGATGCAGCAATGACAGTTGAAACCATTAAACCGAAGGGATGTATCTGCATCGCTCCAGCCAGTGCTGCCATGATAGGCAATGTCAGCGATGCGGTAGCGGTATTTGAGGTAAGTTCCGTCAGGAATATCACTAATAAAGTCACAACAGCGACAATCACAATAATATGATAACCATCAAGTATGGAAAGCTGACCCGCTAGAAATGTTGTTAGACCAGTTTCACTAAACCCCTTTGCCAGGGCAAAACCACCCCCGAACAAAATCAAAATATCCCAGGGTATTTTTACAGCAGTCCTCCAGTCGAGCAAAAATTCACGCTCACGCCAGTTTGATGGAATAACAAATAACAACAGGGCGCCCGCCATCGCAATGGTAGAATCTTTGATTAAATGAAATACCTTAAAATCGAACAATCCCCGCACCACCCATAATACGGCGACCAGACAAAAAACAAATAAAACTTTCTTTTCCTGAGAGCTTATTTCTCCAAGTGCCACTATTTCATTACGGATGATTTATTCGCCACCGGGCAAGTGATCAATTTCACTAGGATAGGCGATCCTGGTTAGATAAAACCATGTGATCGCAAGCATGACAATAGCCAGCGGAAAACCAAATGACATCCATTGCAAAAAATTGATACTGATCCCATAAGTATCTTCAACGATCCCGACAAAGACCAGATTAGGTGCTGTACCAATGGGCGTTGAAATACCCCCAATGGAAGCCGAATAACCAATGCCTAACATTAATGCGATACTAAAACGGAAATGGCCTTCGCGAGTATCAATATTATTTGTTGAATTGGACGACTCTATTTCTTTGGCAATTTGATGCAATACCGCCAGACCAACAGTCAACATCATCATGGTTGATGCCGTATTACTGATCCACATAGAAAGAAACGCTGTAGCAATCATAAATCCAAGAATAATTCGATCAGGTGTCATCCCCACAACACGTATTGTATGTAGTGCAATTCGTTGGTGCAGGTTCCATTTCTCAACCGTCACCGCAATCATAAAACCACCCATAAACAGGAAAATAAGATGATGCGCGTAAGACTGCGTAACATCCGCCGGCGCCATAACGTCCAGAAGCGGATATAAAACAATGGGGATTAATGCCGTTGCCGGGATGGGGATTGCCTCACTTATCCACCAGACCGCCATCAACACGGCGATGGCTGCGACATTCATGGCTGGTTCACTCATGCCCTCAGGTTCAGGACAGATCATAAATAATAAAAACAAGGCCGGGCCAAATATCAAGCCAAGCGTTGAACGACTCACAAAGGAATGTCTAGTCACTAGATCCCAGATAATCCATTAATACACGGTAAGTAAAACCCCAAAGCGGGATATCATCCAGCGAAATATAAGGAAATTTTATTTCCGGGTATTCGGGAATGACCAAATCATCATTGTGCAGTTTAGGATCTTTAAGTATTTCAATCTCCTGCCACCTTGCTTCTTCAATCTCCGTGGTATCCAGTTGCAATTCTTTTTTCTCTTTTAATCTCCACAAAAAAGGAGCAACCAATACCGGATATCCTGAATAATTTCCAGCAGTTGCAAATGGCAAAGTCATGGTCAGTTCGTCTCTTGATAACAAACATCCGCATTCTTCGTAGGTTTCCCTGATACTGGTATCAATTAAATCCGCATCCCCCTCTTCCCATTTACCTCCAGGGAACGCCCATTGTCCGGACCATGGATCATGCTTGTTCTTGGCACGCCTTAATAAAAGTACTGAAGGTGAATCACATTCAGTAACAATCAGAGAAACTGCAGCGCTTGCTTTTAGTTCGTTCATACGGAAATAATAACATTAAAGATTATCCAACGGACTTTTCACACTAGGCTCACCCTTGTTTAAAACATGGGTATACGATGTTCAGGACGAACAAGTATCGTGGTAGGCAGGACGCCGGGAACGACAATCATTCCTTAATGAATGCCCATAAGTGGATGAAAACCTTCCCTGGTTTTCACTCTACGAGCATCCTTTGTACGCCCAAATTTGATCCTGTCAGATTTGTCTTGAAGGGTCCTTATATTATCTACATGGATATAGTATATGTCGGTTTTGCAGGAGCAAAAACCGACCATATCCACTTCATGGGTGGCTCAAATGGCAGGTGGTATGCCATGGCCGCTAAAGAAATGAAGCTTCAATTGAAAGAACTTTGAACTATAATTTGAAGGAATTCCCCAGGATGATTATCAACGTTCAATAATAGGAAGATTGTTCGTATGATGTTCAGCGAGGTATAAAACATGCTTTCAGTAACTATTGATGAGGAAAATTATATTGCCATTCTCGAGCCTGATGGGCCATTATCGAAAAGTGACTTCGAGTCAGCCACAAGGATCATTGATCCATACATAGAAGATAATGGTCAATTAAACGGACTTATCATTCATACAGAATCTTTCCCTGGTTGGAAGTCATTTGCAGCGCTGTCTTCCCACCTTAAATTTGTTCGGGAACATCACAAAAAGGTAACCCATGTTGCTTTATCAACGGATTCTGTGGTTGGTAATTTTGCCGAAGCAATTGCCAGTCACTTTGTCAATGCAGAAATTAAATTATTTTCTTATCAAGAACTGGAACAAGCCAAAGATTGGGTAATCAGTAGAAGTTAGCGTCGGGATCCTTAAATTCTATCTAGATTCCTAAAACATCCTGCATATCAAATAGGCCTTTATCTTTTTCCGCCAGCCATTGTGCAGCTCTCACTGCGCCGGAGGCAAAGGTCTTTCTGGAGGTGGCTTTGTGAGTAATCTCAACACGTTCACCTGCCGATGCGAACATCACAGTATGTTCACCCACAATGTCACCCGCCCGGATAGTTGCAAAGCCAATGGTGTTTTTATCGCGTTCGCCCGTGACACCCTCACGACCGTAAACCGCACATTCTTTCAAGTTACGTCCGAGTGTATCTGCAATAACTTCACCCATGCGTAAGGCCGTCCCTGATGGTGCATCTTTTTTATGTCTATGGTGCGCCTCAATTATTTCTATATCCGACTCTTCGCCAATGACCTGCGCTGCCATCTCCAGGAGTTTTAAACAAAGATTAACACCGATACTCATGTTTGGCGCAAAGACAATGGCAATATCTTTTGCCATTTTGTTGATAAGTTCCTTTTGCTCATCGTCAAGACCCGTTGTACCAATGACCATACACTTACCGGCAGCATGACACTTTTCAAGGTTTTCTGTGAGTGAGGATGCAATAGTGAAATCAATCAGCACATCAATTTGATCTGAAACTTTGGCAATATCATCCGTAATCTCGACACCAATTTTACCGATGCCCGCTTGTTCCCCGGCATCAAGACCGATCATGGAAGAACCTTTATATTCAATTGCGGCGGCTATCTCGACATTATCTGTCTCGTTGCACACTTCCAGAATAGTTTTTCCCATTCTGCCCGCTGCACCACAGACTCCAACTCTAACTGTCATGTTATTTTGCCTTTCGTTATACTTTTTACCTGGATATTAGTTTGGCATGTAAATCGTGAAATGTGAAAAGTGAAGTGATATAAATAGCCAGTCTTCACGTTCAAGAGAGCATTTCCAACTCCAGATATCCAAAAATCCTGACTTGGTTATTTTCTTTGCCATTTTAACCAGATTTCATTTCTTTGTTGCGAGGTACAATCATCGCAGGGGACAGGATTAAGTCTATCTTTTAAACATTTCACCTTTCACTTTTAACACTTCACATATCACGAAGTCATATCGTCAAAAAAATTCTTAACCCCATTCAACCATGATGAAGCTTGAGGGCTATGCTTCCTTCCTCCTTCCCCCATGGTTCGTTCCAGTTCTTTGAGTAAGTCCTTTTGCTCTTTTGTGAGATTAATTGGTGTCTCCACAACTGTCCGACAGATTAAGTCTCCTTTCGAAGAAGAGCGTACTGATCTTACACCTTTGCCTCTCAGGCGAAACAATTTCCCACTCTGGGTTGCAACGGGGATCTTCAGCTTTACACGGCCTGCTAATGTTGGCACTTCCAGTTCACCACCCAACGCTGCCGTGGTATAACTAATCGGCACATCACAATGGAGATTGGTGTCGTCTCTGGTGAAGATCGGATGTTCCCTTACATTGACATGGACATACAGATCTCCAGGTGGTCCGCCATTCTCTCCTGCTTCGCCTTCATTGGAGAGTCGAATGCGATCTCCATTATCAACGCCGGGAGGAACCTTCACCGAGATTGTCTTGGTATCTTTAACCCGTCCTTGTCCACGGCATTGACTACATTGATCTTTAATGATCTTGCCCTGTCCACGACATTGGGGGCATGTCTGCTGTAAGGAGAAAAAACCCTGTTGCATACGCACCTGTCCCTGACCAGAACAGGTAGGACAGGTTGCCGGTGTGCTGCCTTTCTTTGCCCCTGAACCCCCGCATCCATTACATTCGGCAAGTTTTGGGATCCTGATTTTAATGGTTGTCCCAGAAACAGCATCTTCCAGACTTAATTCCAGATCATAACGCAGATCTGCGCCTCGATAGACACGCTGTCTACCGCCGCGGGCACTTCCACCAAAAATGTCACCAAAGACACTATCAAAGATATCACCAACACCTGCACCACCGGGACCTGGGCCAGCGCTATTATCAACACCTGCATGCCCGAACTGATCATAGGCAGCGCGTTTGCGCTCATCGGACAAAATATCGTGGGCTTCCTTTGCTTCTTTAAACTTCTTTTCTGCTGATGTATTACCCTCATTCCGATCTGGGTGATGTTTCATCGCCAAACGCCGGTATGCCTTTTTCAATTCGGCATCCGTTGCGTTCCTTGAAACGCCAAGCACTTCGTAATAATCTCGTTTCGCCATGTTGTGTTACATTCTTAATCCTGGATTCTGTCGCATTTTATCAAACGTTTGAATCTTCATCACGCAAACAAGCCCGAAAGAAATCTTCATTTCTTTCGGGCCATGTCATTTACATCTTTAAATTAAACCCGACATCATCATGCGGAATTTAATTCGTCTTGTTTAGTTATCGTCTTTGACCTCCTCGAACTCGGCATCAACCACGTCATCCTGTGGCTCAGTACTACCTTCAGCCGCTCCAGCTTCAGCCTGTCCTTCTTCAGCACTCTGTTGGTAGACACGCTCGGCTAATTTACCAGCGATCTCAGTCAGTTTCGTGGTTTTTTCATCAATTGCTTCCTTGCTATCACCCTTCAACGCTTCTTCAACATCTGCAATCGCGGCTTCAATATCTTTCTTTTCCTGTTCTTCAACCTTGTCGCCCAGTTCGTCAACAGACTTCTTGCTAGCATGAATCATATTATCTGCCATATTGCGAGACTCAACCATTTCCCTGGCCAGACGATCTTCTTCGGCATGCGCTTCGGCATCCTTGACCATATTGTCAATCTCTTCATCCGAGAGACCACTCGATGCCTTGATCACAATGGACTGTTCCTTACCCGTTGCCTTATCTTTGGCGGAAACATTCAGTATGCCGTTTGCATCAATATCAAAGCTGACTTCAATCTGTGGAACACCACGCGACGCCGGGGGAATATCTGATAGATCGAAGCGACCCAGGGATTTATTGCCTACTGCCATTTCACGCTCACCCTGCAAAACATGCACGGTCACCGCTGCCTGGTTGTCTTCAGCCGTAGAAAAGACCTGACTGGCAGTGGTCGGGATGGTTGTATTCTTGTCGATTAACTTGGTCGTGACACCACCCATGGTTTCGATACCCAGTGACAATGGCGTCACGTCCAGCAACAAAACATCTTTGACATCTCCACCCAAAACTCCTGCCTGAATCGCAGCACCAACGGCCACAGCTTCATCAGGATTGATATCTTTACGCGGTTCCTTACCAAAGAATTTCTGTACCCTTTCCTGGACCATCGGCATACGTGTTTGCCCACCAACCAAAATCACATCGGTAATTTCGGAAGCCGACAAACCAGCATCTTCCAATGCAATACGACATGGTTCAATGGTCCGATCAACCAGCTCTTCAACCAACGACTCCAGTTTAGCGCGCGTCATCTTGATATTGAGATGCTTCGGGCCACCTGAATCTGCCGTGATATACGGTAGATTAATATCGGTCTGCTGAGTTGAAGATAATTCAATTTTGGCCTTTTCTGCAGCTTCCTTGAGCCGTTGCAAAGCCAGTGGATCATTATGCAGATCAACGCCCTGCTCTTTTTTGAATTCAGCACAAATGAAATCTATGATGCGTAAATCGAAATCTTCGCCGCCGAGAAAAGTATCACCATTGGTTGATAACACTTCAAACTGGTGTTCGCCATCAATCTCGGCAATTTCAATGATGGACACATCAAAAGTACCACCACCCAGGTCATAAACTGCAATTTTGGCATCACCCTCTTTCTTGTCCATGCCAAATGCCAATGCCGCAGCTGTCGGTTCGTTAATAATGCGCTTTACTTCAAGCCCTGCAATTCTGCCAGCATCCTTGGTTGCCTGACGCTGTGAATCATTAAAGTAAGCAGGGACTGTGACCACTGCTTCCGTGACTTCTTCACCGAGATAATCTTCTGCAGTCTGTTTCATCTTCATCAACACACGTGCAGAAATTTCAGGTGAGGCCATTTTTTTGCCATTGACTTCAACCCACGCATCGCCATTATCAGCCTTGACAATCTTGTAGGGCACCATATGGATATCTTTCTGCACCACATCTTCCTCAAAACGACGGCCGATCAACCGCTTAACAGCAAACAGAGTGTTTTCAGGATTTGTAACAGATTGGCGTTTGGCGGATTGTCCAACCAAAACCTCATCACCGTCTATGAAAGCAACGATAGAAGGTGTCGTTCTGCCACCTTCGCTATTTTCAATTACCTTGGCCTGACCGCCTTCTAATATTGCGACACAGGAATTTGTTGTTCCAAGGTCGATACCGATTATTTTGCCCATTTGATGTTCTCCAAAACTGCTAAATAGTTAATCAATGTCTATCATCACTGACTGTTGCTACGTATATGTGTCTGTTGCCTTGTTTTTCAAGGGCAGTGCAGAAAATTATTTCGCCACAATCACCTTTGCCGGCCTGATTAGACGCCCATTCAGTTCATATCCCTTCTGCAGAGTCGTGGTGACAGCGCCTGATTCTACATCTTCCACTTCCTGCACGGTCACTGCCTCATGTTGATCTGGATTAAATTTATCTCCCTTCTGGGGCTCCACGGATTTGACCCCGGATTTTTCCAGAGACGAGCAAAATATCTTCATAGTGAGTTCCATGCCCTCACGTAAACTGCTGGTATCTTCTATATTCTCTGAGGCATTTATGCCCAGTTCCAGGCTGTCTAATACCGGAAGTAGCTCATTAACAAACTTCTCCAACGCATATTTATGTGCATTCTCAATATCCCGAATGGTACGCTTTCGTACGTTGTCCAATTCTGCCTGTGCGCGAACCGCCCTATCCAGATATTCTGCTGCTGATGTCTTTAATGCTTCGATCTGTTCTGAAAGCGATTCAATCGTTGGTTCTTCGGCCTCAATCGCAGTCTCTTCTGATATTTCTGGTGCTACTTCATCCTGACTCACTTCATCTTGACCCACTTCATCTTGAGCTGGATCCGCCTGTACATCACCTGATTGATCCTCAGGTTCCATAATGTCCTCTTCCTGCTCTATTTCTTCTGAGCTAATATTCTTTTTCTTTTTCTTCCTGGCGGTCATAATTTTCCTCAAGATGTTTAACTTATTAATAACAACAGGAGTCCCCCGATTGCAGGATACCCTGTAAATTTCTGGCTTATTATTGTCTGATTGGGCTTAAGTGAGGGTGCTCACATGGAATTCAAGGCTGAACCTAACATTTTTGCTGTTAAATCGACAATCGGTATCACTCGTTCATAATCCATGCGTGTTGGCCCGATCACACCCAGTACACCCAGTATCTGGCCTTCAGACTCGTAGGGTGACGTGACGATGCTGCAATCATCCAGCACTTCATAGCCTGATTCTTCACCAATAAAGAGCTGCACGCCTTTCGCATTGATTGACTGTTCAAGCAGATGCAAAATATCGCGCTTCTGATTAAATGTATCGAATAAACGCTTGAGCCGATCGATATCTTCCCACCCCGACACCCCCATCAGGTTGGTTTCACCTGCGATAACACAATCATCCTTTGTACCTGATTCAATGGCCTGCTGTGCCATTTCTATGGCTGCCTGCATTAACTGATTGACGTTGTCTTTCATGCCTTTCAGCTCAGCCAGCATTTCCTTACGGATCTCGGGTAAATCTTTTCCCGAAAACATTTTATTAAGGTAATTGGCAGCTTGTTCCAGTTCTGACGCACTGAATGTCCGCGCTGTATGAATAATTCTGTTCTGGATTTCATTATCGCTCATGACCAAAATAACCAGAACGCGATTATCAGAGAGTGACATGAATTCAACCTGATTCAATGTACTGTGCTCGAGCCGTGGCAACATCACCACACTGGCAAGATGCGTAATATCGGACAGCATCGAAGAGGTTCGTTCCAGTAAATTTTGTATGCTATAAC
>JACZSJ010000088.1 GCA_022574295.1 Pseudomonadota bacterium
GTTCTGAGTTCTGCGTAATGGCATGGCCTTTTAACATGAATCCTGTGGCCCAGCTTTCAAGCTCGGCTTCGTTCAGTCTGCAACCCAATGTAGTTAAATGCACTTGCACAACTCACACTCCGTATGACTTTAATGTTGAAAGATGTTTTTCAATACATAGTGGTAACATGTCGAGATTATAACCCCCTTCAAGCACAGAAATAATCCGCTTATCTGAATATTGATCAGCTTTCTCCATGATGCGTTCGGTCATCCATGCATAAAATTCAGTGCTAAGCTTCACTTGTCCCAGGGGATCATCAATATGTGCATCAAACCCTGCCGAGATGATGATTGCTTCAGGTTTGAATTCATCAATTTTTGGTAATATCTTGTCCCTGAAGATCAATTCATAGTCACTATCTGATGCACCTGCATGTACTGGACAATTCAGCGTTGCCCCCGCGCCTTTATGAATGCCTGTTTCACTATAAGCACCTGTGCCAGGGTAGAAAGGGTATTGGTGAGTACTGATATACAGTACTGAGGGATCTGCCTCGAAGGTGTGTTGTGTGCCATTGCCATGATGCACATCCCAATCAAGGATTAAAATTTTATCCAGTTGGTATTGTTTCTGCAGGTATTTGGCAAGAATGGCAACGTTGTTGAAAAGGCAAAAGCCAAGGGCCTGATCCTGTTCTGCATGATGGCCCGGTGGCCTGATCAGGGCGAAGCCATTATCAATATCTTTATTGATAACCTTATCGGCTATTTCAAGTACGGCACCTGTTGCCTGACATGCGATGTCAAATGACTCTGGGCAAATGCTGACATCCACAGAATCAAGAAATGCGTTACCCGATGCACAAGTCTCTTGCGCACGTTTGATATAATCATAACTGTGGACTGTTTCAATCCAATCCAGTTCTGCAAATTTTGATGTCAGCTGTGTCAGAGCATCAAACCAGGATTGTTGTTTGAGATGTTGGATGGAAACTTGTAGACGTTCGCTGCACTCTGGATGGCCCTGACTGGTTTTATGTTCAAGAAACACAGGATCATAAAGTAAACCAGTCTTCATAAATCTAATAGTACAACACGTTTAGCCGAGTCGTTTAATAATGGCTTTAGTATATTCGACTGTTGTTGCACTACCCCCAAGATCACCAGTACGCACATTGTCTTCATTCAGGACAGTTTTAATCGCACCACGTAGTTGTCTGGCTTTATCATATTCTTTGACATGATCTAACATCATTGCAGCGGCAAGGAACATGGCTGTTGGGTTGGCAATTCCTTGACCGGCAATATCCGGTGCTGATCCGTGTACTGCTTCGAAGATCGCAGCATCAGGACCGATATTGCCACCAGGCGCCAGTCCCAGGCCACCAATCAGTCCGGCAATTTCATCGGAAAGAATATCGCCAAACATGTTACTGGTTAAAATGACGTCAAATTGTGACGGATTGATGACTAATTGCATGGCTGTATTATCAACAATGCGTTCTTCGATCTCGAGTCTGTCTTCATAAGGTTTACCAACCTCAAGCGCTGTATCAAGAAACAGGCCCGTTAGTTTTTTAAGAATATTGGCCTTATGGACGATAGTTATCTTTTTGCGGCCATGGCGTATTGCATAATCAAAGGTGAATTCTGCAATTTTCCTGCAACCTGCACGTGTCATGATACCTGAGGCTGAGGCAACGGCCCTTGGGTCTCCATCGACAGGTATATAATGTTCAACACCTACGTACAATCCTTCTGTGTTTTCACGGATTAAAATCAGATCAATATTTTCGAAACGTCCTCCGGGGATATAGGTGTGCGCAGGCCTGACATTGGCATATAAATTAAACTCTTCTCTCAGACGAACAGTCGCTGAACGAAACCCTTCACCCACCGGGGTTGTTAATGGTGCTTTAAGTGCCAGTTTGGTTTGTCGAATGTTATCCAACAAGGGTTTTGGTAGCACATCACCTGATTCTTCCAATGCTGCCAGGCCTGCTTTATAGTGTGACCATTCGAAAGGTGCCTGTAATACATCCAGAACATCAACTGTGGCCTCAGTGATTTCAGGGCCGATGCCGTCGCCTTCTATCAGCGTTGCAGGTATCTTGTTAATCTTGCATTCTCCTTTCTTATTGTTGCTATAACTGAGCGTTCTTGTTGTCGCGTCGAGACGCCCATGCCCCGATATTATCCCGGCAATGGATATTGCCGGGTTATTAACAGCAAACCAGTAAGATTACATGTTGTTTATGGCCCGCGGCTGTTCAATCTTCAATGCTTGAAGTTCCGCTGCTGTTGCGTCCGGTATAACAATCAAATCGTATAGTATACGAGCAGTTTCCTGTAACAGGACATCATGGGGCTTATCCTCATCCTCATCATCTTCTTCCTCAAATTCGTCAATCTCTAACGTTTTATCTCTTTTGGGTAGTGGCTCAAGCCCCTGAACTATGCGTAATTCGTTCACGAGTTCGTGTTTCATATCCAGTAATTGATCACGCTCGGTTCTACGCTTGTCTTCGTTCAGGGAAGTTGTTTTTTTCATATTGCTACTCTTAACTAATGCCAATTGTTCGAGCAATAATTTAAAAGCCTTATCAGATTTAATGCGATTTTTGTGCAAAAACCGGATTTTTCCATAATATATAGGGGCATTTACCTTGATGTATCTTGCCGGTTCAACTTTATCCCAGGGCAGGGCATTGTCCAGGGAACGTTCTCCGTAATCTTCAATATCTATTGCTGTTGGAAAAATAATATCAGGGATGACACCTTTATTCTGATTGCTTCCTCCGCTGATGCGGAAAAACTGTGCTATGGTTGTTTTAAGTTTGCCATGATCCTCTTCAGAATTTTTAATAAAGCGGTTTAGATCGACAATGTTTTGTACTGTTCCTTTGCCATAGGTAGGTTCACCAATAATGATTCCACGCTGGTAATCCTGGATCGCACCTGCAAAAATTTCTGATGCGGAGGCACTATTTCGGTCGACCAGTACAGCCAGAGGTCCTGCATAAAAAAGAGAGGGGTCGGGGTCAACATTAATATCTATTTTTCCTGACGAATCTTTGGTTTGTACGATCGGGCCTTCCTTTATGAAAAGTCCCGTTAGTGCAAGTGCTTCGGATAGAGAGCCACCGCCATTACCACGTAAATCTATGATAATCCCCTCTACATCCTCTTTAACAAGATTAGTCAAAAGTCTTTGAACATCTTTGCTGGTGCTTCTAAAATCAGGATCACCCTTTGCCTGAGCAGCAAAATCTACATAGAAAGTAGGGATATCAATGACACCTATCTTCTTGTCCAGATCAGGTAAATCTATCACTTTTGATTTTGATGCTGATTCTTCAAGTTTAATCTTGTTTCTTGTCAGCGTGAGGATCTTGCTAATATCTTCGACGCCTGTTTTGCCAGGAATGATTTCCAGGCGAAGGACAGTGTCTTTTGGGCCACGGATAAGTTCAACGACGTCATCAAGTCGCCAGCCAATCACGTCAATAATCTCACCACTCTCTCCCTGGCCAACACCGATAATTTTATCTTTGGCATGTAGTTTTTTACTTAAGTCCGCGGGCCCACCCGGAATAATTTTCTGTATAAGTGTGTAATCATTTTCATTTCTAAGGACTGCGCCGATCCCTTCGAGTGACAGTCGCATACTGATATCGAAATTCTCAGATGCTCTGGGCGAGAAGTAAGCAGTATGTGGCTCGATTGAAGTCGTGTAGGCATTAATAAATGTCTGAAAGACATCATTTGAATCCAGTTGGAATGTGCTGGTATAAATTCTTTGATATCGTTTCCTTAATGTATCTTTTATTTCTGTTATTTCTTTGCCCGTTATTAAGAGAAGATTAAGCATGTCATTCTTTACACGCTTGCGCCAGATTTCGTTTAATTCTTCTCTATCATTGGCCCAGGAAAGTTCACGACGGTCAAACAGATATTCTTCGTCAATTTCAAAATCGAATTCTTTTTCCAATTCAGAAACCGCGTATTCGATACGCTCTTTGACTCTTTGCCTGTAGATTTTGAAAATATCGAAGGCGGGCTCCAACTCAGAATTCAATAGTGCGTCGTCCAGTTTATCCCTGTATTTTGTAATATTCTGTATGTCCTCATTCAGAAAAAAACTGTGATTAGGATCAAGATTTTTCAAATAGTTATCAAATATTGATGAGGACAAGGTGTTATCAAGGGGTTTCATCCTGTAGTGATAACTATTGATGATATGAGTAATGACTTCTGTTGCATCTTTATGCTTTTTGGCAGGTGTTAATTCCGATTTTGGAACCAGAGTGGCCTGTGAAAAAGCATTCGTCAGGAAAAAAGACAGGCAGAATGTCAGGAAGAAGGTGATGAATAGTGGAAATTTCTTCATAAGTAGTGACAGCTTAATCAAGCAGGCCCATCCTCAAGATGGGTCATTCCGTGCTGTTCATTATATCTCATTTTCTGTGTGCCTACGGGTTTTGGAGGGGTTCTAGCTATTTCGTTCGCCGGTTATTACATGATAGTTGTCAAACGAATGGGTGCTTTTATTCTCTAATTCCTCCAGCTGGATGCTAATTTCCTTTGCCTTCCTGTTGCTTCCCCCAAGAAACATCGGAGCTTCCTGGTAATATCTCATCAGATCTGTGAGTGCTCTGATATTTTCCGGATCCAGTTCAATGGCACGTTTAAGAGAATTTTTTGACTTTCCAGCCAGTCGTATGGCCTTTAACCACCCCGATGTTTCGGCCAGCTCTCCATAAGTCTTGGCAAGCCAGTGGTGATAGCGTGAATCTTTAGGTGATTGGCTGATTGCTTTGGAAAATTCCTCTACAGCCGCCTCAAACTCCCCATTTTTGTAGAAAATCTGGCCTTGATTGAAATTGTCTTCAGCATCAGAAAGGTTTTCTTCATTTGCAAAACCGGTGAAAGTTGCAAATATTACGAAGAAAATGATAACAAGCCGTATTAACTGCATGATTTAAAAATGTTTTTTAAATTTAAAAAGTGACTAGATTGTAGTTGATTTGGCATCATTTAGAAGGTTTTTTTTAGACTTAAATTTAGATTTTGACCTAACCACCCTGTTAGGTTAGACGTTTACTTTCGTCTAAAAGACTCGATTAATTAACAGAAATCAACTCAATATCAAATATTAAAGTTGATGCGGGGCCAATCAATTGACCTGCGCTACGATCTCCATAAGCAAGTTTTGAGGGAACGTAGATTTGCCATTTTGAACCTGTTTTCATCATGGGTATGGCTTCCTGCCAACCCTTGATGACCTGTGACAGCGACAGAGTTGCAGACTCACCACGATCATAAGAACTATCAAAGACCGTGCCATTGATCAATGTCCCTTTGTAATGAACAGTAATATTGCTCCCAGCCGTTGGTTGGCTACCTTCACCTTCCTTGATAATCTTATATTGAAGGCCTGATGGTGATTCGAAGACGCCTTCTTTCTTTTTGTTTTCTGCAAGAAAAACATTGCCCGCTTTTCGGTTTGCTGCGACTGCATCTGTTTGTTGTTTGGCAACGGTCTCCTTGTATTGCGCCAGGATATCCTGCATCTCTTTCATGCTGATTTTCGGTTCATTACCATTGAGTGCATCTTCAACTGCCTGAATAAATGCGGGCACATCAATATCCATGTCTTGTTGTGTCACGCCCAGGACAAAATATGTCCCCATTGCGTAACTCAATTTTTGCTTGTCCGTATTGATTTCAGTTTTGACTTCTGTGGCTGCAAATACCGATAGACTGATCAATGTAAAAATAAGCAATACAAAATAACGCTTACCAAAAAAATATTTTTTATCCATCCTGTTTTCCTGTGTGAATTTTTTAATGTTCATGCAAATAATTGAAGGTTGGCGATCATTCTACACAATTAGTATTTATGTCCAACCCTGTCTTCAGGAGGTTTGTTTACAAGGCACCGGCATCCTGCAATGTGTTGGCCAGGACGGCAGCCATTTGTCTATAGCCTGCTTTATTGGGATGAACCGGATCTGATTTCATTGATGCATCTGACAATACATCCGCGATAAGGTTCGGCATAAAAATCACATTGGTATTCTCTGCGATATTGGCATATAGCTTTGCAGGACTGAGAAAAAAGCCGGGTTTTGGCACGCCAAGAAGTATCACAGGAATATTATTATTTTCTGCCAGGGCGATCATTTGTCGAATATTTGTTTCTGCCTCGGCAAGGTTTTCTTTCCGTAATATATCGTTGCCGCCATGACAAAGAATCAATAATTTCGGCTGATGTTTATCCAGCAATTTTGGTAAACGTTTTAGACCTTGCATAGATAATTCACCAGGGACACCGGCATTAATCACTTTACGGTTGATTGTATTTTCCAGAATCACAGGATAACTTTCATTTTTCTCTGCACCCGTGCCATAGGTCAGACTATCTCCAAAGGCGAGGATGACTGCGTCATCTGAGAGCCGCTCAAGTTGTGGTGTGGAATCACCACAGGCAGCTAGAAATATCAGCAGCCAGAGGCAGAGTATTTGGTGGATTATTTTGATCATTGGTTTAACTTTACCCGTATCAAAATAAATTTGTTCCTTATATTCCTTTTAAAGATAGGTTTCGCCCATATGGTGAGGTCACTGCTCTTTCGCATCCAATATTTTTTTAACATTTGTCATTTCGAATCCCGGCAGGGTGAGAAATCTTGTGTTCCTGTTAATCGGGTATTCCTTGATTAGGAATGGTTTCGCCTTTAATCGAAGACTCTTGATTCTTAAAATACAATACATTCAATACCCGTCATTCCCGTGGAAACGGGGATCCAGTCCTATCTTCTCGTCATACTGGCGAATGCCAGTATCCAGTCAATTTTAAATATCTTCACTCTCTTTAGTTTTTGTTTCGCCCATATGGCGAGTTCACTCTTTCGCATCCAATATTTTTTTAACATTTGTTTCGCTACTTAGCGAGTACCTTTTCTTTGCGCGGCCAAAGAAAAGGTACGAAAAGAAAGGCCGCCCGGATGCCTTGACCTAAAGGTTCCCCTCAAAAGTAAAAGGATTTTAAAGGCACACGCCAACATGACTTCCTGTCATGGTGCCGCTCATTTAGCATCCATGCTAAATGACCTTAAATCCTGTTACTTCCTCGGCAAGGCAAAACGGGAATTGACCCCCTTCGTTTACGACCTAGCTCACTGGGGAAATTTTTTGAGCTCCTCTAGTACATCGCATAGTTAGACATTTAATTTTTAGACGCATTATTTAAACCTAAACTCTCGACAATTACTTTGCCATCATTGATTAACTTAGATTATGCGGATGTTTCTTCAATCATGAAGGGCGGAGATGTCGCAGTTATTGGAATTGGTGAAGATAATTCATCATCAAGAGTTGACACTGCTGTTCAACAAGCTTTAACACACCCTCTTCTAGATGTGGATTATCGTTGCGCTACGGGTGCACTTATTCATGTGACTTGTGGTCCTGATATGAAGTTAGAAGAGTTTGATTCGATTGGACGACTTGTAACAGAACATCTTTCACCGGACGCACAAGTTATTATCGGTGCGAGGATTAACAAAGAGTTCCAAGGAAGAATCA
>JACZSJ010000171.1 GCA_022574295.1 Pseudomonadota bacterium
TTACCCTCACATACAGCAATTATTAGAAACCTCATGATATGCTCTGATACTTTCTGGTTTCTGCTTACAACCACACCTTTTGGACTCATCTCGTCAAACCTGTCTTCGTTGGTGATGTATATTCTTGGGAATGGTCCCTGTATTGGTTTGTTCATGTCAGGTGCTCCAGCTTCTATCTTCCTGAATTTGGTCTTGTCACTAGCTGATGCGTTGTAAAGATTTGTAGTATCATGTTTTAGTATTGTCGCTATCCTTTCCTTCATAGCCCAGTAGTCTACTTCCGTAACTGCCATGACTAATCACTTGCCAGTGGTTCTGTTGCGTATGGCCTTGTTGATGTAGGTCTTTGGGATTGTGTCTCGTTGTCCCTTCTTAGTCTCTTTATTGCAGAGTCTATTAGTTTTGTAAACTCTTCGTGGTATGTGTTTGCAGTATCAAACTCCTTGTTCTTTCTCCTGTACTTTGCTGCAACACCTGCTATTGCTGCGTCCTTTAGGACTGCGGAAAGACTTGATGTAACTGGAAGTGTTGTGATGTGTGGTGCAATCTCGTTGTCAATATACCTGTCAATTCTAGCACCGTAAGAATCCAAGATAGCATTGTCTGCAGAATCTCCTGTTGCAATCTCTAGTTCCTCTTTAACGTCATTCTTTACATACCAGCTTGAATCAACCATTAGTTATCTCCTTGATTGCAATATAGGCAAAGAATACAAAAGAAACAATTCCTAAATACCACTTCTGGTTGTCTCTCTTGTCTGATTTTCTATCTGCCTGTCCTTTTTTAATATATTTAATATCATTCTTTATTACTGCCACATCTGTCTTTATCTCGGCTACACTGCCACACGTTTCATCAATTATTCTTGTAAAAATATTCCTGATTGTCTCATCATCACTCAATTTATCTCAGCCCTGTCTGCATCATCATGTTCCATAGACTCTGACTTTAGCGTGTGAAGTTCGGTAGGAATGTCAAAGACGCTTGTACTGCTCATCCTTCTGAATAACCTGTGTCTCCAGTTGCCAGTAAGGTATTTTTCTACGAATGCACCCATATGAATAAAAAACGAATGTGTGAATTAAGAGAAGTTTATTTAATGAAACTCTGCCTTACATGATTTACAGGTTGAATATCCAAGTGTGTCTTTCCCGAAATGGCTTCCTGTCCAATCAAAGCCTTCTTTCTTTTTACACTTTGGACATGGTTCAATATCATTCATTCCTTCTCCTGTGAGTTTAGTATTGCATTGAGTTTCCCACATATCATCTTTCTAATATATCTGCAGTCCCCCCACTCTTCTCTTTGAAACACTTTTGCTAATTCCTTTACCTTCTCTAGTTTCTGTTTGAGTCGCTTGTTCTCCTGTTCCAGCTTGTACTGTTCGCTTACAGTTACCAATTCTTAGAGTCCTCGCATGGCTTGTGATTCTCAAAGTCATCTGGTGCTTTAACATCCCAGCAGTCTATAGGTTTCATATCCACCTTTAACATCATCATAAGATTGAATGATTCTGTCTCGTGTGTATTCATGCCTTATCCTCTAGTCTCTCTTTGAGTTGTTTGATTTCTTGTTCTAGTTTGTTTAATCTTTTAAATTCATCTAATGATTGATAGTCTCTTTTATGATAAACCCCATCCTTAACACTAAATGTAATTTCTTCAGGTGGGTTGCATAACATACAATAATCCTTATGACATCTTAAACAACCATAAATTAATGATTTTTTTTTGTCTGTCATTTCTTAATCACATCTTGGAATGCTTTGTCATCTTTTGTTTTAACCATAAAAGATTTAAAGGTTTATTATATTTTTCAACAAACTTATCCATCAAATCACAAAAATGACTTCCATAACAATATAAAATATTGCATTCTCTTTTCTTTTTTAATCTCTTAACTCATATGCCCAGAAAATCCATCTTCTCCTTTCTGTTCCTTTTTTTAATTTCTTTAAGTAAAATGGCAGATGTGTTCCCACAAAATCAAGCCTAGGCTGAATTAAGGGGGTTCTTCACTCTTCACAATTTTCAAGCATCGTCTGATTCACCGATGAGTGCCCAGCGTTCAACTCTCTGGTACTTGAAATTGCCCATTGTCTGCCCACATAGGGATTTCTTAAATAAATTAAGTCCCTGCACTCTCTTACCAAGACTCAGATTTTCAACTTCATTCAGCCTATCAAGGTGGCCTAAGCACAAATTCA
>JACZSJ010000021.1 GCA_022574295.1 Pseudomonadota bacterium
GCAGGCCATGACATCGGGGGCGATTTTCTTTTCGTACCTTTTCTTTCGTTCGTACAAAGAAAAGGTACACGCCGCTAAAAGGCGGAATCAATTCTAAAAAAACCACTGGATTTCCGTCTGCACGGGAATGACAGATAAAGAATAAAGATATCTAGTATTGACTGGGTCGCTCTTTGATATCCATATCACCGCGACATTAGTGCATCCATGCACATCATACCGGTTCAAGATCGGTATGACGTTGTGCATAAAAAACTACCCTTACCTTGATTGTGTTGCGCAACGTGCTACACTTGTTCGATGATCAAGTCCTTTAAGCACAAAGGTCTGGAGAGATTCTATGAAACTGGCAATACGCGAGGCATCCAGTCTGACCATAGCAAAAAGCTCCGTATGCAATTGGCTGCTTTAGATACTGCTCAAAGCATTGAAGATCTTGATATCCCGGGCTATCGGTTACACCAACTTCGAGGAGAAAGAAAAGGGATTTGGTCAATTACTGTGAATGCTAACTGGCGAATCACATTTGAATTTATCGATGGCAATGTATACATCGTTAACTATGAGGATTATCACTAATGACTATGCACAACCCTCCACACCCTGGTGAGTTTATGCAAGCAACCTATATGGAGCCTTTTGGCTTAAGTTGTCGCTACCTTGCAGTGCAGCTCAATGTGGCTGCTTCTACTCTCAACAGAGTATTAAAGCAGCAAAGTGGCGTTAGCCCTGAAATGGCATTACGCCTTTCAAAAGCTTTAGGTCGTAGTCCTGAAAGCTGGCTGGCTATGCAGGATGCTTATGATTTATGGCAAGCTAAAAAAAATATTAAACTCGGGAAAGTGAATAAAATTAAACTAGATGCCGCATAACAGAGTATGCAACTGGCTATTTAAAGACGTATTTCATTATCATAATAAAAACGAAGGGGTTTCATGCGCCTATGTCATGCTGAGTTGCGAATTTGCGGTAACGTAAAAATTACAGGACGTAATTTTTAGCTCAGTTGAGCATGGATGCGAATCTGAGCGGCGTGTTCACCGAAAGGAGTAACGAAGGAAGGCCCAAGGTATTATTTGGTCCATGACAACGGGGGCGACTTTCTTTTCGTACCTTTTCTTTCGTTCGTACAAAGAAAAGGTACACGCCGCTAAAAGGCGGAATCAATACTTGAACAAAGAAACAATTCTAAAATATATACAGAACTTACACCGAGTTGAAATTGAGACGTCGCTCTATGACATCCATGTCATCGCGACGTAAGTGCATCCCTGCACAAAAACTATATCCTTGCTACTGCATCCCTCTCCTCTTCAAGTTCCTTTTGCGTAATCTCCATCCTCTCCCGACTAAAATCATCAATCTCAAGTCCCTGAACAATCTGATACTCATCATTGCTACAAGTCACAGGGAATGAATAGGTCAAACCTTCTGGAATACCATAACTACCATCACTAGGCACTGCCATGCTGGTCCAGTCACCTTCGGGTGTCCCCATCACCCAGTCATGAATATGGGCGATAGCAGCATTAGCTGCCGATGCAGCGCTTGAGGCACCACGTGCATCAATAATCTCGGCACCACGTTTAGCGACCCTTGGAATATAGTCATTTTCATACCAGCTTCTATCCACCAGATCATGCGCAGCTTTGCCCTTGACCGTCGTATGACTCAGATCAGGATATTGTGTAGTCGAATGATTGCCCCAGATGATCATCTTCTTGATATCACTGACATCTGAATTTGTCTTCGCTGCCAATTGTGCCAGAGCACGATTATGATCCAGGCGAGTCAGTGCTGTGAAGTTTTTGGGGCTTAGATCCGGTGCATTGATCATTGCCGCGTTGGCATTAGTGTTGGCCGGATTACCGACTACAACGACCTTGACCTCACGACTGGCATGTTCGTTCAGTGCCTTACCCTGAACCTTGAATATGCCTCCGTTTGCTTCCAGTAAATCGCTACGTTCCATCCCAGCAACACGAGGCTTTGCACCCACCAATAGCGCATAGTCAACATCCTTGAACGCAACATTGACGTCATCAGTTAAAACAAAACCAGCCGTCAGTGGATAAGCACAGTCATCAATTTCCATGACCACCCCTTCCAGGGCTTTCATTGCGGGTGTAATTTCCAGTAGCTGGAAAATTACGGCTTGATCACTACCCAGCATTTCACCGGCAGCAATTCTAAATAGCAATGAATAGCAGATCTGACCAGCAGCACCTGTTACCGCAACTCGAACTGGAGGCTTCATCTTTTCCGCCCTTCTTTCTTATAGTTATGTTGTTAAATAAAGTTTTTGCCTAGCGTTTATCTATCGGCACATAATCCCGCTTTTCAGCACCAATGTAGAGCTGTCGTGGACGACCAATTCTGAAATCTGGATCTTCCATCATCTCCAGCCATTGTGATATCCAGCCAACCGAGCGGGCCAGAGAGAACATGACCGTATACATACTGGTGGGGATCCCCAACGCCTTGAGAATAATACCACTGTAAAAATCAACATTGGGATAAAGCTTGCGCTCAATAAAATAATCATCCTTGAGCGCGATTTCTTCCAGCGCCATGGCTATATCCAGTAAGGGTTGATCCACGGTATCAACGGCTTCAAGCAAATCGTGACAGGCCTTGCGAATAATGATCGCCCTCGGATCAAAGTTCTTATAAACACGATGACCAAAGCCCATCAAGCGGAAAGAATCTTCTTTATCTTTTGCTCGCGCAATAAACTGGGGAATATTCTTAATATCGCCAATCTCACCCAACATATTTAACACAGCCTCATTCGCGCCACCATGCGCACGACCCCATAAGGTCACTATGCCCGCAGTGATACAGGCAAATGGATTGGCTTCTGCACTACCCGCCAGGCGCACTGTTGAAGTTGACGCATTCTGTTCATGGTCAGCATGCAGGATCAACATCAAATCCAGTGCCTTGACTGCAATTGCTGATGGCTCGTAATCACGCATCGGTACCGAAAACATCATGTTCAGGAAGTTTTCGACATATGCAAGGTCGTCTCGTGAATAAACAAATGGATGTCCAACAGAATGCTTGTAACAGTGTGCTGCCATAATAGGCATCTTGGCAATGATGCGTTTGGCGGTCAGATCACGGTCAAGCGGATCATCAAGATCCATGGCTTCGTGATAATAGGAAGACAATGCACCTGTTACGCCAATCATCATGGCCATTGGGTGTGCATCATAGCGATAGCCTGAATAAAAACGCTCCAGATGTTCATGCACCATATTGCGTTCATTCAATTCTGCACGAAACTGATCATATTCTGTTTCTGTTGGCAATTCGCCATAGAGCAACAAATAGCAAACTTCCAGGTAAGTACTCTGCCCTGCCAACTGTTCAATGGGATAGCCACGATGCAAAAGAATACCCTTTTCGCCATCAAGATAAGTGATCGAACTCCGGCAGGAGGCAGTAATACCAAAGCCCGGATCGATGGTAAACATGCCGAGTTCTTTATTCAGTGCACTGGTATCAATGACTGGATCGCCATAAGTCCCTTCATGCACTGGACACTCCAATTGTTTACCGGTCTTGTTATCGGTAATTGTCACCGTATGAGACATCAAACACCCTCCAAAAACAGGTCAATAATTTGTTTTAAGGTTAAGAGACGTTAAGCATACCTTCTAATATGGCATTGCAACAATAGCGAATCCTGTGCTAGACCATCAAATAATTACGTTTTTTATGACAAAAGCTTTAATTCGTCTAAACTTGTCCTTGTATTTAAAAAAATAACTTAAAGTATCGGCTGTTACTCATTGAGAAACAAAACTATTTATAATTATTTTTGTCGTTTCCTGGCGATTTCTAATCAACATATTGGCAAATATACTGGCAAACGCACCGGAGATGGCAGACCCAAGCAACGCAAGGATAACCTATGAGTGAGTCAGTGTCTTCAATTCTATACAGTGGTAACGCATGGTACATAGAAGATTTGTACGAGACCTATCTGGCGGACCCAAAAAATGTCAGTGAGCGCTGGCAACTTTATTTCAAAACCTTGCGGATGGCAGATTCCAGTGGTCATCAAGATACTCCTCACTCAACCATCCAAAAGGCCTTCCGTGAGGCAGCACGACAAAAAGGACATACTACCCAGGTCATCAGCCCAATTGTCAGCACGAACACTGATGCTGTCGCCCATCAAAAACAGGTTGCTGTTCTCCAGCTTATCAATGCCTATCGTTTTCGGGGTCACCGACAGGCCGATCTTGATCCGCTAAAACAATACGAAAGACCCAATGTCCCGGAACTGGATCCCGCCTATCATGAATTAACTGAAGCAGATATGGATACCGCATTTAATACCGGTTCATTGCATGCTGAGGATGAGATCCCGCTGCATGAAATCATCGATATTATTCAAACGACCTATTGCCGTTCAATTGGTGTGGAATATATGCATATCAATGAAACTGAAATCAAGCGTTGGATACAGCAACGTATTGAATCTTGTCGTGCCACACCGAATTTCGATAGAGAGCAGAAAATACGTATTCTGGAACGCATCATTGCGGCCAACGCACTTGAGGAATATTTACACACCAAATACGTGGGTCAAAAACGGTTCTCTCTGGAAGGAGGTGAAAGCCTCAATCCAATGTTAGATGTTCTGGTTCAGTCCGGAGGCATTGCAGGCGTCAAGGAAATTGTTATTGGTATGGCCCACAGAGGACGTTTGAATGTGCTGGTCAATGCCATAGGCAAAAATCCTGCGGAGCTGTTTGACGAATTTGAAGGTAAAAACGTTCGTGATATTGGATCAGGGGATGTGAAATATCATAAGGGCTATTCATCAGATATTGAAACACCCGGGGGCAATGTCCACCTGACATTGTCATTCAACCCTTCCCACCTTGAGATCATTGATCCTGTCGTCGAAGGTTCCGTCCGTGCGCGTCAGGAAAGAAGAAAAGATTTTGCAAGAAATCAGGTGCTTCCCATCCTTATCCATGGTGATGCTGCGTTCGCGGGTCAGGGTGTTGTGATGGAAACGTTTAATCTTTCACAGACGCGTGGCTATACGACGGGTGGGACTGTACATATCATCATTAATAACCAGATCGGATTTACCACCAGTGATCCACTGGATTCCAGATCAACGCTGTATTGCACTGATGTTGCGAAAATGGTGCAGGCCCCTATCTTTCATGTGAATGGTGATGATCCGGAGGCCGTAGTATTTGTCGCGCAGCTGGCCCTGGATTACAGGATGGAATTCAACAAGGATGTCGTCATTGACATGGTCTGTTATCGAAAGCATGGCCATAGTGAAACGGATGAACCATCGGCAACACAACCAATAATGTATCAACATATTCGTCAACACCCGGGGGTAAGACAACTCTACACGGATAAGTTGATTACCGGAGGATTTCTTGACGATGATGAGGTCGATAAGATTGCTGACACCTATATCGCCTCACTTGATAACAATGAAAAAGTATCCAGCAAACATGCACAAAAGATAGACACTGAATTTTATATCGATTTTTCACCCTATATAGGTACCGCCTGGGACACCCCTGTTGACACATCGATTGACAGTGAAACTGTCAGGCAATTAGCAGAAAAAATTACAACCATTCCTGATCATTATCAATTACACAAAAGTGTTCAAAGAATCATTAATAACAGGGTAAAAATGGGCAATGGTGAACTGCCAATGGACTGGGGCTTCGCTGAAACCATGGCCTATGCAAGCCTGCTTGAATCAGCTTATCCGGTAAGAATTTCAGGACAGGACAGCGGTCGAGGCACCTATTTCCATCGTCATGCAGTGATTCATAATCAAGTAGATGGAGAAACGTGGCTGCCGCTTCAACATCTAAGCGAAGACCAGGCCAATTTCCTTGTCATTAACTCAACTCTTTCGGAAGAAGCTGTTCTGGCTTATGAATATGGTTATAGCAGTGCTGAGCCCAATACCCTGGTCATTTGGGAGGCCCAATTTGGTGATTTTGCTAATGGTGCTCAGGTTGTTTTCGATCAGTTTATCAGCTCTTGTGAGGCAAAATGGGGAAGATATTGCGGGCTCGTCTGCTTTCTACCGCATGGTTATGATGGTCAGGGACCGGAACACTCCTCAGCAAGACTGGAACGTTTTCTGCAACTTTGTGCTGAGGAAAATATGCAGGTTTGTATGCCCAGCACCGCTGCACAAATGTTTCATATGCTAAGACGTCAGATGTTGCGACCATACAGAAAACCGTTGATTGTGATGAGTCCTAAAAGTTTATTGCGTCATAAACTTTCTGCTTCGCCTTTAGAAGAACTGACGCATGGTAAATTTCAGACAGTCATCAGCGAAATTGATGAAATGGATGCTTCGAAAGTCACCCGTCTGCTATTCTGTGCGGGTAAGGTTTATTATAATTTGCTTGAGGAACGTCGGGAAAAAAGTATTGAAAATATTGCCATTGCCCGACTAGAACAGTTGTTCCCGTTTCCCAAAGACAAGGTGAAAAACATCATCGACAGTTATCCAAACCTGAAAGAAATCGTTTGGGTTCAGGAAGAGCCCAAGAATCAGGGGAGTTGGTATTATCTCCAGTCACGAGGCACGCTGATTGGATGTATTAGTGATCAACATACGATGGGCTATGCCGGACGCTTCTATTCAGCATCACCGGCAGTGGGTAGTATGTCCAAACATCTGGAGCAACAAAAAGAATTGGTGGCAGATGCACTGCAATTAGACAAAATTGAAGTCACGCATAAGCGGGGCTCCATCCCGAGCAGATCTGTCTGACTGAACCAGCTTTGGCTTGATCAACTTTGCCCGTGTCAGTGTATAATTAGAAGCCTCTTATTCTGATAAAATAACGTATCTGGGGAGAAAAGCTTGTCCGTCGATATAAAAGTCCCTGTTCTTGCAGAATCCATTGCCGAAGCAAACTTGCTTCAATGGCATAAAAAAGTGGGTGCAACTGTTAAGCGGGGCGAGAACCTGATCGATATTGAGACAGACAAGGTCACGCTTGAAGTTGCTGCACCAAATAGTGGGGTACTCATTGAAATCCTGAAACAGGATGGCGAAGAGGTTGAAAGTGACGAAATCATTGCCAGAATTGAACCAGAAAAACAATCCTCAGTTGAGGCACCTTCTGCAGCCGATACAATTGAGGATAAACCGGAAACAGATCAACCTGCATCAACTAAATCGAATGATGCTGTGCCTCAGCAACAGTCACTGCTGGAACCTGAGTCCAAACCTGCAACAGGTCAATCAGAACCAGCACAGAAACCCCATTCAATAGCAGCTGAAGAACCGCCAAAGTTGAGCCCTGCTGTAAGGAATTTACTGTCGGAGAACAAACTTCAAACATCGGATATTAAAACACGTAAAGACCCTGACCGAATCACCAAAGAAGATGTTCTCAATCATTTAGGAACTGCCTTAAGTACAGACGCTTCAGGAAACCAGGCACCTGAAGTAGCAACGGATACAACAGAAGCATCGCGTTTTGATTCACAAGCCCCAGTGTCAAAAAATGTAGATTCAGAAAATATTGAACCAGAAAAACAAGCACAGAAAGTTGAAACAACACCTTTGACAAATAGTGGCGAAGAACAACGACCACAAGAACGCGTGCCCATGACGCGACTCCGCAAACGCATCGCGAAGCGGCTACTTTCCGCACAACATGATAATGCGCTATTAACAACGTTCAATGAAGTCAACATGCAGCCCGTAGTAGATCTGCGACATCGCTATAAAGAAGAATTTGAAAAAACCCACGCAGTCAAATTAGGTTTCATGTCCTTTTTTACCCGGGCGGCAGTCGAAGCATTAAAGAAATTTCCTGTCATCAATGCATCTGTTGAAGGCGAAGATATTCTTTACCGGGGTTATTTTGATATCGGCATCGCGGTCAGTTCACCACGTGGATTAGTCGTCCCTGTTCTCAAAGATGCGGACACGCTTTCATTTGCAGCAATCGAGTCCCGGATTTCTGGATTTGGACAAAAAGCCAAAGAGGGAAAATTAACCATAGAAGATCTCACGGGCGGTACGTTTACCATCACCAATGGCGGTGTTTTTGGCTCCTTACTTTCAACACCGATTATTAACCCACCGCAAAGCGCAATCCTTGGTATGCACAAGATACAGGATCGTCCGGTGGCCGAGAATAAGGAGGTTGTGATCAGACCAATGATGTATCTGGCGCTAACTTACGATCATCGAATCATCGATGGACGAGAAGCTGTGCAATTTCTGGTTACAATTAAAGAACAACTTGAAGATCCCTCAAGACTCTTATTGCAAATCTAGACCAGTGACCAATAGGCAGTGAAATGAAAAATTATGATGTCATCGTTATTGGTGCCGGACCTGGAGGATATGTCGCTGCCATTCGCTGTGCACAGTTGGGACTGAGCACCGCTTGTGTTGAAAGCTGGAGTAAAAAGAGTGGAAAACCTGCGCTGGGAGGTACCTGTTTAAATGTCGGCTGCATACCTTCCAAGGCCTTATTAGAATCGTCACATCATTTCTCACACCTTAAAAATGATGCTGTCGATCATGGTATCAATGTTTCGGGTGCCAGTATGAATGTGATCAAGATGATTGCGCGCAAGGATAAGATTGTGCAGATGCTGACGCAGGGAATCGCCGGTCTTTTTAGAAAAAATAATATCGAGCTGTTGCATGGACGCGGACGAATCACATCACGAGATGAAACGGGTCAATATCATGTTGAGGTTTTACCTGCGAGTGTTGAGGGTGGAGAGATACTCACTGCTTCCGCTAAACACATTATTATTGCTACGGGATCTGTGCCGAGCAATATCCCACCCGCTAAGGTGGATAATGACAGAATCGTTGATTCCACCGGTGCGCTCGCATTCACTGAAACACCCAGAAAACTGTGTGTCATCGGTGCGGGGGTCATTGGTCTTGAACTGGGCAGTGTCTGGAGTCGTCTGGGATCTGAAGTAATCATTCTTGAAGCACTGGAGTCATTTCTCGAGCCTGTTGACAATCAGCTCTCCGATGAAGCTTATAAAATTCTTACCAAACAAGGGCTGGATATCAGGCTTGGTGCAAAGGTCACAGGAACGGGCTCAAATAATCAGGAAGTCACCGTCATCTATGAAGATGCAAAAGGAAAAAAACAAATCAGCGTCGATAAATTAATCGTCGCAGTGGGACGGTCACCAAATACAGAGGGCCTGGATGCTGAAGCTTGTGGCCTGGAACTGGATGAAAAAGGATTTATCGAGGTTGATGAACAGTGCCAAACCAGGCTGCCGAATGTCTATGCCATTGGCGATGTTGTAAGGGGATCCATGCTTGCCCACAAGGCCTCTGAAGAAGGCGTGGCTGTCGCTGAACGAATTGTCGGCCAGCCAGGCCATATGAATTACCAGATAATTCCGTGGGTCATATACACCTGGCCCGAAATTGCCTGGGTGGGGTTGACTGAAGAGGAGCTGCAGAACACGGGAATTGATTATAAGGTCGGCACATATCCTTTTGCTGCCAACAGCCGGGCAAGAACCATGGGAGACTCTGCAGGTCTGGTCAAGATACTGGCCGATAGCCAGAGCGACAGAATCCTTGGGATACATATCCTTGGGCCGAATGCCTCAGAGCTCATCTCCGAGGCCGTATTGGCTATGGAATTTGATGCCAGTAGCGAAGACATTGCCCGCACCATCCATGCTCACCCCTCACTTTCAGAGGCCATCCATGAAGCAGCGCTTAGCGTTGACAATCGCGCCATTCATATCTAGGGCACCTCTCTTAAATTGTCTTTTTCCGCGATTGCGGCGTCAGCTCCGTGCTCAGATCCTCGTGTATGCTGTATACACTGCGGTCTTGCGCGCGGGGCTTCCTTGCACTCACAAAAAAACCCGAATTAATAGCGATACCCTATAGTTTATCCTTACATCCAAGTACGGCTTTGACTTAGATTTTCGTTTAGGGCTACTAATTCACCTAACGCCATCGCACTGGAGTCAAATAAAAGATTCTGTTACCATCCTAGAGCTTTTTGTGCACTGCAGCGTAAATTGGGAATGCACCCATATAATTATTATTAGCTCAATGTGATACGCAACAATTTGTGAGCATGAAGTGCCACATTATAATTTGGAGAGAGAGGACATGTCAGAGAAAGTTGTTATCGTTGCCGCTGGCCGAACTGCAATCGGCACTTTTGGCGGATCATTAGCAGGTGTACCAGCCCATTCACTGGGAGCAACAGTTATCTCCGGTGTACTGGATCAAGCTGGCCTTAAACCTGAACAGGTAGATGAAGTTATCTTCGGTCACGTATTAACAGCAGGCACGGGTCAAAACCCGGCAAGACAAGCTGCCATTGCTGCAGGGATTCCGGAAACCACCCCTAGCATGACCATCAACAAAGTCTGTGGTAGTGGCCTTAAAACTGTTCATCTGGCTGCACAGGCAATCATGTGCGGTGATGCTGACATCATCGTTGCCGGCGGACAGGAAAACATGAGCCTGTCGCCGCATGTTCTACCTAAATCTCGTAATGGCCAAAAGATGGGAGACTGGAAATTAAAAGACTCCATGATCGTTGACGGACTTTGGGATGCATTTAATAATTATCACATGGGCGTCACAGCGGAAAATATCGCCAAAGAATTTGATATCTCGCGTCAAGAACAGGATGAATTTGCTGCAGCGTCTCAACAAAAAACTGAAGCCGCTCAGGCCGCAGGTAAATTTGATGATGAAATTATCCCTGTTGAAATTCCTCAGCGTAAGGGTGATCCCATCGTCTTTAATAAAGATGAATTCCCACGTGCAGGTGTCACTGTAGAAGGACTTGCCAAGATGCGTCCTGCCTTCGATAAAGAAGGGTCAGTTACCGCCGCCAATGCTTCAGGATTAAATGATGGTGCTGCTGCTGTAGTCGTGATGTCAGAAAGTAAGGCCAAAAAATTAGGCCTGGAACCACTCGCTACTATTGTTGCTTACTCTAGCGCGGGCGTCAGCCCAACGATTATGGGCACAGGTCCGATTCCGGCGACCCAAAAGTGTCTGGAAAAAGCAGGTTGGAAATACGAAGACCTGGATCTAATTGAAGCAAACGAAGCCTTTGCTGCACAGGCAATATCGGTCAATAAAGGTCTCGGTTGGGATACAGCAAAAGTAAACGTCAACGGTGGCGCTATTGCCCTGGGACACCCAATTGGTGCTTCTGGTTGTCGCGTACTGGTCACTCTTCTCCATGAAATGAAACGTAGCGACGCCAAAAAAGGTCTGGTCACATTGTGTATCGGTGGTGGTCAGGGTATTGCGTTAGCAGTTGAGAGGTAAGAACAATGTCAGATCTAAAAGGAAAAATAGCATTAGTAACGGGTGGAACAGGCGGCATCGGCGCCGCTATTTGCCTAAAACTCGCCGAATCCGGTGCCAGGGTAGCAACAAACTATCGTAACGAAGAAAAAGCCAAAGCCTGGCAAACAGAAGCCAAAAAGGCTGGTCATGATATTGCCATTTATCAGGCCGACGTTTCCGACTTTGATGCATGCCAAATACTGACAGAACAAGTGAAAAAAGACCTCGGACCGATTGACATTCTTGTCAATAATGCCGGTATCACAAAAGATGGTATGTTCAAGAAGATGAGCAAAGAAAAATGGGATGCTGTCATGAGCATCAATCTTGATGGTCTGTTTAATATGACAAAACCTCTTATCGAAGGCATGACTGATCGCGGCTGGGGACGTATAATCAATATCTCATCGATCAACGGGCAGAAAGGCCAGCTGGGTCAGACAAATTACGCAGCGTCCAAAGCCGGGATGCATGGTTTTACCATGGCACTGGCACAGGAAGTTGCACGTAAGGGTGTGACTGTTAACACAGTTTCTCCCGGTTATATTGCGACAGAAATGGTAATGGCAGTTTCAGAAGATATTCGAAACTCTATTATCGCGGGTATCCCGGTGAATCGTCTCGGAACCCCGGAAGAAATCGCGGCTTTGGTTGATTTCCTAGCATCAGAAGAAGCCGGTTTTGCGACCGGTGCTGATTTCTCGATGAATGGTGGTCAACACATGATGTAATTGACACTTCCCTGTCTTGTGCGGACCCCAATCCAGGGCAAGGCAGGGACAATTCCGATTAATCTGTATAGCAACTGGTCAAAAAGTATGAGTAAAATACGTATCATCAAGAAATATCCTAACCGTCGTTTGTATGACACGGAAATTAGCAAATACATCACACTAGAAAATGTTAAGCAATTAGTGACTGATAACATTGATTTCTGCGTCAAGGATGTCAAGACTGATGAGGATCTGACCAGGGGGATATTACTACAAATTATTTCAGAACAGGAACATGATGGAGAGCCCTTTTTCTCTGCATCAGCATTATCTCAAATCATCCGTTTTTACGATGACTCCATGCAAAGTGTTGCGGGCAATTTCATTCAGAAAAGTCTGGAATTATTCGTGGAACAGCAAAAAGAACTACAGGACTCAGTAACAAGCAATCCATTGGATGCCATGAATGAGATTGCGGAAAATAATCTGAAGATGTGGCAGGATATGCAAGAGGGGTTTTTTAAGGCTGCAGGTCTGAATTCAGATAAAAAATAAGTTCAAACATAAAATAATAATAAAATCATTCTCCGAAGTTTATTTATTCAAATAATCAATAACGCCCAAAACAATGAGGGTTCATTGCATGAATACACAATTTACACAAAGTGACTATCTAGACATGTTTTCAGAATTCACCAACCAGTGTCAGAAAACCCACACTGAAATGATCAAAAACTGGTATGACCCCATGGGCGTTACCATGAATTCTTTTTTCAAATTCGCAGAAATGGCAAATGCTTCCGTGAATCAAATTGCTCATCAACATGCAGCAGCACTGAAGTCTTTTTTTCCACAGGGTGCTAGTGAAAAGTGTGTGGTAAAAACTACAGTAACATCACAGCCTCAGACAGGCCACATCGCTATCGTCACCGGGGGCATTGGGGGCATTGGTACCGATATATGCAGAAGCCTTGCCCGACAGGGGAATAAGGTGATAGCAACCTATATTTCCTTTGAAGCAGAACGTGCCGTTGAATGGCAAAAAGAACGCCTTGAAGAAGGCCTTGATATTTATGTGATCGAGTGTGACGTGACAGATTTCAACGCATGCAAAAAGATGGCAAAAAAACTGGAAAAGAAATACGCAAGTATTGATATTCTGGTCAATTGTGCCGGCATTACTCGTGATGCGACATTGAAAAAAATGAAAAAAGAGAACTGGCATGCAGTCCTGGACACAAATCTTGACAGTGTTTTTAATGTTACCCGCAATTTTATCAATGGCATGGTCAAGCGTCAGTACGGAAGGATTATCAATATCTCATCAGTGAATGGCCACAAAGGTCAATTTGGACAGACCAACTACTCTGCTGCCAAAGCGGGGATGGTTGGGTTTACAAAATCCCTTGCCAGAGAGCTCGCCGATAGTGGTATTACGGTGAATACAGTCTCACCTGGCTATGTTGGCACCAGCATGGTGAAAGCCATGCCAGAAAATATTGTCAACAACATTATCGCCAAAATCCCGCTTGGCAGACTGGCCAGGCCCTCTGAAATTGGTGATGCCGTTGCCTTCCTGGCACATACAAACTCTGGCTATATCACTGGTTCGGATATCTCCATCAATGGCGGTTTATTCATGCGCTAAAATCTGCGGTTAAGGTTTGTAGGAGAATAATTATGACTAACGATATCACGAAGCAATAGGACGCTATTTCCAAAACAGTAATCGAATCAATGAAAGAACTAGGCAACATCAACACAAAGGTGATGGAAAAACTTACCGAACAGCAGTTGGCCGTGCTCAATACTTGTATGGAAGCAAGCCAAAAAGAAATAGAATTAGCTGCTTCTGGTGAGAATGCACAGGATCCACAGGCCCTGGTAGCGGCACAGGCTGAGTTAATGGCTGAATACAATAGCAAACTTATGAAAATTATGCAGTCAACTGGAGATATTCTTAAGGATTGTAATAGTGAAATTATCAACTGGACAGATAAAGGAATGAATATCGCTCAGAAATCAGACCCGAAGACGACAAAGAAAAAAACACGGAAAAAATAAATAGCAAAAAAGTAAACAATTTAGTTCGAGTATAAAAAAACCGGGTTAAACCCCGGTTTTTTTGTGTGTCACCAAAGTACTGCCAGACTAGGTCCGCTCATCCAGCCATTTACCCACCGCAGGTGGAATCATAGCCTGTGCTTTACCACTTACAAAGACACCAATATGACCCCCTGGAAATTCAAGCTCTGTATAATCCTTGCTTGAGACACATCCTCCTAACGCCTTTGATGAATCAGGGGGAACCAGGTGATCATCCCTGGCATAGATGTTCAGTACCGGAACCGTAATGTTTCCCAGATCAACCGTGTCATCACCAATCTTGACTGTCCCCTTGACCAATCCATTTTCCTGATAGAACTGCTTGGTAAATTGTCGAATGGTCTCACCAACTTGATCAGGACTATCAAAAATCCACTTCTCCATACGCATGAAATTACGTAATTTTTCGGTGTCATCCAGAATATTAACCAAATCAACATATTTCTGCCCCATCAGTTGAAAAGGCTTCATAGATAGATAAGTTGAATTCATATCATCACCGGAAATATTACCTTCTGTATCGACAAGCAGATCAACATCGACGTGACGTACCATCTTGCTAAGTAAGTCGTTCTTGGTGTGAAAATCAACGGGTGTGACTGTGGTAATAATATTTTTGATCTTTTCCTGATGTAAGGCTGCATAACAAAGACTAAATGAGCCACCCTGACAAATGCCTAAAATATTAATCTTATCCAGGCCATGTTCATCACGAATCACATCGACACAACGGTCAATATATCCATTGATATAATCTTCCAGTGTTAAATAGGCATCACCAGCATCTGGGTAACCCCAGTCGACTAAATAGACATCTACACCAGCATCAAGCAGGCCCTGTATCATTGAGCGCCCTTCTTGAAGATCCGCCATGTAAGGACGATTCACCAAGGCATAGACAATCAACAGAGGGATCGGGTTCAGTTTTTCGACACGAGGTTTGTAATGATAAAGCACCATCTTGTCTTCTTTGTAGACGGCATCCTTTGGGGAAATGCCATCTTCTAGTTCACCAATCTCTGACAAGGTATTCAGACCTTGTGCGAGCTTGCCATTAAAGTCAGATATCTCCTGAATAATCTCATCAGGTCTCATTTGAAAAGGAATCACGTTTTATGCTCCTGTGTACGTATATGTTTATTTTTAAATATTTTATTGTTAAATATCGATTACAATTGGTTTGTCAACGGAAGTTTTTTTAGCTGTTTTTTTTAGCTGTTTTTTTTTAGTCGCTTTCTTTTTAGTTTTCTTACTTTTAGTAGTTGAGCGAGATACAACTGGGGATGAAGGTTTTTTCTTACCTTCTATCATTTGACGTAAGGCCTGAAGCTCTTTCTCCAGTGCTGTGATTTTCGCGGTAGATTTCGACTGGCTGCGCTTCATTTCCTGTACGCGCTTTAAGACAGTATTCATTCCCTGACGTGTTGGCATATTCATTTTTGCCAGAAGCTTGTCCATCACTTTGCCTTGATGTTGCTTAACAGCAAGCAGGGCATTGGTCATACGGCCATAAAGCTCTGAATATTCATCGGTATAGACAAGTTCGGCATAGGCCTTTTCGTTACAATCAACCCACAAGTCATAGATCTCGCTCAAGCTTTTAATCTCTGTTCCCTGCTCTGCCATCTCCAGGATTCTATGGCGCATGTCTTCCAGAGCCACAACACCGACTCTACTCAACTCTTCTTTAAATTCACCGGAAACCTGCTGATAGTCATTTAACAGTCTGATGCCTTCTTGCATCTGCGCCAGGGCTTCGCGATCAGGTCCGAAACCTGGCACTGATAATAATTTGTCGATGTTGGATGTCATTTCAGCTATTTTAAACTGTTCGTCATTAAGCCCACCCATCATAAAAGGTGAGCTTGTAAATGCACCCTGAATACCGGCATTACCACCTTCGAACATGGATTTCATTGACTCGAATTGATCATTTAAAGCAGTCTGCCAGTCATCAGACTCTTTACTGACTTCACTCATTCCTTCGAGAATTTTACTGAACTGCTCTCCCATAAAATTAAAACCCTGTCCCTGCTGCATCATTTTGCTATAAAAGTCCTGATTCTGACCGGACAGAGAAGGTGATGCTGATTTCCACCAGCTATTCATGGCTTCAGCCATTTGCGGAATCCCAGAAGATGAATTCGGCATAAATTTCTGAAAAGAAGACCAGGCATCCATGTACTGGGTTTGGTTCTGGAACCAGTCCGGTTGACTGTTCATCCTGTCGTTATTCATCCAGTCTGTATTCCAGAAAGGAAACTGCATTTTATCGTTCATAATCTAATGTCCTGAAAATATTATTGTTCATCTCGAGCGAACACTCGCCCTCATTTTTCGGCTAAATCTGAATATCGCTAATCCTACCATGCGATATGTTGCACTGCATAATTCATTTATCTTTCTCCAAAACAAACAGCATATCAAGTATACCCATCTTACATTTTCTGGTGGCGGCTAATGAAATCAAACTGCAAATCAGTCAACTTTCGGACAGTACTGGAATTGATTTTACCCAGACTTTTCATTATTTCGTGTGATTTTGTTGAAACTGTAGTCAACTGGTCAATTATTTGATTTTGCATAATTTATCTCCTGGATTTGTGCATTGCAATATATATTGCACCGCAACATAACGCTTTGAGATAAACTTGTCAATCCATATTCTAGAAATTATCTGGAATTTTTTGTTTCTTGGGTACTTTAAAGTAGTCTGGGTTTTTCTCTTTCGCTGACTCTATCCAAAGTAATGCAGACCTACTTGTTCAGTCGGTTGTTGATTAGCTGTTCGACAACAGAAGGATCAGCCAGCGTGCTAGTATCCCCCAATGTTTTTAGCTCGTTTTCCGCAACCTTGCGTAAGATTCGTCGCATGATTTTACCTGAACGTGTCTTGGGTAATCCAGGCGCCCACTGCAATAAATCGGGAGCAGCAAACGCGCCTATTTCTTTGCGTACGTGTTGAACTAAATCCTTACGCAGATCATCACTGGCTTCAACTCCTGACATCAAGGTCACATAGGCATAAATGCCCTGACCTTTAATATCATGCGGATAACCAACAACGGCAGCCTCTGCGACCGCCTCATGGAGTACCAGTGCACTTTCAACTTCTGCCGTACCCATTCGATGTCCTGATACATTGATCACATCATCGACTCGACCCGTGATCCAGTAATAACCATCTTCATCACGCCTGACGCCATCACCGCTAAAGTATTTTCCAGGATACATTTTAAAATAGGTTTCGATAAATCGATTATGATCACCAAAAATCGTACGCATCTGTCCAGGCCAGGAACGCTTGAGAATTAAATTACCAGAAACAGCACCTTCCAGTTCATTTCCCTGCTCATCCACAATCGCGGGTTCAATGCCAAAAAAAGGTCGTGTTGCTGAACCTGGTTTAAGGTCAGTCGCCCCAGGTAATGGCGTGATCAAAATCCCTCCTGTTTCAGTTTGCCACCAGGTATCCACTATCGGACACAAGCCATTTCCAACAATATGGTAATACCACTCCCATGCTTCAGGATTAATGGGTTCACCGACAGAACCAAGTATGCGTAAACTCTTGCGACTGTGTTTTGTAACGAACTCATCACCTGCCCCCATCAGGGCGCGGATTGCCGTCGGTGCTGTGTAGAAAATATTCACCTGATGTTTATCGACTACTTGCCAGAATCGACCCGCATCGGGATAAGTCGGGATACCTTCAAACATCAGGGTGGTCGCCCCATTACATAAGGGCCCATAGACAATATAGGTATGGCCTGTTACCCATCCAACATCAGCAGTACACCAATAAATATCACCATCATGATAATCAAAGATGTATTTATGGGTCATTGCTGCATACAACAAATAACCACCCGTCGTATGCAACACACCTTTTGGTTTACCTGTCGAACCAGAGGTATAAAGGATAAATAAGGGATCTTCTGCATCCATCTCTTCAGGCGGACAATCGACAGAGGCATCAGCGACTGATTCAGCGTACCAGATGTCCCGATCATTATTCCATTCAATTGCATTGCCAGTCACTTTTACGACCACAACGGTATGAACATTGGGGCAGGCATTCAACGCCTTGTTTACATTTTCTTTAAGTGGGACAGTCTTGCCACCGCGAAAGCCCTCATCAGCCGTGATCACCACCTGACAGTCGGAATCCAGGATCCTGTCTTTTAATGCTTCCGAAGAGAAACCACCAAAAACAATTGAGTGAATTGCACCGATACGAGTACATGCCAGCATGGCAACGGCCGCCTCTGGAACCATTGGCATATAGATAGAGATGCAGTCTCCCTTTTTGACACCCCTGTCCTTCAGGACGTTAGCAAAACGACATACCTCTTCATGTAATTCCCTGTAGGTGATCTTTTTACTGACGTCGGGATCATCACCTTCCCAAAGAATTGCCACCTGATCACCTCGTGTTTGCAGATGTCTGTCGAGACAATTATAAGAAACATTCAACCTGGCCCCTTCAAACCATTTAATACTAACGTCTCCGCTAAAATCACATGATTGCACCTTATCCCAGCGCTTAAACCAACTTACAAAGACCTCAGCCTGCTCTGCCCAAAATTCATCAGGATGATCAATTGACCGCTGATACATCTCAAGATAATGCTCGTTATTGATATGAGCATTCTTTTTAACAGATTCAGGAACCCGATAGGTTTTAATCTCAGACATCAATATTTTTCCTTCAATTAATCCAATTTGTTACCTCGAATACTTCCTGAAAAAGAGTGTAATCAGGAGAGAGTCCTAACAATAAGCTATAAGCAACGATTTCTCAAAGAGAGATTAGCTTGCTTTTGGAGATAGCGAGAATTATCTATGGTTTGTCTGCCGATAATGTTGCTTTTTGCAACACACAGGTATGACTTCACGAATATAGAGTGTAAATAATAAGGCTGCTTTAAATAGCCCCGGGCTGATAATTAATCAGTCTGGGATTAGACTGGTATTTTATGATAAATACGGCATAAAAATTAATTGTTGGAGAATACTTTTTTCAATAAATCTGTTGTGCGTGCAGCGGGGTTTCTCCTGATTAACTTTTCTTCTCTGGCAACCATTAGAAACAAACCATCAATAGCCTTGTTGGTAATATAACGGTCAACATCCAGACTTTCCGTATCGACAAACCTGGACATAAAGCCTAACTTATCTACCATCTGTTTATAATTCGACGTTACCCCAACCTGTTCGGTTGATTTTTTTACAATCGGTAGAAACCGATTCACTAACTTTTCACCGCTGGTGCGTCTGAAATATTTTGTCGCAGCATCATCTTGCCCATTGAGAATTCCCCTGGCGTCTTCAATGCTCATATTTCGGATGGCGCTGCCAAATATTTCCGCTGCTTCCGGAACTGCCTGCTCGGCAGCACGATTCATTGTTAAGACAAATTCATCTGCATATTTATCCTGACCTATCTTGCGTAGACCATCCTCCACCGTTTGCAGAGAATCAGGCATAGGAATCTTGACTTTCTTGTTGGCAAAAAAACCATCTTGCTTACCAAGTCTCGCTATTGCTGATTCTGCCCCCTTGCTCAGTGCTTCTTTTAGGCCATCAACCACTTCGGAGTTAGTTAATACTGATGTGGCACTTTTTACTATCTCTGAATCATCTGAAAAATAATCCAGCAAGTCACCCCATCCTGCATAGACATTTGAAACACCTATCCCAAGAAGTAATGCGAAAATACTGTATTTTTTCATACTGTTTTCAGAATCAAGTTCATCTTTGTGTATAACGACCTTCGACATAATCGTCCACGATGACACGAAACTCCTCAGCAATATTATCCCCTCTAAGTGTCATTGCTTTCTTGCCGTCAATAAAGACTGGTGCAGTGGGTGTCTCACCGGTGCCCGGCAAACTAATACCAATGTCTGCATGTTTACTTTCACCAGGACCATTCACCACACAGCCCATCACCGCCAGATTCATCTCCTCAACGCCAATATATTTTTCTCGCCAAATGGGCATCTGGCTACGGACATATGCCTGAATGGAATTGGCAAGTTCCTGAAACACAGTGCTGGTGGTCCTGCCGCAACCCGGACACGCTGTCACCAGGGGAGTAAAGGATCGCAATCCCATGGTTTGTAGCATTTCCTGGGCAACGATGACCTCATTTGTCCTGTCGCCACCTGGTTCTGGCGTTAACGACACGCGAATCGTATCTCCGATACCTTCCTGCAATAGTATTGCCATCCCCGCAGTCGAGGCCACGATCCCTTTTGAACCCATGCCTGCCTCGGTAAGGCCCAAGTGAATCGCATAATCGCACCGCACGGCAAGTTCGCGATAAACCGAAATCAGTTTCTGCACACCACTGACTTTACATGAAAGGACAATTTGATCCCGTGCCAAACCAATCTCTTCAGCCTTTTCAGCACTATTCAATGCCGAGACAATCAACGCCTCACGCATCACATCATCGGCATCATGAGGTTTTGCCAGAACGGCGTTGTCATCCATCATTTTGGTTAATAATTTTTGATCCAGACTGCCCCAATTCACACCAATGCGTATCGGCTTGTTATATTGGATGGCCTTCTCGATCATGACAGCAAACTGATTATCTTTTTTCTTGCCAAAACCCACATTGCCCGGATTAATTCGATACTTGGCCAGGGCTTCCGCACAATCAGGATACTTTTCAAGCAATGTATGGCCGTTATAGTGAAAATCACCGACCAAAGGCACATGACACCCCATAGACTCCAGTTTTTCTCTGATTGAAGCAACCTGACTAGCCGCCTTTTCTGTATCCA
The DNA here is from genome assembly GCA_022574295.1 of Pseudomonadota bacterium. GTDB lineage: Bacteria > Pseudomonadota > Gammaproteobacteria > Eutrophobiales > Eutrophobiaceae > SMWN01. The sequence goes on from JACZSJ010000021.1 coordinate 20,973, forward strand.
CGGTAATCCGAACAATTTCGGAACCAGCAGCCGCAAGTTGTTGTACCTGTCTCGCTGTTGATTCGGCATCGGCCGTGTCCGTGTTCGTCATTGACTGTACGACGACAGGGGCACCACCACCAATCATCACAGAGCCAACCTTAACCCCAACACTCTTTCTTCTATTGTTCAAAATGCTATCTACTGACATTCAAGTTTCCCAAGTTTTTGTGCACTGCAGAGAGTCTAACGGTCAAGAGATCAGTGTCAAGAGAAGTACAATATGCGTAGAAAAATACCGGCAACAAACAGACCAGAGAAGTACAAGAAGGGATCAGTGAGCCTCATACATACCTATATTCGGATTTGATCCCCACCACACAAAAATAAGGCACGGAGACAGGAAATAGAACCTGAATGGTAACGTATTTAATTTTGCAATATCATTATCTAACATAGTTAATGAACCCTTACGACCCGTATGTCTACTGTATGACTTGCTTCCTCTGTAGAGGTTCTCTAACCATTCAGTTTATAAACAGGGTTTCAAGCGTGTTTCACGTGCGATACTATTGCAGATATGAACAAAAAAAATAATTATAGCTATGAAGACCTGATGACTTCGGGTAAGGGCGAGTTATTCGGGGAAGGCAATGCACAATTGCCCGCACCTCCAATGCTCATGTTTGATCGAATCACCCATATTAGTAATGAAGGTGGCACCTTTCAAAAAGGATTGATTGTTGCTGAACTGGATATCAAACCGGATCTCTGGTTTTTTGATTGCCATTTCCAGAACGATCCGGTGATGCCTGGCTGTCTGGGTCTAGATGCGATGTGGCAGTTACTAGGTTTTTATATCGGTTGGACGGGCGAACCTGGGAGGGGCCGAGCACTAGGGGCTGGCAATGTAAAATTTACTGGTCAGGTGCTACCCGATGCAAGCCTGGTGACCTACACTATTGACATCAAGAAACTCATCCTGCGAAAACTGGTGATGGGCGTCGCAGATGGAACAATGGCCATTGATGGTAAGGTAATTTATACCGCAAAAGATTTGCGTGTAGGTTTATTTGAATCAACAGAAGGTTTTTGAACGAGGAATTTTAATGAAGCGTGTCGTTATTACTGGCCTTGGGATCGTATCCAGCATAGGGAATAACAGGGCAGAAGTCACCGAGTCACTAAAAACCGGTAGATCCGGTATTGAGTATTGCGAAGAATACGCAGAGTTGGGGTTTCGATCTCACATACACGGTCCGATCCGTCTCAATCCTGATAAATTGATCGATAGAAAATTAAGACGATTTATGGGTGATGGTGCAGCCTTTACCTATTTGGCAATGAAAGAGGCCATAGAAGTCTCAGGCCTGAGTGGAGATCAAATCTCAAACCCGAGAGTTGGTTTAATATCTGGTTCGGGTGGTGGTTCAAACCAAAATCTGGTTGAAGCGATTGATATAATGCGTTCAAGAGGGGCACGTAAAGTGGGACCGACAATGGTGCCCAGAATCATGGCAAGTACGACAAGCGCGTGCCTTTCCGTTGCCTATAAAATTAAAGGAGTGAATTATTCTATTAGCTCTGCATGTGCAACGAGTGCACACTGTATTGGCAATGCCTATGAAATCATTCAGGCAGGGAAGCAAGATATTATATTTGCGGGTGGTGGTGATGAGGTTCACTGGACCAGTACGCTTTTGTTCGACAGCATGGGGGCACTTTCCTCGACATACAACGAAACACCAGAAATCGCATCGCGCCCTTATGATGCAAATCGTGATGGTTTTGTCATCTCGGGTGGCGGGGGAATGCTTGTCCTTGAAGAGCTGGAACATGCATTGCAAAGAAATGCGCACATCTATGCTGAGGTAGTCGGTTATGGTGCGACTTCAGATGGTGAAGACATGGTCAAACCTTCTGGTGAAGGTGCCATGCGTTGTATGCAACAGGCGATCTCAACGGTCGATACACCTATCGATTACATCAACACGCACGCAACCAGTACCCCCGCAGGAGATATCGCCGAACTTAACGCTGTAAAAGAAGTCTTCGGCAAGAATCCACCCCGAATCAGCGGCACAAAATCCTTGACGGGTCACGGTCTTGGTGCAGCAGGTGCGAATGAAGCCATCTACTCATTGTTGATGATGGAGAATGATTTCATCAGCGCGTCTGCGAATATCAGTGAACTGGATGAAGGTGCTGTCAACATGCGAATTGTCACAGAAAGAGAAGATGGTGCCGGTCTGAATACAGTCATGTCAAATAGTTTTGGTTTCGGTGGTACCAATGCCACTTTGGTATTTAAACGAGCTGATTAATTTTTTGTGATATCTGGCAAACTGCACAGCTGCTCAAAATATTTCTCTACCAGATAGCCACACCAAGTAGTTATTCAGTCTCTGATCAGCCGCCAGATAAACACTAGTTTTCAGCGAAAACGAATCTCATTTCCACTAATGCTCATCAGACATATAACAAGATAACTATTTCCAGGCTTAGCCATTGGCTAATAATAGCCTAATTTCATTGGCCGGAATCGGTGTCATGGGAATCGCATGCCAATGGCTGGCATGGCGGGCACGTCTGCCTGCAATCCTGCTTCTCCTGTTATGTGGCATGATTATCGGGCCTGTTACCGGCTTGCTAAACCCGGATGATCTGTTTGCCGATCTATTGTTCCCTATGATTTCTCTTTCAGTCGCAGTCATTCTGTTTGAAGGCAGTTTGACACTCAAACTCGACGAAATAAGAGGTTTGGCATCAGTTGTTCGCAACCTCATAACAGTCGGTGTACTGATCACCTGGCTAATTACCGCTGTTGCAACACATCATTTAATTGGTTTCCCTTATGAGTTGGCATTTCTGTTTGGTGCTGTTGTCGTGGTAACGGGACCGACAGTTATTGTGCCAATACTTCGTACCGTCAGACCGAATGCAAAGATCGCCAATATACTTCGTTGGGAAGGCATTGTGATTGATCCATTGGGTGCACTTCTGGCTGTCCTTGTGTTTGATTTCATTATCTCCAGTCAATCTGGAAATGCACTGGAAACCGTGTCCCTGGTGTTTGGACGTATCGTCTTAGTTGGAACGACACTGGGGGCACTCGCTGCATTTTTTCTTGGACATATCCTCCGCCGACACCTGATCCCTGAATATCTACGTAATGTACTTTCTCTTACGCTTGTTTTTGCCGTTTATGCTGGAGCAGATCATCTGGCACACGAATCCGGATTATTATCAGTTACAGTCATGGGCATGGTCCTGGCAAATTTAAAAAATACAGACATAGATGATATCCTGGATTTCAAGGAAAGTTTAAGTATTCTGCTTATTTCAGGTTTATTTATTATTCTCGCAGCTCGTATTGAATTTTATCAATTCAGAGAACTCGGCTGGAACGCGCTGGGGGTACTGGCAGCAATCATGTTACTAGCAAGACCTATAGCCGTATGGGTATCCTCATTTACTTCAGACTTAAACCCCCGAGAAAAACTGTTAATTGCATGGATAGGCCCACGGGGGATTGTTGCCGCAGCCGTCGCATCACTCTTCGCCATTCGTCTGGAAGCTGAAGACTATCCAGGCGCATCCTTACTTGTTCCGCTTACTTTTTTTATCATCATAGGCACTGTCATTATTCAAAGCGTAACAGCAAAAACGATTGCACATTGGTTAGGTGTCAGGGAACCACCACCGACTGGATTTTTGATTGTCGGTTCAGGAAACGTCGCCCGCATCATAGGCAAGGCATTACAGGAATCCGGATTCAAGGTCATCCTGACTGATAGCAACTGGGAAAATACAAGTCAGGCAAGAATGGAAGGTCTGAATACCTACTTTGGTAACCCTGCGTCGGAACACGCTGATCGCAACCTTGATCTAACAGGCATTGGCAAGATGCCCGCCATGACAGGTAATACAAACCAGAATTCACTTGCCAGTCTACGGTTTAAATCAGAATTCGGTATGCAAAATATATTTGAGCTGAAGACAAACAAAGACCAGGTTATTTCTGAAAAACACACGCTCTCCACAAGACATCGTGGAAATCGGTTATTTGGTAAAAACATCACTTATGGTCAGATGGCATCACTACTGCGAGAAGGTGCTGAAATCAAAAGTACACAGCTCAGCGATGAATATGACTATGAAGCGTATACCGCCAATAGAACAGAGCAATTAATCCCACTATTTGCAATTGATCTGCGTAATAGATTGCATATTTTTACGGCCGAACAATCAACCACTCCAGAATCTGGCTGGTCAATCATAAGCCTGATCATGGATAGCCAATCTGAACAATAATCAAACAATTTTGAATATTGATATAGAAACTGTGACCTTCATCACAGTATGAGCCAGAATCTGATCGTATCTGTGGACTGTTTCACACACCACCCCGGGTAAATTTACTAGACTTGTTCCCAAGAGCAACTTTACCTCCTCAGATGATTTGTGACTGGACCCGGAACTGACTCTAGCCCTCCTCCCCCTTTATAGATTCATTCCGGGTCTCTTTTATGCTCAACAAAAAACTTCAATCAAGCTCCTGTATTAACTCCCTAAAATAAAAACCTGAGCCAATATAAACCTAAGATGGACATTAACACTCGTATTTATATTGGCACTTCGTGATATCGTCTTCCTGGCAAATGATTTTCCCATTATCCATGGTAAACCAATCTCCCGTATTAACTGTGATCAAACATTTTTTAGTTTTCGAAATTCCATCTAACCTTACTTCCCTTCTGGGGCTTTCATATTTACAGGAGACAAATGCCCCGTAGTTTTCGATTGTGACGGCATATAATTTTGTGACAGAAAGTAGATCATCCAGTGCCAATTCATAATTGACGGTCCATTCGTATGTTTCTGGAACTTCTCTGTTTTTAATGTCCCCGACAGAGGGACATGTATCAGCGGATACAAATGGGCCGAACAAAAATAAGATAACAGTGATGACCAGTTTTTTATTTATCATTAATAATGCTTTGGTTCCCGGTTAACAGTGCTCCTCATTGAACATCACCCATTCTGCCATAGATTGGCATATCAGTTTGCTACAATGGCCTGATACAATGATCCATTACAATGATCCATTACAATGATTTACTATAATCATATAGGCATATCACAAATTTTTCTTAACAGTACAAATATTCTGGAAGACCATGGCGACAAGCATTTATTATATTCACGACCCAATGTGCAGTTGGTGCTGGGCCTTTCGTCCTGCCCTGAATGCTTTGATTGCAGACCTTCCCAAAAATGTTCATCTCACCTATTTCCTCGGCGGTCTTGCCAGAGATACCGACGATCCCATGCCGGATAATTTGCGTGATCAGATTAAGAATCATTGGCGTACCATACAAATCCGCGTACCGGAGACAAAATTTAATTTCGATTTTTGGGAAAAATGTCATCCGAGGCGCAGTACCTACCCTGCCTGTCGGGCCGTACTTGCCGCAAAATACCAGGATATTCATTATGAAATACCCATGATTGAGGCCATCCAATATGCTTATTATTGTCAGGCCAGAAACCCATCAAATACTGATACCTTAGTCGAACTTGCCGATGAAATTGGTCTTGATGTTGAGAGATTTAGCACGGAGTTAAACTCCGATGAGACAAAAGATTTACTTAAACATGAGATTGAATTCGTCCGTCAAATGGGTGGCAACTCATTCCCCATGCTATTGCTTGAAAAGAACAGCGCATATCATCAGATTTTAATAGACTACATTCATCCCGATAAAATGCTCAAGGAGATAAATCACTTTTTAGCGTACCGTGATGATGCCGGGCATGTCTCATCGACAGGGGACGGGTAATAATTCTTCCGTTAGTGTACCTTTACATGTCCATGAGACCACCCCATCCTGGACGGACGGTGTTAATACAATTTTCTTTCCCTCAATGCCTGCGGGCGCTTTCGGATCTTTGCTGCTGGTAAAATAAACACTGATTGAACCAGAGGCTTCCTCGCCCACAATAATTGATTCGACCAAAGATTTTTCCAGCTTTTTAGCCAAGACCAAACTGCCGGGATCCCAGTCTTCCCTGGCAGGAAACTGAGCTTTCGACTGCCAGTAGGCAACGATTGCTTCTTTATATGGCTTGGCCAGAGAGACTCCCTGTAGAACCCTGGTGCGATCCGTCAGTTCAATTTTCGATGGAAAAAGAACAAAGTTCCAGACAAGCACTAGAGAAAACAGGATCAGGACAACAAGACGTCTATTCATCATTTCATTTTAAACTCTAAAATCTTAATTGCCATACATATTGCAGGCACCATCATCAGAAATAAGCTGTATAATTAACAGCTTGATCATCCTGGTTAAACAAGGCGAAAATCCAAAGTGAATTGCAATAAAATCCTCTTTGGGGAACATTATGAAAGAAAATACAGAAATAATTACACATCCTGAAAATATCGAGATATCCCAAACTGTTGCCATCCTGATTGATGGGAATAATATTGAGCGAAGTATCCACTCTGAAGCGGACAACACCAACACCATGCTCAATCTGGACGCACTCGTTCCAAAATTACTGGTGAACAGGGGTCTGAGTCGTCTGGTATATTTCAGAGAAGGCAAACACATCTCAGAAAAACTACAGGAACGTCTGCATAATTTCTATCACGGTTCAGTCCGGCCCTGTCATAAAAGTGCCGATATTCCACTATCGATCAATGCAATCCAGCTTGCCAACAAAGTAGATACCATCATTATTATGTCTGGGGATTCTGATTATATTGAACTGGTCCGCCATCTTAAATCCGAAGGGGTGCGGGTAGAAATTGCAGCAGTACTTAAAACCACATCGCAATTACTGAAAGATGAAGCCGATTACTATCACGAGATCACGAAAGAAGACTGGTTTACATTAACACCAAAGAAAACCCAGGCAAAGAAAACCCAGGCAAAGAAGACCCAGGGTCGTAAACAAAAATCTAAATAGCATTATTATTCTATATCGTAATAATGATGCGCAATGCATCTAGTCGGATCGTGGCTGACTCGATCAGATCGGAAACGGTCTGTAA
>JACZSJ010000089.1 GCA_022574295.1 Pseudomonadota bacterium
ATGGTGTACAGGAGGATTAATGTAAGACCAAAAATGGTAAAGCTGATGATGAGCTGCGGGTTGTGTTCCTGGATACTGATGGTTAGTAGTACACCAAAGCCGACCAGGGCCAGAACAGCGCCAACCAGATGGGTAATACTGTTTAGTTTTTCACCGTGGTACATAGTGCATCTTGTCAGCGCAAATCTCTAAGCTGTTCAGACATCATCTTGGTTATATTAATCGAAACTGACCATACTGATTGCTATAAATACTATGGCAGGTCCGCAAATTCACCTTTTACCTTGATGAAAATAACTACAGAGTTAATTAAGAGATTAACGATGGCCATGCCAGCCAAGAGGCCTGGTGCATTACCCCATTCAGCAATAAGTACACTGATGAATAATAACAAAAACATCGAATTCAAAAATAAAACACCTGCTTTCATACTAAAGCTCCTTACGATTAAACTATAAAACTGTGGCCTGACGACGTGCAAGTATGTTCTTTTCAATACCCGCTTGACGGGTGCACTAATGTCGCAAGGACATGGAGTGCAAGAGCGACCTCATTTATTCTCTGACATATCCTTCCCCTAAATCTCTATAACTAAATCTGAATGGAAATTATCAGTTCGTTCATACCCGAAATAACCTCGAGGATTACATACGATCCTAGTACCATATATCTCATAATCATATGCATCATGAGTATGACCATGAATCCATAATGCAACACGTCCTTCATCCATCAGCTCCTCCAAGTTACTAGCAAATGCCGGAGTCAGCAAATCCTTTGCAAAACGTGGGGGCACTGATTTTGAAGAAGGAAGATGATGGGTGACTACTACTGTCTTTCCTTCAAATGGTATAGATAACATACATTTTAGCCAATCACGACTTTTCTCATGTAATTGAATAGAATCTTCTGGAGAAAACCGTTTGCCCTTTAATTTAATAACTTCAAAGTCGGCCATTCCTTTTTTAGCATGTTGCACAGAAAAATATTTATCTGTTTCTCCAAACAAAAGAAAATCAGTCCATAAGGTACTCCCCAGGAAACGTACACCACCAATTTCGATTACATCTTCATTAAGGACGTGAATGTTCTCTTGCGCATAAGATTTTATTTCTTTAACTAAACCAATTTCATGATGATAGTACTCATGATTCCCAAGAACATAAATAACAGGTTTATCAATATTCAGACTCTTTATCCAATTTAATCCTTCCAACCCAACACCAATATCACCAGCAAATATCACGACGTCTGAACCAGTATCTTCATATTCGAACTCACCGAATTCTATATGGAGATCGCTCAATATTTGTATTTTCATTTAATCATCCTTGATAACTAATTAACTAAACAATTGACTCACTCTTTGTACAAAAAAACGTTCATTCCATAACCGCAAACTATCCTTCTCGACAAGAGTCAAAAAGCGTTCAACATCAGAAGCTGGTTCATTCCAATTAATTAAGGAAATTTTCTTTAATAATTCTTTCCTTACCCATTCCTCATCGATTTTTAAGCCTTCCCCCTTCCACGGTCCATCCTGAATTAATGCGGCCTGTAATAAGGGTAAGTTTGGTTTAATTCCTTTTTTTACGTACCAATTAAAATCATACCAATCTCTTCCTTTTATATAAGGCCTGCAAAGTAGCGCATGAATCTTTAATGCAAAATTACTACTTAAATCTTGATGACAGACTTCATAATCTACCGGGAAATCTTTATACGTATATTCAAACCCTGATCCTGATGGAGGATTCACATCTATTTCTAATTTAATGGTTTGTTTCTGGCCCCCTCGCCCACGATAGAACGAAAGATTCAGTTGGTTACTCACTGAATTATCCTTCAACACAGCTTTTCTTACCGCCTGGTCCATTCGACTTTTATCTTTCACTTCAGACTTTAAACCAAACTCTTCTAAATTCCCCAGCAACTTTTCAAGATAATGACTCCAATTAAATTCCAGATCCGGTTCTTTTAAAATGAAATCCAGATCTTCCGAAAATCTTGGTAGGCCATGCAAGATACGTAGACTTGTTCCACCTTGAAATGCAGCGACTTCAAAAAAGCCAGCCCTCCATAATGCAAATAAGGCAAGCTCTTGAATGATCTCTTTAATCGCTTGTTCTTCCTCAATAGCATTACTCGCTTGATATTCATCTAGTCTTTGTTGAATCAATTCAATCATTTCCTAACTCCCTGGATAATTCATCAAGAAATTTTCTTATGCGATTTTGTTTATACACTAACTTTAACGACCTGATATCCGCGCCGTTGATCATCTTTAAATATTCATAATCAATACGCATCCCCTCAGTAAGCCAATCCATACCCTGCCATTCCTTTTTCCTTAAACAAATCAAATCCATCAATGCACGAACAGGTTTTGCAATTAAGATTGCCTGTTGGTTTACCTGCTCTCTTAAAACTAACTCCAGGAAATAACCTTTATGAATTGCTAAAGGTTGAAAACTAAAACTACCTAATTTTTCATGGTCATAATTTTTTGACTTACGGCCCGGTAAAATACTTGCCGTCGTAAAAACAGCCTCCGGGATCCAGCCATGATAGGCCAGTGCTGTTTCCAGAGAGACATAACTTCCCGGCACCATAACTTGAGCCAGGGCAAAAGGATGTAGAGGGTAATCACGATATCTATTGTCCAAAGCATATAGGCCCCGTTTAACTCTATGAAGCTCACCCACCTTCAATGCCCTGTTAACCAGGCCATACCTTCTCGCGTCGCTGCCACCCAACATGCGACTTAGTTGTGCATCACTAAACACCCTGTTGACCTGATCCGACTCCATGATTTTTTCAGTCAATGACTTCATTCATATAATTCCAGATACTTTCATATTATGGAAGTATATAGAATTATATGCCAACATGGAAGCGTTCAAGACCCCCCAATAATCAAAGTGTTTGCACCTTAATTAATCGGAAAAACGTATATTCGGAGGTTTAGATGAAATGAGATGCTCAGCCATTTTAAACCGTTCAAATGTGGAAACATCACCCGTTATTCTCCTGAAATCAAATAGTACTTTTGTGTAATTCTTTGATTTACATAATTTCACAACTTCATCAATGGAATCATTTGCTGATTCATTCTCGTACTCCCCGAAATAATCGACATGTATGTACGTATCAAAGATAGATATTTTCGCATCAATAGACATGATATGACTCTAGTCTAGTAAACATTCACCACCGATCAATTCAATTTAAAGTGAAATCTGACTCATTTTTTATTATTTAATCAGTATAAAAATTCTTGAATCATCTTTTCAACGCCTTTAACTACATAGACCATTTTTTCATAATCCACCTTGTCCGGCGTATCTTCCGAAGTGTGGTAGGCAGGATAACGATAAGGCGCTGTGTCCGTGATCATGATCGCAGGATAACCGTGCTTCCAGAATGACCAGTGATCAGACCAACTGATACCCGGAATAAATGCAGGAGCTACAATACCCTCCGAGGGGAAAGTTGAATGCGCCCTGAATGATCGAATTGATTTGCTCACAAGACCACGTGAGCTGAGATTACCCACAAATGCGATAAAATTACCTGTATTCGGATAAAACATATTGAACAGTACTGGATAAAGCTGGCTGCCTGATTCGTCACTAAAATAACCGATTGTTTCCAGGGAAAACATGGCGATGATATTTTCCTTGTCCTTTGCTACTTTTTTTGCATATACATAACTCCCCATATTCCCGGTCATGAAATTCGGGGGTTCTTCATTAACAAAGGCGACAAACCTGACAGTACGTGGAAATTTTTTATCCTTGAATCGATCAGCAAGCTCCAGAGTCGCTGCTACACCCGAGCCATTATCATTCGCACCCGGTGCCCCGGGTACTGCATCATAATGTGCACCAACGATAATAATCTCTTCTGGACGTGAGGTACCGGTCAGTTCAACCGCAATATTGGCGACGGTATCACCATTGATCTGATATTCATGAAACTTCACTTCATAACCGGAAGATTCAAACTGCCCGGCAATATATTTTCGGGCGGCATCAAGTCCATTTTTTTCGATAAAATTTCTGCCCGCCGGATTTCTGCACAATTCAGTAACATGGGCTTCAAATCTTTTTGCCGTAGCATGATCGACATCATCGAGCACTGGCAATTCGCCCTCATATGACTTACCTGGCATATAAATCATGTATGTGAAAAGGGCAACCACCAGAAAAACGATTATTAGATAGACGAACATTCTGCGCTTCACATTTAACATTTAACCCAATTGAAATATATTAATTAATAAAATACTGCAGTTTTATTCATGGTCTGTGTCTAATTATGATTCCTCAATCATTCGTTAGCACGCCACCATGCCCATAACTTCCAACATCAAGTTGGTAACAGGGCCCTTTTGCGATATACCCGCCACACACGGGATCTTCAGCCATCAGCAATGGTGTATCCAGATCAATCCAGTCGAATCCTCCTAAGCCTGCTGCAAAGTGGGCACTGAAGCCCATGGCTATCCGGGTTTCTACCATACCGCCGATCATAAGCCCCGTGCCATTAGCCTTCGCAATCGTGGCAATCTCCAGGGCCTGTAAGACACCACACTTGGCCAGTTTAATATTAATCACCTGTGCCAGATTGTCCTTCACGATACGCATCGCATCTTGTGGCGATCGGCAGGATTCATCCGCAGCAATCGGGACCCCGGCTTCTTTTGCCAGTCTCCCCAGTCCTTCCCAGTCTTCACGTGCGACAGGCTGTTCAAGTAACACGGGTTCGATACCTGAGCGACGTAGTTGTGCCAGGATATCCAGTGTTTCTTCAACCGTAAAACCGGTATTCGCATCGAGTAATAACCGACAATCTTTAAAACCGCGCCGAATAGCAATTATTCGTTCAATATCACTGTTGATATCCCGGCCGATCTTCGTCTTGATAATTTCAAAACCTTGTCGATGGTAATGTCCTGCCAAACGTTCCGCTTCGTCTGCGGAACAGATCGGTATGGTAATATCCGTCACAACACTGTCGGCACACCCACCAAAAAACTGAAACAACGGAATTTGACAACTGTGTGCAAGCGCATCGACCAGGGCCATTTCAAGTCCGCATCGTATTGCAGGGTATTCTGGCAGACGTTCCAGTAACTCTTCTGCAATACGCCGCCATTCACCTGCGTTCCTGCCCAGTAATGAGTTTGCTTCGCCTTTAAGGACCGATATTGCCATCGCCTGGTCTTCAACAGTCAGCGGTGGGAGTGTCGGTGTTTCCCCCCAGCCGATAGCGCCATCCGTAAGTTTTACTTGTATAGCGACATTGTTAACTGATGAATGATTAGAAACTGCAGTGTTAAAAGGGGCCATTAAAGGAACATCAAGTGGATAAATATCAATACTTTTAATATCAAGACATTTATTCATTCGATTACAGCACCTGTGGTCTGCGTTTACTGTTCAGTTTTTTTAAATAATATTCTTCGCTACAAATTGAAGAGCCAGGGTTCATGACACTCAATTGCATCAATAGATAATCCATTCGTTTACTGAGCTTCATCTGTTCGTCTTCTGAAGCAATTTCCGTCAGTAACTGGTTCACACCAGCGATTTCTTTTCGGAACTCGATGCCGGGAGGCAGAAAGTCTGAATTTTTCAATACACGATATGCCACTCGAAGTTCCTCAGGTACAGAACTATCGTCATTCAGGCGAAGCGGTTGTCCCTGTCCAGGCAAATTATCCAACTCACCATTGAGAATGGCTTCTATAATTTTCTGTTCTGCTATTTGATCAATGAGTAACATGAATTAAGCTTGCCTCCCGGGTTATTACCGACTTTAAGCAGCCATCAATAATTACAACTATAATATTATTGTAATCAGAGTTATCGCCCCACTAATCATTTAATTTTGATATACAGAATGATGGGTTCTTATAATTAGGGTCTTCATCAAATCGAGTGGGTAAAACGGTCACAGATCAAGCGGATTGCAAATACAAGAAAGCAGCTAAAACAAGGACGTAGCATGGATTTTACTGATCCTGACCGTCATTTCTGCATTTAGCCGCTGATATTGTTGGTTTACCAAAATATAAAAGCAGCTTTATTGGCTATCTATCTGTTTTGCAAGCTATTTATGTGCATTTCTGGTAAAAATAACCTCAGATCTTGTGGAGGACACGATTAATCTACCCACTCGATCAGGGGAAGAGCCAATTAGTTAACTGTATTTAATTTCTGTGTGTCTTGTTCCTGTACTTGGATAGTTTCAGGGGTAAAGTCTGCGCGTTCTTCTTCACCCTCTATCAATAGGCTGTGTCTTTTGAGATATGTTGCTTCTGATTCATAAACAGGCGGATCATTTGGATCCAGGGCTTCATATCCAGTTGCTGGAAGTCCAAAACAAAACCTTGGTACGTAGTTCAGGGCTTCATGATTGGGTGTGCCTGCGCCCTTGAGTTTTAACCTGGGTTCCGGTAAGTCGCCATCATAATAGCAACCACGATATGTACCTATAGGTTGCCTGGGTGCATCAAACTCCCACCATGCAAAAGGGCGGGTCCCTGGGTGCTTGGCTGCCCATTCGGATAAGATTTGATCCCGGAGTAATTCCCAAAGTTCCGGCCAGTGAATTTTAGCGTTTATAAAAAATCTCTTAATACGTCCTTCGTTGATAACTTCGCCATGGCGTAAATAATGAAGTTCCCAATCCTTTGTTTCTGGTCGCCTGTTCCGTGATTTGCGTTTTCGTTTTGTTGGCATATTAGTTTCCCCCTGGTCTGCCCGGTCCATCTCGCAGGGGTTCAATGTCCAGATTCAGGTTTTTCATTGCCATCAGCATTTGTGCTCGACTATCGCGCTCAGTAGTGATCGCAGGATGGGCGCGTAACTGATCAAATCGGTCTTTAATAATTGAACCATCTTTTTTAATTCGTCGCTGTGCTCCTCGCATACGATCAAAAGCTTCAAATAATATTTGTAATAGCAATAACCCCGCAGGATCATCGATCCCATATTCATCAAGTAGCCTGGCCCACCATCTACGGGCTTCTGCGCTTAATGTTGCGGGTGCCTTGTGTTCAGATTTTTTCAAAGGAAATACTCCATTTAACATACTTGCGTTTTTTCAGACGGTCTACGGAGCGACAGCTTTTGAACGTTTGACTCCCCCTGTATGCCTTTGTTTTCATTAACAAAAATGTGCATTGGTTTGTTGGATTTTAATATATTACATACTCTGCATAACAACTGAACATTATCTTTTGTATGACCCCCTGCTTGTTTAAACACTCGCCCTAAAATGTGGAGTGACCCGCAGTTGGATAGCATCGGGGGAAGCTCTAACGTACCCACAACAGACCCGTTGATGGAGCGTATCCTTGAAAATTAAAATGAAATACCTCGATAAACTCGGCTCCTATCACT
>JACZSJ010000172.1 GCA_022574295.1 Pseudomonadota bacterium
CTTTTACTCAATATCTTTAACCCCGTGTTTATTTAACTTCTTGTATCCGACACTCCGTTCTCGCTAATTTCATTCTGGCACTTTATGTGTGATACGGTACAAGACCACCTATGGAAAAAGAAAAAGGCCGCGTCACTTCACTAACGCGGCCTTTCGTGATTCAGCGAATGGAGTTACTCCATATGCGCGCTGACATAATCAATTGCAAGCTGGACTGAGGTAATCTTCTCTGCCTCTTCATCGGGAATTTCCGTCTTGAACTCTTCTTCAAGTGCCATGACCAATTCTACTGTATCCAGTGAGTCTGCACCTAAGTCATCAACGAAAGAAGCCTCATTGGTTACCTCTTCTTCCTTTACTCCTAACTGCTCTACAACGATTTTTTTCACGCGTTCTTCAACACTACTCATAATGGAAATCTCCTCCCTTAACGGCCAGTTGACCGAATAGCGGGTCATAGTTTAGTGAAATGCAGATAACTTTCAACCCGGATATTGTATAAATAAAAATTATCTATTCTAATCAAAAAGATAGTTTGATTATCTAATCATTTATATTTGAATAATAGCTAGCCCATATACATCCCGCCGTTTACATTGATCGTTTCTCCCGTGATATAAGCAGCGTCTTTTGATGCCAAAAAACTGACAACTTCAGCGATTTCATTGGCCTTGCCCAGTCGATTCAGAGGGATCTGGTTTAGAAGTGCATCCCTCTGTTCGTCTGTCAAAGCATCTGTCATATCGGTTTCAATAAATCCAGGTGCGACTGCATTAACAGTAATGCCGCGTGACCCTATTTCTCTGGCCAGAGAACGTGTAAAGCCAATCATACCTGCTTTTGATGCTGCATAATTTGTCTGCCCAGCATTGCCTGACATTGCAACCACTGAGGTGATGTTGATAATTCTTCCTTGCCGAGCCTTCATCATGCCACGCAAACACATCTTAGTGATCCTGTATATAGCATTTAAATTAGTGTTGATCACATCTTCCCACTCATCGTCCTTCATACGCATCAAGAGATTATCCTTGGTAATACCAGCATTATTGACCAATATACTTGGGACATGGCCATCTGCTTTCAAAGCATCTTTAAGTGTTTTAATGGAAGATGTATCGGTCACATTGAGAACATATGCACTGCCATCCAGTCCTTCGCCAGCAAGCGCCTTGCTGATGGATTCAACACCACTTTCTGAGGTCGATGTGCCTATGATATGCGCCCCTGCTTTCGCCAGGGTGATGGCAATAGCCTGGCCTATTCCTCGACTTGCCCCCGTAATCAGTGCAACTTGTCCAGCGAGTTTCATTTTTTGTCCTCTTCTATATCTGTAAATTCACCAAAGGCCTTTTCCAATGATCCGGGGTCATAAATGGGCAAAACCTTCAGGCTTAGGTCGATTCGTTTAATTAAACCACTTAACACCTTGCCTGGGCCGCATTCAATGACAGTACTGACACCGTTACTGACCATTTTCTGAATCGTCCTGGTCCAACGTACTGGCTGACAAAGTTGTTGCTGAAGTGCCAGTTTGATAGCTTCGACATTCTGACGGCTTGCTGCATCAACATTATGTAAAATTGTAATTCCGGGCGGCTTAAACTCAACTAAATTCAACCGTGCCGAAAATTGGTCTGCTGCTTTTTCCATCAGTGCACAGTGTGACGGGACACTCACTGGCAAAACAATCGAGCGTTTAGCACCTGCTTCTTTTGCCAGTTCAATAGCACGTTCTACGGCCTCTCTATGACCTGCGATAACAATTTGTTCAGGAGAATTGAAATTTGCTGCAGAAACTATTTGTCCCTGTGCTGCCTGTCGACACACTTCATCAACCTGCTTCTCGTCCAGCCCCAGCACTGCAGCCATACTTCCTGTCCCTTCGGGTACGGCATCCTGCATTACTGCACCTCTATCGGCAACCAAGCGAATGGCCTCAGAAAAACTAATTGCACCTGAACATACCAACGCTGAATATTCGCCCAGGCTATGTCCCGCCATCATCATGGGTCGGCTCTGGCATGCTTCACTCCAAACCCGCCATGTTGCAACACTACTGGCAAGTAATGCTGGTTGGGTTTTTGTTGTTTTATTCAACTTCGTTTCCGGGCCATCCTGCCCAAGCTTCCACCAATCATAGCCAAGGGTGTC
>JACZSJ010000022.1 GCA_022574295.1 Pseudomonadota bacterium
AGTTCTAAATTCAATCATTGGTTAAATCTGGAGCGTTGATTCTTATTGATCCAGATCAATAACATAATCTTCTCATCTATTATCCTTATTTATATTAATAATATGTCATGACAGAATGGGGCAAAAACATTTGCTCTAACCTTCTACCACCCGATCACTAAACCGCATAAACATCCGATACAACATCAGGATCACAAACAACGTCAACACCGTTGAGAACGCCAGACCCCAGACTATCGCAGTCACCACGGGCACCCATATCAATGAAGTACCGGCCAGGCTTGAATCTTGCGCTGTGATGAATCACGACGAGTCTATTTAGTCTAGTTGAGATGAGGGGGGCATCTTTAATATTGGATGGTAAATAAAAGTAAAGATAGATCGTGCACCATAGGCTTGTATTAGCTAGTAATTGTCAGACCGAGTGGAATATTTTGTTCATTACCCATAGGGGGATGAGTATGAAAACTGTACTGTTAGCAGATGATAACCAGGACATGATTGAGCTGGTTCAACTGGTTCTGCAGGACTCAGGCTATAACATGATTACCGCTAATGATGGCATTGAAGCGGTAAATATCTGCCTTGAGCAATCTCCTGATCTTGTATTGATGGACCTAAACATGCCGAATATGAATGGTTTTGATGCAACAAAGAACCTGCGTGATAAAGGGTTTTCAAATCCGATCGTTGTTTTAACATCCTCTGAATCTGAAGATGACAAAAAAAGGGCAGAGGAGGTCGGATGTAACGGATATATTTTGAAGACCATGGACATGAAAGATGTCGAAGAGACGATAGATCATTATTTGGCTGAAGTAGGTGGCTTGCTGTAAGACGACTTTAATCTACCGCGGTCGAGTTAATCTTCTGCCTATGGTACAGGTTCGAATACATCTTCACTGTTCTATTTTTTACCGTGGGTAATTTTCGGCATTGATCCGTTGAGATCGCCGTATTAAGCAGTCATTAGGCTAGAAATATTAATCAATTAAATGGAGTCAGCTGAGATTTTTACTCCTCCCTATGTCGCACTGCTCATGTGCATCCTGCACCCGATCACTAAACCGCATAAACATCCGATACAACATCGGGATCACAAACAGCGTCAACACCGTTGAAAACGCCAGACCCCAGACTATCGCTGTCGCCACTGGCCCCCATATTAAAGAATGACCCGCCAGGCCTGTTGCCAATGAAAACAAACCGGCAATGGTTGTCAGTGATGTAATCAAAACAGGAATCACTCTTCTTCTTGCTGCGTATACCGTTGCGTGTAATAAACTCATGCCGTTTTCCAGCCGTGCATTGGCAGCTGAGATCAAC
The DNA here is from genome assembly GCA_022574295.1 of Pseudomonadota bacterium. Classification (GTDB taxonomy): domain Bacteria; phylum Pseudomonadota; class Gammaproteobacteria; order Eutrophobiales; family Eutrophobiaceae; genus SMWN01. Next base: position 1,327 of record JACZSJ010000022.1, read on the forward strand.
ACAATCGCCGCATTCACTGATATCCCCGCCAACGCAACCACACCGTACATGGTATATAAACTCAATGGGTTTGCAGTCACTAATAAGCCCATCACAACACCGGTAAAGGCCAGCGGAATGGTGACCAGTATCATCAAGGGCTGCCAGTAACTTCTGAATTGCGTGCCTAATATGATGTACATCACACCCACACCAAACATAAACAGGACAACAAGGGAATCCAGACTTGTCTTGATGTCGTCCAGAATACCAGTGTAATCCAGATCAATAGTTGGATGATCTTTTTGTAATCGTTTCCATTCTTCTGCAATTAATTCGTTCGCTTCTACGGTATCGATTTTATCTTTATCAATATCTGCTTCCAGCGTGATGGTTTTTCTAAAGTTATAATGACGAATATTATTCACTCCCAGGCCCTGCTCAGATTGTACTAATTCTCCTATGGCGACTGAACGACCATCGGGTAATGCAATTGTTTGCCTCAGTAAATTATCAATATCGCCCCAGTCATCCTGCTTGGCCTGCACGCGTACTTTGACTTTCTCCCCCTGGTCCTGAAAATCAGTGACAATTTCACCATCGACAAAAGATTGAATACTGCGACTCAACACCGAAGGTGATATACCCGCACGTTGAATAGCTTCGCCATTAAAACGTAACACCAATTCTGGATTCCCCGGACGATCATCCAGGAGCACATTGCTAAAGAGCGGATTACCCTGAAGAAAACTGGCGAGTGATTTTGCCGCTGATTTAATTTTAGAAATTTCATCGCCGCGTATTTTTACATTAATGGGCCTTGAAGTCGGCGGTCCATCTTTCAAACGTAATAATGAAACATTGGCTGTACCTTCAAAGCCGATAACGACCGCTTTCACTGCCTCGGCAATCTCAGCCACTGAGCGCGAACCGTTTTCATCTGGCACCAGGCTGATCATGATTTGCCCTACGGTGTCACCAAACAAAGGCTCTGTTTCAGTAAACTGTTGTCCGGAATATGTTACTGATGATCGCAGTTCATGTGGACGAACTTCTTCAAGTGCACGCGCTTGTACTTTTATTAACATCTCACTGGTATCGTCCAGCGTCGCACCGCGTGGCATTTCAACATTGATATAAAAAAGTCTTAACTCATCCCCTTCAAAAAAATTAAACCGGATATGGCCGCCTGCGACAATCGCTACTGCCAGAACAAAAACTGAGAGCACAGCTGAGATCGAAATGACAGGATAGCGCAAGGCCTTTAACAATAATTTGATATAGCTGTAGCGAATCCAGTGGGTAAATTGTTCCCGACGTTTTTGTGTGTACGACGGTTTTGTTAGATCAATATCCGCAGCAATCACATGCGCAGGTAACATCCAGTACGCTTCCACTAGACTGACAGCCAATGCCAGAGTCACCACCATGGGGATGACCCTCATAAAATCACCGAGGATCCCTGGCATTAACATCAACGGCAAAAATGCCGCCATGGTTGTCATCACCGAGGTAGTCACAGGTGCAAATACTTCTTGCAGTGCTTCTATCGCTGCACGCATTGGTACCATCCCCTGCTGCAAGCGCTGATAAATAGATTCAACGACGACGACTGCATCATCAACCAGCATACCCAACGCAATCACCACACCGAGTAAAACCATATTATTCAGAGACATACCGATGATGTTGAGAATCAGAAAGGTGCCTGCCAATGTGAAAGGAATACCAATACTTGTCAGCACGGCTATCCGTGTACCGAGGAATATCCATGTCACCACTAACACCATAATTAAACCAATGACGGCATTGGTTTGCATTAAAGATAGTGCATTGCGTGTACTGATGGTCTGGTCATCAACCAAAAATATATTGACACCGGTGTTGGTACTATATCGATTGCGCTCATCAATGTAAGCGCGAATATCATCAACCAGCTTAAGGACATTGGTGTTTGCCTGCTTGGTGATTGCCAACAATGCTGCCGGTTCACCATTAAACCTGACAATCTCGGTGGCTTCTTCTGTTGCCCGAGTAAGCTCCGCCAGATTACCAAGTGGCACAATGCCATGCGCTGTGGTCACTGGATATTCTGCCAGGCTTCCGGGGTCGGCACTTGTTCCTTCTATTCTGACGATCCATTGACCATCATAGGTTCGTATATCACCTGCAGAGACATCTCGAAAATAGGCGCGCACAGTGTCCGAAATATCTACTGGTGTAATTCCCAGGCCTTCTAATCGTTCAGGAATAAAGGTGATGTGTAACTCCGGATCGGCAAGTCCAAGTTCATTAATCCGATCAACGCCTTTAATGCGTTCAAGATCCTTTTTTATATTTCTTATTTGTCGACGGAGATTTTCATCATCGCCGGCGCTAGTGATAACGACGGTTGCTGAAGGAAATGCATTTGATGTGGTGATTTCGTAAACCACCGGATCTTCAGATTCTGCAGGTAGTTCACTTGAATAGGTGTTTTGTACTTCGCGACGTAAGTCTGTGAGATGACTATCGAACTCATCTTTACTAATCTGATTAAAACGCACCAGAATATTGGAAATACCCTCGCGACTGGTACTGGAAACAAATTTAATATCTTTGATTGAACTGCGTAAAGCATCTTCGATGGGATCAGTGATTCTTTTTTCGACATCTTGCGTGGCGGCGCCAGGAAAAAAAGTAATAATACTGATCCAGTTAAAGTTGATCTCTGGATCTTTTGCCCGAGGCATCTGGAAATAAGAGATACTTCCAATAACCAGTATCAAACAAAAGGTAAGATTCGCAAAAACGTGGTTCGCGAGAAACCGCTGCAGCCAGGTCATGCTTAATTAACGATATCGACGGGTGCAGCTTCAGTTAACGAATAATGTCCTTCGATCACAACACGAACATCATCAGCCAATACGGTGACACTGGCACGACCCGCCTGTGCTGTCGGCATGGAATTAAACCGGGCAACATTTTTTTCGACCGTAAATACACCAAGTTCGCCATGACGGCGGACTAAAAGATCGCCAGGAATATGCGCGCGCTCATCTTGCCAAATTAATCTTCCGGTGGCTCCCGGCAATGCATGTGAATCGTTAAACATTAATCGAACCTCACGGTTTCGTGTTTCAGCATCAATCGCCTGTACGATAGATCTCAATTTCACCGGGTAACGAATGTTGTCATGTTCAAAATAAAGTTTGCTGGCCTGACTGATCTGCGTTGAATCTCGACTCAAAACCTGCGCAGATATCTCTGTCTTATCTATGTCCATGACTTTCACTAGTGCCGTTCCCACACTAACAAATTCACCAACCGCACTGGCACGTTCAATTACAAGTGCACGGAAAGGACTTAAGACGGTACAATGAGATTGATCAAGCTTTTTGCGTTTAATCTCAGCTTGAATGCCTCTCAGTTCGGAGCCTAATACTGCGTAATTTGATTCACGTTCGTCAAGAATTTCTTCTGCAATTGATTGCTCAAGTATCAACTGACGCGTGCGCTCAACACGTCGACTTGCCAGGTCTCTTTTGGTTTCCAGCGCCTCTTTTCTGGCGATGGACTCAAGGTGTGCCAGCACATAATCCTCGCAATCAAGTCGAGCCAGTACGCCGCCTTTTTCAATAATATCGCCAACTCGCACCGAAAGTTCATCGACTCTGGCTACAATGCGCGCACTGATAACACTCTCATTCAAACTGACAACCGTCGCTGGTGCGGAACGTTCCGGATAAATAGCGACCTCAGAGATTTTGGCCGTTTTCACTGTGATCTTGTCTGCGGCATAGACAATTGCAGATAGGGTAAATACGGGGAAAATCATTATTGATAACTGTAGTAATCTTTTCATCTTTATTTTTATAAGTAACATCAAGTCCAACTTATATTTTAACATTTATCTATTATCTATTTGCTGTCGATGTTTAATAAACATACGGGTTTATCACAAATTTGAGCTCTCCAATGTATACTCAGACCTCTGAAAAGCGTGAAAATTAGGCAGAGCTAAGAGTAGCAATAGATTCCGCCCCAATATTTTTCTAAATTATACTAATAATCAATGAGTTAACCGCATGCAACGTATCGCTATTGTCGGTATTGGTGGCCTTTTCCCTGGCGCTGATGGTTCGGCAGATCAACATTTAGAAGAGTTCTGGAAGAATATCCAGACGGCTCGTGACTGTTCTCGTGAAGTCCCTGCGGATCGTTGGTTACTGAGCAAAAAAGATGCCTGGGCAAATGACCTGGCGCCGGACAAGGTCAATTCAATTCGGGGTTGTTTTCTTGAGCCATTTCAGATGGATCCCGAAGGACTTGATATTGATAAAAACGTTCTTGAAAAACTGGATCCGCTGTTTCATGTATTGTTACACGCGGGACAACAGGCCTGGCAGGATACCCATAGTCATAACCTGGATAAACAACGGGTCGGTATCATCATTGGCAACATCGCTTTACCCACCGATGGGTCTTCGGCACTGTCTGATGAACTTCTCGGATATGCCTTTGAGTCACAGCTACTGGGCAATCAGATCAAAGCGAGCAATAAAACCGAATCACTGAACAGATATGTTGCCGGACTTCCCGCAGGTGTGCTAGCCAAGGCCATGGGTTTTGGCGGTGGCAGTTACACACTAGATGCCGCTTGTGCATCTTCATTGTATGCACTGAAGTATGCAGTTGATGAATTAATCGCAGGTCGTGCCGATGCCATGCTGACCGGCGGACTGTCTCGTCCGGATTGTCTCTACACGCAAATGGGTTTTTCTGCATTGGGTGCTATTTCAAAAACCGGTCATTGCTCACCTTTTGATCATAAAGGTGATGGTCTGGTTGTTGGCGAAGGCGCAGGAATCCTGGTACTTAAACGACTGGATGATGCGCTACGTGATAATGATCATATCTACGCAACCATTGCCGGCATTGGATTATCCAACGACATCGGCGGCAATCTCATGTCACCTGATTCTGAAGGACAATTACGAGCCATGCGTGCAGCCTATCATCAGGCAGATTGGTCTCCAGGTGATGTCGATTTCATAGAATGTCATGGCACCGGCACGCCTATTGGTGATGCGGTAGAGTATCAAAGCCTGAACACACTTTGGTCAGAACAGACAAAGAATAAACAAGGCTGCGTCATAGGTTCGGTGAAAAGCAACATAGGCCATCTGCTGGCTGCAGCAGGCTCTGCTGGGCTGATAAAAGTATTGTTAGCTATGAAGTATAAACAATTGCCACCGACGGCAAACTTTGAAACGGCATCGGCAAAAATTGATCTGGCAAACAGTCCGTTCACGGTATTAAGCCAGGCAGAAGACTGGGAAAAAAGAACAGGGCAAACGCCGCGCCGCGCCGCCATCAGTGCCTTTGGCTTTGGTGGAATTAATGCGCATGTTTTATTAGAAGAATGGCAAGCAAAGCAAGCGCATCCCGTTAAAATAACTGATGTAAAAAATGACGTGTCTGACATTGCTATCGTTGGCATGGAAACACAGTTTGGTCCGTGGAAATCTCTGACTGCATTTAAGGAACGCCTGTTCACCAGCAAACAGAATTTTAAACCTGAAACCGCATCACACTGGTGGGGCATTGATAACCCGGATAACATCAAGGGTTGGTTTATTAATGAAGTCAATATTCCACTCGATCGCTACCGCATTCCTCCTACTGAACTCAATGAGATGTTGCCACAGCAACTGCTAATGTTAGAGGTTGCTGCCAATGCATTGAAGGATGCGGGAGTAAAAAACCTGACTAAAAAACAAAGTCATTCTACCGGTGTATTTATCGGCATTGGTCTTGATCTTAACACCACAAATTATCATTTCCGCTGGTCAATATTAAATCGCGCGAAGACATGGGCCAGGCAACTTGATTTAAACCTTAACGAAAAAGAACTGGAAGAATGGGTTCAATCTTTGCGTGATGCAGCAAATCCTGCATTGAATGCCAATCGAACCATGGGTGCCCTGGGAGCAATTGTTGCAAGTCGGGTTGCGCGAGCCTTTCGCATCGGCGGCCCCGGTTTTACTGTGTCCGGAGAAGAAAGCTCGGGATTACGTGCATTGGAAGCTGGTGTTCGCGCCCTGCAAAGAGGTGAATTGAACATGGCAATCGTCGGCGCAGTTGATCTGGCGGGGGATGTACGAGCGGTATTGGCACAGCATGATCGCCGGATCTATTCAGATGACAACTTGATCGGTGAAGGTGCAGCTGCATTCATTCTTAAACGTCATGAAGATGCCCTGCGGGATGGTGATCGAATTTACTCCATTATTAAAGGTCTTGGTGCTGCCAATGGTGGCGGCGCAGATTTAAATATCCCAACAGAAGTAGCCTATCGGCAAGCCTTCAGCAATGCCTGCAAGGATGCAAAGACGGAACTATCAAAGATTGGTTTGTTTGAAATGCATGGTAGCGGGCATCAACAGGAAGAGGCCATGGAGACAGCAGCACTAAATGCATTATTTAATGAACATAAAGATAAAATTCCCCATAAAATTACACCGGTTTTAAGCAGTATTAAATCAAAGATTGGTCATACTGGTGCTGCCTGTGGTCTGGCTTCGATTGCCAAAGCCAGCCTAAGTCTTTATTACAAGCAGCTGACTGTTCAAGATGAATCTCAATATCAATCGCAATATTGGTTGCGTAATAAGATCGATGGCCCCCGACAAACTGCGGTCAGTGCATTCAGCATCGATGGCAATTGCCTGCACGCAATCCTTGAGGAGGCTGATCAAAACTCTGGTGCGAGTACAACAGAAACACCCGAGACATTATTTTCGTTTCACGCAACATCAAAAGAAAGTTTACTGGAAAACATCAAGCAACTCAGTTTACTGATAAATAGTGAAGCCCTATGCAAAAATTCTTTAGATGAAAAACAAATTATTTATGCCCTCGCAAAAAACTGGTGGCATAAAAACAGAGATGAGAAACAAAACGAATTCACAGCAGCGATAATTATAAGTAATGAGAACGAATTAACAAATTCCCTAAGCAGGCTTCAGCAAGCGATTGAGAAAAACAATTCAATCCGCACAGACGGAATCTACTTTTCAAATAAGCCTTTAGGTAATGAGGGAAAACTGGCCTTTGTTTATCCCGGATCAGGAAATCATTTCCATGGTATGGGTCGTGAGTTGGGTCAACAATGGCCGGTCGTGCTTGATCGTCTTGATGATGAAAATGATTCTCTCGCATCACAGTTTGCCAATGGCCGTTTTTGGGGTCTGTCATGTAATAACCCCTGGCGTGCGGAATCAGAAGATCCACTTAGTCACGAAGAAGTAATCTTTGGTCAGGTCTGGCTCGGCACATTTGTCAGTGATGTTATCTCTCAATTTAATATCAAGCCCGATGCCATCATTGGTTACAGCCTGGGCGAAACTGCCGGCCTTTTTTCCACGCGTACCTGGACGGACAGAGATGAGATGTTGCGCCGGATTCAGGAGACTGATTTATTCGTCGATGCCCTAGCTGGGCCTTGTGATGCTGTCCGCGAGACATGGCAATTAAAAGATTCAGAAACTGTCGACTGGTTGATTGGTGTCGTTGATCGTCCGGCAGAAGAAGTTAAACAAGCTTTAGCTGATCACCCTCGTGCTTATCTGCTCATTACCAATACCCCAAATGAATGCGTTGTCGGTGGTGACAGGAATGAGGTTCTTGCTCTGGTTACAGATTTGCATTGTGGTCTTCATCCAGTACAGGGAGTGACTACTGTACATTGCGAAGTTGCCAGGCCAGTCAAAAAGCCCTATCGCGATCTGCATTTATTTGAAACCAGACCACCCAGGGGAATCACTTTTTATAGCGGTGCCCTGGGTAAAGCCTATGAAGTCACTCGTGACAGTGCGGCTGATTCCGTCGTTGAACAGGCGATGCAACCCTTCGATTATACAAAAGTGATCCGTTCAGCTTACGCAGATGGTGTTCGTGTTTTTATTGAGATGGGGCCAGGCGCAACCTGTAGCAGAATGATCGATCAGATCCTGGAAAATAAACCACATATTACAAAAGCGATCTGCGTCAAAAATCAGGACAGTGTGTCTAATGTTCTACATTGTCTGGGACAGTTAATTGCCGAACATGTCCCTGTTGATCTCCGGTCTTTATATGAAGTTGAAGACTCTGAACCTGTCGTAAAACCATCTCCACACATCTCCATTCCTACAGGCGCACCATGCTTTAATATCCCGCCACTACCACGATCGAGTACTCAGGATCAGGATAAGCACAATGCCTTGCAGACACCTGAAGCAGAACTTATCGAGGTAATGCCAGAGACTCCAGCATCGTATACAGACACAAACAATGTTTACTTGCTGGAAACTGTCATGAAACAAATGCAGTTGACCGAAACTGCCAGAGCAGAAGCACAGGAAACTTTTTTGCGTGTCTCAAATGGACTTACAGAAACATTAGGCCAGGCACTGGAAATGCAAATGCAACTCCTAAAATCCTCATCAACAAGCAAGGATTTTCGTGCGAGGTCAAGGAAGCACCGCACGGACGACTGCATGGATGCAGGAGGTAGAGTGACGCAGGAAGCCAAAACCGAGAACCGGAATATACGACTAGTACATGAGGATTTGAGTACGGGGCTGACGCAGAAATCGCACGAAAATACAGCTTGTTTGTTCGATAGAGATCAATGTATGGAGATCGCTATAGGCTCTATTGGCAAAATCCTGGGGCCAAAATTTGCGGACATCGACCAACACCCAACCCGCGTACGCCTGCCAGATGAACCACTTATGTTGGTGGATAGAATTATGGAAATTCATGGCAAGCTGGATTCTTTATCCTCTGATCTTTCAACCACTGGCAGCCTCATTACCGAACATGATATCTTGCCCGGTGCCTGGTATCTCGATGGTGGACGCATGCCAACATGTATTGCCGTCGAAGCAGGACAAGCGGATCTGTTTTTATCAGGCTACCTGGGCATCGATCATATCACCAAGGGTCTGGCTGTTTATCGTTTACTGGATGCAAAGATTACCTTCCACGGCCCTTTACCCAAACCAAACGAGATCGTCCGTTACAACATTCATATTGATCAGTTCTTCAAACAGGATGAAACCTATCTCTTCCGTTTTCATTTTGAAGGCACGGTGAATGGACAACCTCTATTGACCATGACTGAAGGTTGTGCCGGTTTTTTTACACAGGAGGAACTGGATGCGGGCAAAGGCATTGTGCTGACAAAACTGGAAACTCGCTCACTAACAGGCATACGCCCGGATGACTGGCAGGACCCTGTGCCCATGCAAGTTGAATCCTACAATGATGAACAACTCAATGCGCTAAGGCAGGGAAAACTTGGCGATTGCTTTGGCGAAGCTTTCTCTAATTTGAATTTAAGCAAGCCCGCTGGACTCCCCGGTGGTCGTATGACCCTGGTACATCGTATTTTAAAGCTTGACCCGGATGCTGGGCGCTTTGGCCTCGGTCAAATCATCGGTGAAGCAGATATTCACCCTGACGACTGGTTCCTGACCTGCCACTTCTCGGATGATCAGGTCATGCCCGGCACACTCATGTACGAATGTTGTCTGCACACCTTGCGTATCTATCTATTGCGCATGGGCTGGATCGGCGAACAGGATGCAATTGTTTACGAACCTGTCATCGGCGAAATCAGCCAACTCAAATGTCGAGGGCAAGTCATCGAATCAACGAAAAAAGTGCAATACGAAATCACACTCAAGGAAATTGGCTACAAGGATGGAGACGGAACACCTTATGTCCTGGCAGATGCACTGATGACTGCAGATGGCAAAGCCGTCGTGCAAATGAACAATATGTCTGTTCAACTAAGCGGTTTGGACAAACAGAAAATTGAAGCCTGTTGGCAAGATCAAACAACACAGGCAAAAAAACAAACAGCAGGCAAACCTGTCTTATTTGATTTTGATTCCATCTATGCCTTTGCGACCGGAAAACCTTCCGATGCATTTGGTGATCGCTATAAGGTATTCGATGAAGAACGAAAAATTGCCCGCTTGCCAAGACCACCTTATCAGTTTCTCGATCGCATCACCTCCATTGAAAATTGTGAACCATGGCAACTCAAGGCAGGGGGCGTTATCGAAGCTGAATATGATGTGCCGGGTAACGCCTGGTATTTTCAGGAAGACAGACAGGTACATATGCCTTTTGCCGTGCTACTTGAAGTTGCCTTGCAACCATGTGGCTGGCTAGCAGCTTATCTGGGTTCGGCACTCACCAGTGACATCGATTTGTCGTTCAGAAATCTTGGCGGGAACGGCACGCAATTAATATCCGTGACACCGGAAACAGGAACTCTGACGACCCAGATAAAAATCACCAATGTCTCGCAATCGGGCGGCATGATTATTCAAAATTATGACATGGAAGTGCGTTGTGATGCGGGTATCGTCTACCAGGGTGATACCTATTTTGGTTTCTTCTCCAAACAATCGCTGGCCGATCAGGTGGGGATCAGAGAGTCCACAACCTATGAACCAGATGAAGCTTCAGTCGCACGCGGGACATCATTTCCTTACCCTGATACTGCACCATATCCAGGCAACATGATGCGTATGATCAATCATGTCAGTTTGTTTGATCCACAAGGTGGTCCAAATGAACTGGGCTTTATCAGGGGGACAACGGAGGTGAATGCCGAGTCATGGTTCTTTCAGGCCCATTTTTATGAAGATCCGGTTTGGCCTGGTTCGCTGGGCCTGGAGTCATTCATACAGCTCTTGAAAGTTGTCGCCTTTGAACAATGGGGTTCGGAAGAAAACCTGGCACAATGTGAGTTTGAAGTCATGGCGCTCAACGAAACCCACCACTGGATCTATCGTGGACAAATCATCCCAAAAGATGAAAAAGTCACTGTTCAGGCAGTGATCACAGACATCGATCAGGAAAGGAGACTGATCCGTGCAGATGGTTTTTTGACTGTGGACGGGCGAATTATCTATCAGATGAACGACTTTGCGCTCCGAATCACTTAGAATGTCCTGATAATGAAATATTCTCGCGTACACATGGAATCCATCGGTTACGAGCTACCCCCTGTCGTGGTCACCTCGGATGATCTCGAGTCCCGCCTGATGCCTATGTATGACGCCTTGCATATTGCCCCGGGCCAGATTGAGGCGCTCACTGGCATCACTGAACGTCGTTGGTGGGAAGAAGGTCATATGCTGTCTGATGGTGCCGCAACAGCAGCGCGCAAGGCGCTGGAACAATCCAATGTCAATGCAAATGATATAGAAACACTGATTTACACTGGTGTTTGTCGTGAAAATTTTGAGCCGGCCACCGCCTGTGCCGTGGCTGCACAGCTAGGCATCAAAGATGATGCCAATATTTATGATATTTCCAACGCCTGCCTCGGTGTCATGAATGGCATTATCGATATTGCCAACCGCATTGAATTGAAGCAGATCCGTGCTGGCATGGTGGTCTCCTGCGAAACTTCAAGGGAAATCGTAGAAATCATGATCGAACGCATGCTGCAAGACAAAACCATGGATATGTTCAGCAGTTCTTTAGCGACACTGACCGGTGGCTCGGGTGCGGCAGCTGTGCTGCTTACTGATGGTTCATTTGAAAATGATAAAACACACAAACTTCTAGGTGCTGCCAATCAATCCGCACCAGAATATCACAAGCTTTGTCGCTGGGGAGTGACCCTGTCGCCAGTTGCTTTAGGTGACCTCATGTTTTCGCCGGATAAATTACTTGCCGCCATCGATCAGGTCATGGAACCTGATGCCCTGCCAGGTGCAGTCAAAGATATCATGAGCAGTGACAAAATCCCCCCCGTACTCGCCAGCATAATGCCTTCCCAGAAGTTACCAGATGCACTCACAGAATTTATGTCGACAGATTCTGTTGCCGTGTTAACGCATGGTGCCAAACTCGGTGTCAAAACATGGGGTTCCTTTCTGACAAAAATGGGCTGGGCAAGGGATCAAGTAGACAAGGTAATATGTCATCAAGTGGGTGAAGGTCATAGAGACACTATATTAAAAGAGTTGGGCATTGATCCGGCAAAAGATTTCAGTACCTATCAATACCTGGGCAACATCGGCACAGTGTCAGTCCCACTCACTGCTGCCATCGCAGAACAACGTCAATTTCTCAAGCCAGGGGATCGCGTTAGCTTTCTCGGTATCGGCAGTGGTCTCAATTGCCTGATGCTCGGATGGGAATGGTAGAGTATTCTTTACGGCCACACGCCCCGCTTCATCGTTAGCCAAATCGAGTTCCCTGTAGATGGATTACCCAGATTATCCATTTGATCATCATTACTATTTTGTCAAAGGTCTGCGCCTGCATTATCTTGATGAGGGCCCAAATAATAGTGATGGGGAAGCCGATCCAGTTGTGATGGTACACGGAAATCCAAGCTGGTCTTTCTATTACCGGAAACTGGTGCTTGCCTTGCGTAACAATTATCGTTGCATCGTCCCGGATCATATTGGCATGGGTTTATCTGATAAACCGGATGATGAATCCTATCATTTCATACTGGATCAACGTGTCGACGATCTTGAATCATTGCTTGACAATTTGAATATCACAGACAACATCACGCTGGTAGTACACGACTGGGGCGGCATGATCGGCATGAGTTATGCCACGCGCTATCCGCAAAGAATAAAACGACTGGTTATTTTAAATACTTCAGCCTTTCATTTTCCTGAAGAAAAATCTGTTCCCTGGCAACTCAAGCTTAGTCGCATTCCTGTGGTAAGTGCCATCCTGAATCAGGGCCTTAACATTTTTGCTCGTGGCGCCATTAAACACTGTGTCACACGTGCGCCAATGCCAGCGGAGGTTGCTGCAGCTTATCTCGCACCTTACGATACCTGGTCACATCGACGTGCCATAAAGAAATTTGTGTTTGATATCCCGCTTAACCCAGGGCACACGTCCTATCGAACAGTCGATCGGATAGACAAAGCAATAGGACAGTTTTCAAACACCCCCATGTTGGTTTGCTGGGGCATGAAAGACTTTGTCTTCGATGATTGCTTTCTCAAAGAATGGGAAAGGCGCTTCCCCGAGGCCGAGTTTCATCGCTTTGAAGATGTTGGGCATTATATACTCGAAGATGCGCCTGAGGATGTGATCCCTTTGGTGAAACAATTTCTTCAAGATCATCCTTTGCAATAAATATTCTTTGGCAATAGCATGATCCATCAGCCAATGAATCAAGATCTGTATAAACCCTGTTTTCGCTGTGGCTGAAAATAAAATGATGCATCCTTCTAACATCGCCTCACACCTACCGACCATTGCAAAATTGCAACCGGACACTCTGGCTGTTGCTGTTCAAAAAAGCGGACAACAATATACCTATCGTCAACTTGATGAAGCCAGTGATGCGATTGCAAACGGACTGCTGAAAGCAGGTATTGGTAAAGGGGTTCGTATTGTATTAATGGTGACGCCTGGCCTCGACTTTTTTGCACTGGTGTTTGCATTATTCAAAATTGGCGCAGTCATGGTAGCAGTCGACCCGGGCATGGGGATAAAAAATCTGGGCAAATGTCTGACAGAGGCAGAACCTGAGGTCTTTATCGGTAGCAGGAAAGCACACCTTGCCCGTAGATTGCTTGGCTGGGCCAGGAAAACAATCAGAACAAATATCATTGTTGACCCCGGGTTCATGCCAAAATTTTTTTATGGTCGACAGTGCAAAAGCCTGGCAGACATCAAGCAACAGGGGTTTAACGAACATGAAACCGGCTCCCAAAACATAACTAATCACACACAAGCTGATGATATGGCCGCGATCCTGTTTACCAGTGGTAGTACGGGTATTCCAAAAGGGGTCATCTATACACATGCCAATTTCAACGCACAGGTTCTTGCACTAAAAAACCTGTATGACATTCAGCCGGGAGAGGTTGACCTATCGACTTTCCCCTTGTTCGCCCTGTTTGCACCCGCCATGGGCATGACATCCATTGTCCCGGATATGGATTTCACTCGACCCGGCAGTGTCAATCCAGAAGTAATATTTTCCGCAATAGAACACTATCAGGTCACCACCATGTTTGCTTCGCCTGCGTTATTAAATCGTATCGGTCGCTATGGCGAACAACACCTTAAGAAATTACCTAATATGAAACGTGTGCTTTCTGCGGGGGCCCCCGTTCCGGCGAAGGTAATGAAACGCATTGCTGATATGTTGAATGGCAATACACAGGTGTTCACGCCTTATGGTGCAACTGAAGCATTACCTGTGAGTTCTATAGGCAGTAATGAAGTACTCGGCTCAACTTGTCATGAGACTGAGAAAGGCAAGGGCGTTTGTGTTGGTGTACCGGTTGAAAATATTGATCTGAAAATAATTAACGTTACAGATGACACAATAACAGACTGGCATGATGAGCTGATTCTGGATCCTTTTGTCATTGGCGAGATTGTCGTCAGGGGACCGCAGGTAACAAAGGCTTATTATGCTCGTCAGCGCGCAACGGAAATGGCGAAGATTTTTGACCCAGCAGGTGGTTTTTATCATCGTATGGGTGATACGGGTTATCTGGATGAGCAGGGTCGCTTATGGTTCTGTGGTCGACTGACTCATCGTGTGGTCACAGACAGAGAAACACTGTTTACCATCCCCTGTGAAGGTATCTTCAACACTCATCCAGAAATATTTCGTACTGCCCTGGTTGGTATAGATAGTAATGAACAAACTATCCCGGTGATCTGTGTTGAACTGGAACAGGAGTCTAAAGATGCTGATAAAGAAATCATCTCAACAGAATTGTTAAAAATCAGCGCGCAATTTGAACAAACAAAAAATATTCATCATGTCTTGTTCCACCCTGCCTTTCCCGTAGATATCCGCCATAATGCAAAAATAGGCCGTGAAAAGCTTGCTGTCTGGGCCGAGAATGAAATCACTGGTAGAAAGTTCACATGAAAAAAGCACTCGTCACGGGGGGCGGAGGTTTTTTAGGATCACGCATTGTTCGCATGTTGCTCGACCAGGGAATTGCTATCCGCAGCTTACAAAGAAGCGACAGCCCTGAGCTAAAAAAACTGGGTGTCGAGATTATACGCGGCGATATCAGTGATCGAGCCACCGTCATCAATGCAGCTGAAGGCTGTGATGTAATTTTCCATGTCGCTGCCAAGGCCGGTGTCTGGGGTGATTATGATGATTATTACCAATGCAATGTAACCGGCACAAAAAATATTATTGATGCTTGTCAGACTCATCATATTCAGAAATTAATCTATACCAGTTCGCCCAGCGTTGTTTTTGCCGGGAAGGATGAAGAAAACATTAATGAATCCACACCCTATCCCGATCAGTTTCTCACAGCCTATCAAAAGACCAAGGCACTGGCCGAACAAATGGTGCTTGAAGCAAACAACGAAACCCTGGCAACTGTTGCGCTGAGACCTCATTTAATCTGGGGCCCGGGTGATCCACATTTGGTCCCACGCATCATTGAACGCGCCAAAGCAGGGCGCTTGCGCCTGGTAGGCAAGCAAAGCAACCTGGTGGATTCTACCCATATTGATAATGCGGCACTGGCGCACATCCTTGCGGCAGAAGCTTTAGCGGCTAATGCCGATTGTGCTGGTAAGACTTATTTTATTAGTAATGATGAACCATTACCGATGAAGGAATTAATCAACAAGATACTGGCTGCTGCCAATCTTCCAGCGATAACTAAAACTATACCTACACAACTTGCCTACACTATCGGCATGATGATGGAACTTGTTTACAAGATATTTAAGCTGAAAGATGAACCGATCATGACGCGTTTTATAGCCAAACAACTTTCCTGTGCACATTGGTATGACCTGACTGCAGCAAAAAATGATCTTGGCTATCAGGTGAAAGTCACTATTAATGAAGGCATGGAAAGATTGAAGGCATCACTAAACAAATAATAAGCCTGATCCCTATATGAATAACCCCTGGAAAAATACCTGGAAAGAAACATGGATGAAGACTCCAGACACATTAAGTTTATCTGAAGATCATATTGATGTTTGGCTATGTGATTTAAAACAATTATCAGGCGAAATTAATAATTTCTATTCCATCCTTTCTGAAGATGAGCGTGAACGTGCAGACAAATTCAAGGTCGAGGATAAAAGACAACAATATATTATTACCAGGGGCGCATTGCGACAGCGACTTGGTTTGGTCACAAACATTAAACCAGAAGATTTTGTGTTCAAAATTCTTGAACATGGTAAACCTGTCATGGCCAACAACTATCAGTGTGCTGATATTACATTCAATGTTTCTCACTCACATGATCTTGCCCTGATCGCTATTTCTCAAAAACATCACCTCGGCTTAGATGTCGAAAAAATAAACCATGAATCAAAACATGATCAGTTAGTCACCCGTTTTTTTTCAAAGGCAGAGCAAACTGAATTCCAAACCATCGCGGATGCAAATAAGGCAAGGGCATTTTGCGCATGCTGGACACGAAAAGAAGCATTTATCAAAGCTGTTGGTACTGGTGTCAGCTATGGTCTGGACAAGTTTGATGTAACTGTCGATCCTGAGAACAATACTCCAGAGATAACCCTGCACAATCCGTCTGGAGATACATGGTCTGCGATCAATCTGCCAATCAATAATGAATACATGGCATGTCTGGTGAGTGATGGTGGTGATGTTAATGTGAGGTATTGGCGGTGACGGAGTTTATGCATTCCTTTTTAATCTAGCTTTATTCAAATTATGGTTTCGCCATAAAGGCGAAACAAATATTGAAAAATTACTGGATGCGAAGGAACAGTGACCTCGCCGTTCAGGGCGAAACCAAATCTTATTATGAGTATCAATATGTCCAGTCTACTCCAAACTCATTCCCGGAAATAAAAACATAGTCAATTTATTTAATTGTCTTGTGTTTTTAATAAATTCTGGCACCATGCGCGCCATTAATTACTCGACCCATGTAAATCTGCCTTGGCAAACTGATATGAATAGAATATGTATTCGTCTTAATGGCACGATCAAAATCATTCTGCTTAGTCTGATCAGCACCGCACTATCATCTGCACCTTCCCTTGATTTTGAATCCAGCAATGGTGATTTCAAAGCGCATCTTGGCGGAAGATTTCTGGTTGATGCGGCCAAGTATTTCGATGATGGGCCTGTTTCATTGGGTAGTGGCATAGAAGTCCGTCGGGCAAGACTCTTTATCAGTGGCACTTATCTGGGCGACTGGCAATTTAAGGCGCAATATGATTTCACTGCGCTTGAGCCACAGAATGATGCTTTAGATGGATTAAAGGATGCCTATATTGCTTATAGTGGATTTAATTCAGTCCATTTAAAGGCAGGCCATTTCAAGGAACCTTTTGGCTTAGATGAGCATACCAGCTCAAATTACAGCGCCTTTATTGAAAGATCGCTTGCCGCATCCTTTGCCCCCGGAAGGAATATTGGTCTTGCCCTCTCTGGCTACAATGATCACTGGACAGCATCCGCAGGTATTTATAATGGCGGTCTCTCACAGCCTGTTCATGGTGGTTATGGCATTACCGGTCGCATCACATACTCGCCTGTTCATACACAAGACCATGTTATTCATTTTGGGCTAGCAGCATCAAGAAGAGAGACCAATGATGACAACACATTAAGATTCAGGCAGCGTCCCGAATCGCATATCACCGAGATTCGTCTTGTTGATACCGGCAAGTTTGATGCAGAAAGTTTTTATTTGCTAGGCCTTGAAGCTGCTTATATCAACGGCCCTTTTTCAATTCAAAGTGAATACAGGCGAGTCGAAACCAATAATAAAACGGCAGGTAACCCGGAACTTACTGCCAGCGGATTCTATGTTGAAACCAGCTGGTTTATGACCGGAGAATCCAGACACTATAGCTTTAAAGATGGTAGTTTTAAACAGACCAACGTTCGCCGTGTAATTAACCAAGGCGGGTTTGGTGCCTGGGAAATAGCAGCACGCTATAGCAGTATTGACCTCACTGATGAAACCATTATTGGTGGGGAAGAAGACAATGTCACCATTGGCCTCAACTGGTATCCGAATAATCAATGTCGTCTCATGGCCAATTATATAAAAGTCGTTAGCACTGATCGGCCCGGTAATCTTCTTGATAATGTTGAGCCGGATATATTTCAAATGCGTGCACAGATTTACTGGTAAAACCATTTGTCACCGTAAGCATCGTCTGTGTAATCTTCCCGTTAAAACACCCAATTTGGGGGATGTTCATCGTTAAATTTATACGATAGGATAAAGCTGGTCACAAGGTACTGTGGCAGAAAGGAAATTCAATTAAATAATTTTAAGGAGAAATAGATATGGAAATATTCAAAAAAATATTACTCGTTGCTTGTCTTTTAATCCCAACGCTTTTGCTTGCAGAAGTCGTAAATATTAATACAGCTGATAAAGAGTCTTTGATGTCAGCAATTACAGGGGTCGGTGAAAAACGCGCAGAGGCCATCATTGCCTATCGCGAACAAAATGGCCCTTTCAAGTCGATAGAAGAACTCGTTGAGGTCCGTGGCGTTAGCGCATCTATTGTTGAAGCAAACATGGATAATCTGTCCCTCGAAGACCAGTAATTTTTTAACATTTCTATAAATTAATAATCATCGGGCCTCCTTATACAGGAGGCCTTTTTATGTACAGGATGTACGGTCAGGATTTTTGTTCCTGACAAATCCTAAGTACCTGCGTCCATGCAGGCAATATCACGGACGCATGGATGCGCAGGAGTGACCATGGCCATGGACGGCCTTATGCCGCGAGTGCAGGACGCACAGGAGCAGCGATGCTCAGGATGTACGGTCAGGGTCAAAAAATGCTCCTGCATTTTTGACGTTTCCACCTTCCATGGCGGTCATTTTTGTACCCCAAAGGCAAGCTTCGCGCTTTCTGACAAATCCTAAGTACCTGCGTCCATGCAGGCAATGTCGCGGGCGCAAGGACGACATACAGGACGTATTAGTGTCGCGAGAGGACAGGAGTCCGTAGCGACTGCGCAGAAGTGGCCATCTACAGGGTGAACAGGACACCTACAAGGAAGTAGGTGGTAGAAAACGTATGGAATAAGTTTTCGAGCGGCGTTGCCAATATTCATTGCGGTATTCTTCTGAGCATTCCTTGTGAGTACCGCGCCCCCTGCTGTATCCTTACGCCTTTCAAACAAAAATAATATTTACCGCAAGCAAAAATAAATCAATGAACCCGCTTTACGATCCCTCGAATATAGAAACGCAAGTTCAGACCAACTGGGAAAACAGCCAGGCCTTTAAGGCTACAGAAGATCCTGCCAGAGAGAAGTTTTACTGCCTGTCTATGTTCCCCTATCCCAGTGGCAAGTTGCACATGGGACATGTCAGGAACTACACCATAGGCGATGTCATCTCTCGTTATCAACGTATGCAGGGTAAAAATGTCATGCAACCGATGGGCTGGGATGCCTTCGGACTGCCTGCGGAAAACGCTGCCATTAAAAGCGGCATGCCGCCTGCCGAATGGACACGATCAAATATTGACTATATGAAGGCGCAACTACAACGTCTGGGATTTGCTTATGATTGGGATCGCGAACTGGCCACCTGCGATCCGGATTATTACAAATGGGAACAATGGCTGTTCACTCGACTGATAGACAAGGGGCTAGCATACCGTAAAAAAGCAACAGTCAACTGGGATCCCGTTGACCAAACCGTGCTGGCAAATGAACAAGTAATTGACGGTAAGGGTTGGCGCTCAGGGGCTGTTGTTGAGAAAAGGGATATTGAACAATGGTTTCTCCGCATCACAGACTATGCGCAGGAGTTGCTGGATGATCTGGACAAACTCCCTGGCTGGCCAGATCGTGTACTGACACAGCAACGTAACTGGATTGGTCGCTCCGAAGGCGTACAAATGGATTTTCAGCTTGAACATGGTAATGAGAACATCAGTATCTATACCACACGACCTGATACATTGATGGGCGTGACCTATCTTGCTGTCGCGGCCGAACACTCAACCAGTTTACAAGCAGCTGAATCAAACCCTGAATTGGCTGACTTCATCGAAACGTGTCAAAAGGGCGGCGTCACTGAGGCTGAAATGGAAACCATGGAGAAAAAAGGCATTGCACTTGGGCTAAATGTCATTCATCCGGTCAGTGGTGAAATCATTCCCCTGTATGCTGCAAACTTTGTTCTCATGGCTTATGGCACAGGTGCAGTAATGGCCGTCCCGGGTCACGATCAGCGTGATTGGGAATTCGCTGAAAAATACGGCATTGAGCGCAAGCAGGTCATTTTTAGTGTCGATGGTTCTGATTGCAGTATCGAAAAGGCCGCATTCCTCGAAAAAGGAGTCCTGAAAAATTCTGGCCCCTTCGATGGGCTCAGTTCAGAAGATGCCTTTGATGCGATTGCAGACTGGCTTAAAGAACAGGGGAAAGGCGAAAAACAAATTCATTTCCGTTTGCGTGACTGGGGCGTTTCCAGACAGCGATATTGGGGATGCCCAATACCGATGATAACTGATGTGAATGGCGAATCGAAAACAGCATCCGATTTTCATGTTCGTTTACCTGAAGATGTCACTGTTGATGGCTCAGGCTCTCCGCTTAAGAAAATGCCGGAGTTTTATGATCTCGGCAATGGTGAGGTCCGTGAAACGGACACCTTTGATACTTTTTTTGAATCCAGTTGGTATTACGCGCGCTATTGCTGCCCCGATGCGTCCGACTCAATGTTGGATGACCGCGCCAAATACTGGTTACCCGTTGATCAGTACATCGGTGGTATCGAACATGCCATCCTGCATTTACTTTACGCCCGCTTTTTTAACAAGCTGATGCGAGACGAAGGCCTTGTGGAAAATGATGAGCCCTTCAGTAAACTACTGACACAGGGCATGGTCATCGCTGAAACCTATTACCGCACCAATGATGACGGTTCCAGAGAGTGGTTTAATCCGGCTGATATCACGCTCGAACGTGACGATAAGGGAAGCGCAATCAGAGCAACCCTCAGCGCAGACGGAGAGAGCGTGACGATTGGCAGAATCGAAAAGATGTCCAAATCCAAAAATAATGGGGTTGATCCACAAAGCCTGATTGATCGTTATGGTGCCGACACGGTGCGCCTTTACACCATGTTTGCCGCACCTCCTGAACAGACCCTGGAATGGTCTGATGCAGGTGTTGAAGGCGCATATCGCTTTCTTAAAAGACTTTGGAAACTCTCTGCAACGCATCTCGAAGCAGGTGATGTTCCTGATTTAAAAAAAGATGAACTGTCAGACGCGCAGCAAAAAACTCGCCTTAAAATTCATGTCACCATCAATAAAGTAAATGACGACATTGGTCGCCGCTATACATTTAACACAGCCATTGCTGCTACCATGGAATTAATCAACATCCTGTCACATGCAAAAGATGAGTCAGAAAACGGTCGTGCGATCATGCGAGAAGGTCTGGAAACGGTCATTTTGCTACTGTCTCCCATTGTTCCCCATATTACCGAGGTCTTATGGCGTGAATTTGGACACGCAAAGCCAATCATTGATGCGGCCTGGCCCGAAGTAGATGAATCTGCACTTGTGCAGAAGGAACTGCAGCTTGTTGTGCAGGTAAATGGTAAATTGCGGGCAAAAATCATGGTGCCCTCTGACGCAGACCAGAAACAAATTGAGGAATCAGCGATTTCTGATGAAAACGTACAGAAGTTTATCGCCGAAAAACAGATCAGAAAGGTCATTGTTGTGCCTGGGCGGCTGGTGAATATCGTCGTTTCATAATAAGCTAACCATCTGGCTCACGCCTGTACGCGCTTACTTAGTTGAGTTGCCAAGAATGTCAGGTCTTTTTAAATAGATTGCCACTGGAAAAATCAGATGAAATCAACAATGAAACCAGTAAATGAAACCCTTGCTTTAATCCTTGTCTTTCTATTGATAGGGCTGAGTGCCTGTGGTTTCCAGCTCAGGGGAACAAATCTACAGGCATTGCAAAATACCAGCATCTACGTTCAATCTTCAGGCGCCAACGTTCTTGCAGCTGAGGTAAAGCGACAACTATTATATGCGGATGTAACCCCAGTCTCTAGTGCATCAGATGCTGACTATATCGTCAACCTGAGCAATGAATCTTTTCGTACAAAGGTTTTATCTGTTTCAGCGACCACAGGCAAAGCAGATGAATATGAAGTTACCTATACCGCGATGCTCAAGATTACTGGCCCGGATGAAAGTTCAACAGCCAGCGCAAATCCTGTCTCTGCGTCACGAGATTATACCTTTGACGAAGGTTCCGTGTTGGGCAAATTCAAAGAAGAATCAGTTTTGAAAAAAGACATTGCTAAACAAGTTGCTGCGACTGTCCTCAGACGGCTTAGAGCCGCCATTCAATAATGCAATTAAGGACAGAACAATTACCTGATGAAATTGAGCGCAAAGGACTTTCCCCGGTTTACCTGATCAGTGGTGATGAGCCACTGCAACTAAATGAAGCCACAGATCTCATCAGACTTAAAGCGCGCGAACAAGGCGTAGAAGAACGTATTGTGCTTGATGTTGCCACTGGCTTTGACTGGAACAGGTTGATCGAAGAAAGTGCCAGCATGTCATTATTCGCCAGCACGCGACTCATTGAATTACGCATGGGATCAAGCAAGCCTGGGCGTGATGGTGGTAAGGTTTTGACAAAATACGCTGAACAACTCGCAAGCAATAATATTTTGCTTATCACCAGCGACAGGCTGGATAAAAGAACTCAACAAAGCAAGTGGTACAAATCGCTGAATAAGGTCGGCGTGACAATACATATCTGGCCTATTGATGTTACTCGTTTACCCGCCTGGATCCGACAGCGCGTACAGAAATACAATAAACACATTACTGACAATGCTGCGCAGCTTATTGCTGATCGCGTTGAAGGAAACCTGCTCGCAGCAAGCCAGGAGATTGATAAACTGTGTTTGCTGATCGACAACAACGAAATCACTGCCGATGATGTTATCTCAGCAGTAACTGATAGTGCTCGCTACGATGTCTTCGAATTAATCGAATGTGCCTATGCAAATGAGACAAAACGCCTTATGCGCATGTTGAACGGACTCAAAAGTGAAGGCATGGAACCCATGGCCATATATGGTGCACTGATGTGGGATTACCGGCGCCTGTGCAGCATGGCCTACCATTTCAACAATGGTTTAACTCTGGATAAATTATTTGCTGAGTATCGAATTTGGGACAACAAGCGCAAACAGGCAATTAAATCTATCTTGAACAGACATAATGTAAAAAAATTGCATGCATTATTAAGACAGGCAAATTCTCTGGATCGAAAGATCAAGAGCGCAGAAAAACATACCGCATGGGATGCGATGTTAACGCTATTGCTGGCTTTTTCCGGACATAATATTAATCATTCAAATTAAAAAAATGGCACGAAAAATATTTTAAGTTAATGGATATCAAACAATACATGCAAGGTGTCGGTAAGCGGGCCAGAGAAGCCTCCCGCATTATGGCAAGGACCGATACCGCCACAAAAAATCAGGCGCTGTTAAAAATCGCAGATCTGATTATCGAATCGCAAGATAAACTACTTGAAGCCAATGCGCTGGATCTTGCTGCCGCTAAAACAAACGATCTGGATGCTGCCTTGCTCGATCGGCTTGAATTAACACCGGAAAGAATCAAATCGATGGCAGATGGACTGCGTCAGGTTGCTGAGTTGCCTGATCCTATTGGTGAGATCTCGGCCATGGAAGAAAGGCCTAGCGGAATTAAGGTCGGACGTATGCGAGTGCCATTAGGCGTTATCGGCATAATTTTTGAATCTCGTCCCAATGTCACTGCAGATGCTGCTGGTCTTTGCCTCAAATCAGGCAATGCCACTATCTTGCGTGGAGGATCCGAAGCCATCAATTCAAACCAGGCCATCGCCGCCTGTATCAAAGAGG
The DNA here is from genome assembly GCA_022574295.1 of Pseudomonadota bacterium. Classification (GTDB taxonomy): domain Bacteria; phylum Pseudomonadota; class Gammaproteobacteria; order Eutrophobiales; family Eutrophobiaceae; genus SMWN01. Next base: position 25,244 of record JACZSJ010000022.1, read on the forward strand.
GATTACTCTCTTGTGGCCTGCCGGGAAATGCCGCGCAGGTGATTGAGACAACTGACCGTGCTGCAGTGGGTGAATTACTAAAAATGTCTGAATATGTCGATGTCATCATTCCAAGAGGCGGCAAAGGGCTGATAGAACGTGTCAGTAAAGAAGCACGTATGCCCGTGATTAAACATCTTGATGGTATCTGTCACGTCTATATTGATGATCATGCCGATATCGATAAGGCGGTAAAGATTGCATACAACGCAAAGACACAACGCTATGGGACATGTAATACGATGGAGTGCTTATTGGTCGCTGAAAATATCGCTGAACCAGTTCTTAAAAAGCTGGCTCCTTTGTATGAAGATGCCGGCGTAGAAATTAGAGGATGTGACAAATCACAAAAAATCTTGCCTGGCATCACATCAGCTTCCGATGAAGACTACCATACGGAATATCTGGCACCCATCATGTCTCTGCGTATCGTCAGCGGGATAGAAGAAGCCATGAACCACATACAGGAGTATGGCTCGAATCACACTGACGCCATTGTCACTGAAGATCAAGATAACGCTGACAGGTTTATCCGGGAAGTTGATTCATCTTCAGTCATGGTTAATGCTTCAACCCGCTTTGCTGATGGCTTTGAATATGGTTTGGGTGCTGAAATCGGCATCAGTACCGATAAATTTCATGCGCGTGGGCCCGTAGGACTGGAAGGATTAACATCACAAAAATATATTGTGATTGGTGATGGTCACATTCGTGAATAATTATTTTGTTATCCCGGATGATTAAACAATGACGCAGCCTGTCGGCATTCTGGGCGGCACATTCGATCCCGTACATAATGGACATCTACATCTGGCGACAACATTTTTAGAACAATTAAAACTTGCCGAGATTCTTTTTGTTCCTTCAAACAATCCGCCACACCGGCCCGCACCCCTGGCATCACCTGAACAAAGGCTCGAGATGTTGAAACTCGCAGTAGAAAACCATCCTCACTTAAAAATAGATGATTGTGAACTTGAAAGAGGAGGGATTTCATACACCATTGATACCCTGAAACTCATTCGTAATAAAATTGACGAGGCTCCACTTTGCTTGATCATGGGCATGGAGAACTTCAAGACACTGAACCACTGGCACCAATGGCAATCCTTACTGGACTATGCGCACATCGTTATCGTAAATCGCCCCGAGAGGGATGAAAATATAAATAGTGAAGAAATAAAGAATTTTATGAGTACCTTCATCACAACGGCTATAGAGGATCTACGTGATCAAGCTGCGGGGTGCATTCTCAAGCTGGATATACCCATGCTTGATATTTCATCAACACAAATAAGAAATAATATTCACTCAAATCTGGACTCAGAATCATTATTGTCCGATAAAGTGCTAGACTTTATTCATACCCAACATTTATATAAACAATAAATATGAAATTAGAAAAACTCGCTGAACTAATTATAGAAACATTGGAAGACAACAAGGCAAGCAATATTCAAACACTTGATATAAGAAATTTAGCCTCATTTGCAGATTTGATGATTATTGCCAGCGGCACATCCAGCCGACAGGTCATATCAATCGCTGAAAAACTCATTGAAAAAACCAAGAAGAAGAAAGTCCCACCCTATGGGTCTGAAGGTCTACAATACGGCGACTGGATATTAGTCGACCTCGGTGACATCATCGTACATATCATGCAACCGGCAACGCGAGCACACTACCAACTGGAAAAACTCTGGTCACCAATGGATGATGCGGATTCCCTGAAGCAAACAATCCATTAACTAACAACCTCTCTTTATGAAGATTCACCTCATTGCAATCGGCAAAAAAATGCCTGAATGGGTTAATACTGGATTTTCAGAATTCAGTAAACGCATGCCTCCGGAGCTTCAAATCAACCTGATTGAAATTCCCTCCTCGGTCAGAAACAAAGCAACACCGATAGAAAAAAATATCAAAGAGGAGGGCGAGCGCATTCAGTCCGCAATTCCTGCCAACTCAAGATTGATCATCCTCGATGAAAAAGGAGAAAATTTCAGCAGCATTGATCTCTCCAATAAAATGGAAAACTGGTTACCCATGGGTCAGGATGTTTCCATTGTCATCGGAGGAGCCGATGGGATCGATAAAACAATTAAGCAAAATGCAGATGAACTTTGGTCTCTGTCAACACTGACCATGCCTCATTCTCTCGTTAGAGTTTTTATAGCAGAACAATTGTATCGGGGGTGGAGTATTTTAAAGGGGCATCCGTATCATCGGGAATAGTTTTGTACATAGATATACTAATGCCGCAATGATATGGATATCTAAGAGCGACTCATCGTCATACCGGCCTTGAGCCGGTATCCAGTCAATATTAGTTATATTTAGTCTTCTTGAGTTTTGATTCCGCCTTTTAGCAGCGTGATCACTGCTCCTTCGCATCCATGCGATCGCAGTATAAGTACATCCATGTACAAAACTTTTCTTTGTGCAGACGAAAGAAAAGTACCCCAAAGAAAACTGCCGGTACGATACACCCACATCGGTAACACATTAATACAAGTACATAGGTAACAGTTTATTAACCTATGGCTACCACAAGAAGGAGGTAGCCATGCCCTGGAGAGAACTGAAACC
>JACZSJ010000090.1 GCA_022574295.1 Pseudomonadota bacterium
ATCTTCAGAAAGTGTCTGATCCGGCAGTATAGAAAGAAGAAAACGCTACAAACTAGTTGAATTAAATTTTGAAGTTTATTGGAGGTATTCAATGGATTTAGGTAGATGGTTTGTAAATAAGATTTTACAAAGCGCTCAAGCTATGCAAGGAAGAGTTCGGAGACAATTTCGAGTTTCTGGTGAGAAAGATAATTTTGAGTTTACTGTGTTTCTTGAAGACGTAGAAAGATTGTCAACCCAATTGAACAGTATGACAATTCAATACCAGTTAAAACAGGTGGGCATACAAGTCGATGTTCGTAGTTATGACTGGGGGACTTTTTATGGTGACATCAAGGCAGGGCGTTTTCAGATGTATAGCCTGTCATGGGTGGGACTAAAAATTCCTGATATATTCCGCTATGTTTTCCACAGCACCTCGTTACCACCCAATGGTGCCAATAGAGGACGTTACAAGGATGCCATCGCAGATGCCATGATAGAGGCAGCAGAAAGCAAACAAAATCTGGCCGAGCAAGCCAAGTTGTATCAATCCCTGCAGGCTTACCTGCATGAGCAATTACCTTATATACCCCTGTGGTATGAAGATAATATACTGGTTACAGCAAAGGACATCAGCGGCTACACTCTTGCAAGCGACGGCAACTATGATGGCCTACTCACAGTTAAGAGAAATTAATTGTTTAAATAAACATGAATCAAGATAAATATATAGAAATCAATATCAGTAAGCAAACACTCTTTCTATTCGAAGGTGATGAAGTTATCAGGGAGTACAGTATTTCGACGGCTAAAAATGGTCCGGGTGAATTGATGGACAGTGAATGTACCCCAAGGGGGAGACACATCATTCGTGAAAAGTTCGGTGCTGGCTGCGAAGTGAATACTGTGTTAGTTGGCAGAGAGCCCACAAGTGAGATATATCATCCAGAATTACGTCAACAATTTCCTGACAGAGACTGGATACTGACTCGTATCCTGTGGCTCAGTGGTTGTGAAGCAGGCAGGAACAAGGGTGGTAATGTTGATAGTTATGATCGCTATATTTATATTCATGGTAGTCCGGATGATCTTGCAATGGGTTCTCCCGGTTCAAGAGGCTGTGTACGAATGCGTAATCAAGACATGATCGAATTATTTGAACTGGTCGAATCTGAAACCAGCGTGAATATTATTGAGAAATAGATGTGAGCGAGTAAAGAGCAACAGAAATAAGTAGCTACGAACAAATAGGTTCATAAAAAGGTCTTTGGGAGCAGTGAATACGTTTTATGACAACATGGAACTATTGCCAGAAGCTAAAACAATTCGTGATTTACATCAAAAAGATATGCGTAGTGCGAGAGAAAAATTATTTATGTTCTTAAGTGGCTGGCTCGGCGGGCCATATAGATATATTGCAGCCTTCGGTCATCTAAGATTGCGCGCACGTCACTTGCCATTTCCGATAGGTGAAGTCGAAAGAGATCAATGGCTGATATGTATGCGAAAAACATTAAATGATATGCCGATTGATCACGTATTCAAAGAGCAACTGATCATGGCCTTCACACAAACAGCCGATTATATGATGAATCAAGAGCAGGCTGAGGGTTGACGATCCATAGCGGACATATAAATATACCAGGGTCGAGAATGAAGTTAATGTGAGGATAAATTCTCGTTGGTAAGATATTCTACTCTGTTTCTGCCTTTCTCTTTTGCTACAGCTAATGCTTTTTCTGTTATATTTATAATCTTACTAATATTTATTTCTTCATCTAAACATGGTTTACAGGATGTAAATCCGATACTGATAGTTATATGTATTGATTCGTCATCTTCTCCAATAAAAAATGTCGCCCCTTCTATAAGTGCTCGTAATCTTTTAGCCAAAATCAGAGCGGCTTCATTCCCTGTCTCTGGTAAAAGACAAATAAATTTGTCACCATCATAGCGTGCTACGATATCAGTAGATCTTGAATTGTCTTTGATAACTTCTGCGGCATCGTGCAGAATTTCATTGCCAAATATTTGCCCGTGTTTATCTATTATTTGTTTAAAATGATCAATATCCAGTATGAAACAGCTAAGATTTCTTCTGTAGCGTATCGTTTTAATCAACTCATTTTCGAACAAATCATAAAAATGTTTTCTAGTAACAAGCTGAGTTAATTCATCTGTAATTTCCATCAATTTCATTTTGTCATAAGCTTTATCAAGCTTTTCAACCAATTTCCTAATAAATAAGGACATAGTCAATAGGAGGATGACTACAATAATAATTCCGGCCGTAGCGAAAACTCCCGGTTCTACAAGTTGCTTGTCGCAAATAATCATCCCCATACAAACGATGAAGATAGATGCCAGGATGAATATGCCTGCTTTTAGGGCAATTGGCATCCTGACTTTGGATTGACTTGATTGTTCGTTGCTATCATACATAAAGATTCTCCAGCCTAAGAAATTCTGGGCCTTTATTTATTGCTTTAATTTAGAGCCTTCCCTCTCACCAATCAACAGTAGTGTGACAGAAATATGAAAAAGTCATAGCAAATAGGCTTGAGTTACCGTCTTTTTTTGCTCTTATTTTCGTATTTCAGTGAGCTAAGCTGTGTTTGTTCGTTTTGTAATTTCTGATAACTTTCCCATCGGCGCAGGTCTAGTTCGCCAGAATCTAGAGCGTTCTTGATTGCACAGCCTTTTTCAGTTTTATGTTGGCAGTTTTTGAATTTGCAGACACCGAGATACTGGGTGACATCATCAAAGGTGTCTTCAATTCCTGATTCCGCATCTGTGAGCTGTAATTCTCTTATCCCTGGTGTATCGATGAGTATGCCGCCGTCATGCAATAAATGTAATGAACGTGAAGTCGTTATGTGCTTGCCTTTGCCATCTTCTTCACTAATTTCTGCCGTCAATTGATCTGCATCTGTCAGGCTATTGATCAATGTAGATTTGCCGACACCGGAGGAACCGACTAGCGCAATAGTATGGCCTTCAGTACAAAGTGTTTTAAGGCCAGCCAAACTTGACGTATCTTTGGCATTGACACATTCAACACGAAGTTCATTTTGTAATTTTAGTGCCTGATTCTTATATGAATCAACATCATCAGATAGGTCCATTTTTGTCAGAACAATCAGTGGTTGAATCTTGGCTTCTGCGGCCAGTGCCAGATAACGTTCAATACGTGAGGCGTTAAAATCCTGATTGCAGGAGGTGACAATAAACAGGGTATCGACATTGGCAGCGATTAGTTGATCATGTTTCCGCTGTCCTGCAGCCTTACGGATAAGGACTGTTTCTCGTTCAAATATGCGTAGCGGGCGTTCGCCTTCATTGGGTATCAGTATCCAGTCACCCACCGCTATATTTTTCGGATCACTGAATACGCCTATCTCAAAGGTTGCAATACCTTTATTGCTCCAGACAATACAGTGACTCCGGTGGATTTGTGCAATGCGTGCAGGATAACTTGTGTTTTCTTCATCTGAACTCATTTGTTGCTGGAAACAGGGTTTCCAACCCAATTGCGGCAGATTAAAAATCATATTGCTGACTAAAGCCTGGTCTTAAGATGGTGAAGCCCCTGAGTATTATAAGATTTCTCGCTGCGCTCGAAATGACAAGTACAACTTAATCAGAGGTTCTATAGTAAGCTTTTTTGGCTTTTTTAAGCAAATCTTGTCAACCATTTTGATATTGGTGCGTTATTGCCTATGTAGCTAAAACAATACATTGGAGAATGAGATGGAACACAAATCATTAATAACAAAGTTAGCATCAGGTTTGATTATCGGCATGTTTACCATGCCCGTGTTTGCCGAGGATCGGGGCGACAGGATTGATGAGCGACTCGATAACAAAGGCGAAAGAATCAATGAACGTCTGGATAATAAGGGCGATCGGATTGAGGATCGTTATGATACCCAAGCTGATCGGGCCAGTGATGCTGGTAAAGATAAGCTGGCAGAGCGCTTAGAGAACCGAGGTGATGCAATCAATGAACGTCTGGATAACAGGGGTGATCGCATTGAGGATCGTCTGGATGCAAAAGGTGATCGTATCGATAGACGCCTCGAGAAAAGAGAAAACCGACGCGAACATTTTGCTAATCTATCTGATGAAGAGAAACGGGCGTTTAGGGAAAAACGTCGTGAAAGGATTGCCGATATGAGTCCGGAAGAACGGAGAGCACATCGTGAAAAGAGACAGGAACGTCGTGAACATCGTCTGGACAAGAAAGGAGATCGTTTAGAACGTAAAGGAGATCATGTTGATCGACATCTGGATCGTAAAAGCTACCATGTTGTTAACAACGGTGGGGAAAAAATGCTCGTGGTGAAGCCAGAGCACATAGGTAATTGAAAATAACCTTGAGATAGCACAATCTGAGTGGAACACTATCACAGTTATGATCACTAGATGGAAATGAGGGAAACATCATGAAACTCAACTACATCAAAACAAGCTTAACGAAAATACTTTCCCCAAGAGCGGTATTTTTAATGAGCCTTGGTCTAGTGATGTTTCCCTCAATCTTATTGGCTGAAGATGGAACTACCCATGTTAATGAAACTATGGTCAAAGAAAGACAGCAGGAAGCCAGAAGTGACAGACATGCTGATTTTACCGATGAAGAAAAGGCTGAATTTAGGGCATTCCGCGAGGAGATGCGCGAAAAAACAAAAGATATGACTCCGAAGGAGAGAAGAGCGTATAGACAGGAACGTACCTCTGAAAGAATGAAAGACATGTCTCCTGAGCAGAGAGAAAAAATTCAGGCACGCATGAAAGAGCGCAAACAGATGCGCCGGAAGGAAATGCATCAGAGAATTAAAGATATGTCTGCAGATGAAAGAAAGGTATTGATACAGGAGCGTATGGCCAAAAGGATGAAGTATATGTCACCTGAAGAAAGGGAAAAATTCCAGGCTCGCATGGATAGACGTAGGCAGATGCATGAAAAATTAAAAGAGATGAGTCCAGAGGAAAGAAAGGCATTCAGAGAAAAGCGTATTGAAGAGAAGATGCAAGGTATGACACCTGGACAGCGAGACGAATTCAGACGTCACCTGGAGCAGCGAGGAAACAGCCGAGATGTAGGGCGAGATACGGGGCGTGGTGAAAGGCGAGGTATAGGGCGCGATGAAAGAACCGGGACCAGGCAAGGAAGATAAGCAGGAAGTTCATTTTGGGTGAACGTTATGGAATTGTCTATTTTAAAGGATCAATTTGTAAACTTCAGTCCGGTAAAAATATCAGGGGAAATACACTGGAACGTAATCTGGAATTAGAAGGTTTTTTTGCTAACGTTGAAAAGCGCGCTTTCCGATTAGCAGAGATTTCAACTGGAAACAGGGACGATGCACTGGATATATTGCAGGATGCCATGTGCAAATTGGTGGATAAATATGCCGCTAGGAACCCGGAGGAATGGGGTCCTTTGTTCCATACCATCTTACAAAGGATGATCGTTGACTGGTATAGACGTCATGCGGTGAGAGAAAGATTTCGTGGATGGTTTGGCAGTAATCATAAAGATGATGAAAGTGAAGATCCCATGCAGAATGTGAAGGATGTTTACGGCAAGACACCGGAGCAGGAAGTGCAATCGGACAGACGTATTGCTATAATTGACAGGGTGATTCGAGGATTACCCTTGCGTCAGCAACAGGTGTTTTTGTTGAGGGCGTTGGAAGGATTCGATGTTAAGCAGACAGCGCGAATTATGAAGTGTTCAGAGGGGAGTGTTAAGACGCATTATTCCAGAGCAGTGCATGTCTTACGTGAGAAGTTGGGAGATGGTTGCCTATGACTATTCAAGATAAAGATAAACAATTCGTTGACTTGATAAAATCAGAGTTGAATGAAAGTGTGCAGAATATCAACGCGCGTGATTTGTCAGCGATTACTCAGGCACGTCATCGGTCCTTAGATAGATACACAGGACGAAAATCTAGATGGCCGTTAGTTCCTGCAGGTGCAGTAGTAACAGCGTGCCTGGTTGTTGTTTATAGTTTGATGCAAGTGACACCAGTACCAACAGATGGAGTAAACCTTGTTCAAGAGTTTCAAGGATTAGTTTCGACGTCTGAAATTTTCAATTTCTACGAAGACCCTGAAATTAGTGAAGAACTAGATTTTTATGAATGGCTTGATGCTTATGAATCATCAAGCTAAGGATGCTTGATTTAATCTCTTGTTTTTTGTGATTCTTTTGCCAGCATTCGTGCAAATTGTTTTATTTGCAGATCGTAAAGAACAAGTTCCCCTCCTGTTTTAATGGCCGTCAGTGAAATTCTGGCAATTAATAGCAACAATAACAAAGCAATCACCCAGGCAAAGAAATAAGAAACTCGAATATTTCCTGTGCCTACAGAAGAGGATATATTCTCGGTCTCAGAATACTGTTGAACACCATTACCTGAATCACTATTCACTATCAGACTATCCCGGATTGGGATCAGTGATTTATCAATATTTGAACCTTTTTCGATGGCGACAGCAAAGCGTTCGATTTTTTCGGGATGTGCATACAAATCTTGCGCTGTTAATAAAACCTGAATGGCGACCCAAAGGCCAGCGAGCAGGAGAAAAAATCCTAATATCCTGACAAGGAAACTCATGATGTTTCTACCAGCGTCATCTAATGTATTTTCATTCATGATTTTAACTCCTGCCTGGAGAATCCTTTATACTCATTCTTATTGTTTGATTGATTATAGAACTTTATGCTGAAACGGTCGATGGGGTCAGGAAGATGAGGCCAGAATACACACTATGCTGAATTATCTTGGGTCAAGGTTGTTCGAAGCATTATTGGTGATGCTCGGTGTAACGACGATTGTTTTCATGTTGATTCATGTCGTGCCAGGCGATCCGGTAGAGGTGATGTTAGGGGAATCTGCTCAGCTTGCTGACAGGGAGGCACTGCGTGAGGCTTTGGGGTTGAATCTACCATTATCAACGCAATGGCTAAATTACGTCAGTGGTCTGTTACAGTTGGACTTAGGCACTTCACTGCATTCAAAAAGGCCTGTTATTGAAATTCTGTCTGAACGTATTCCCGCAACATCCATACTGGCCGGCACAAGTATTCTCATTGCGCTTATCATTGCATTACCTTTGGGCGTACTTGCAGCAGTGCGCAAGGGCAGCTTCTGGGATACGGGCGCGATGGCATTTTCCATATTGGGTGTCGCCATCCCGAATTTCTGGATGGGGCCATTACTTATTCTGGTTTTTTCGCTGTGGCTGGGTTGGTTACCGGTCAGTGGCGATGATCAAATCTTGTCACTGGTCCTACCTGCACTCACATTAGGTACTGCTTTGGCAGCAATTCTGTCT
>JACZSJ010000091.1 GCA_022574295.1 Pseudomonadota bacterium
ATGACAGGTTGGACTTAATCAGAGGTTCCCTAACTCAGTAAAAATGGAAAAGCCCAGTTTATCCGGGCTTTTCTGCAAACTCTTGACAATACTTTTTCTTCACAAGCATCATTGCCCAACCTTCACCAGGAACTGTTAAGTTCAGCATTCCGTCTTGATCTTCTATCATCCGCTTTACAGTATATTTAACACCAGCTTTATTGAACTTTATTTCTATGTCTTCAGGTGTCTTTGCACCAATAATAAGGCGGCTATTCTTTGAAAATTTAGCTAAAACGCGCGCGCTTTTTGCGCGTCGAATTGGGTGATTGCTTATGTTTTTCTTTTAATACTTGTCCATTCCAACAATTTTTCATCGAACGACAATTTAGCCATGGCTGGACTTGTTGAAGGGAACCTTGAATACTCGAACCCTTCTGCCTCATCAGTTAATCCTGGCAGAACTCTCTTGAAATATTCTTTTTCTGCCTTTGCACCATTAAAATACACATGTCTTATGTTTGGATGACTACGATAAAATGACACAAAATCATTTTCTATAATCGTTCTATCATCTATTGCCGAATCAAGACTCCCTTGCCTTTTACAAGCCTGCATGACATCCCACAACGCAATTTTATTTTTCGTTAATGCTCTTTTTCTTTCTTCGTAGCTCATGTCATGATCAAACTCTAACAACCTGGCAATTATTTTCCAGAAAGTGTTTCGTGAATTTGCATAGTATTCATTTTTCCTCAACGACTCCTCACCGGGTATTGTGCCCAAGATTAAAATCGTTGCCCATTCATCAGAAATGGGTGGGAACCCTTCCTTCATGTTCTTCATTTTTTAAACATAACGCCATGCTAAGCCTTTATGCGTAATTGGTGCGATAAGGCTGGACATGCAAATCAGACTTTTTTTGGCGAGATTGCCAAAGATCATAGGCATTTTGAAGGCGAAGCCAGTGGTCAGCAGATGGTTTTTTAAATGCCAACTCTAAACGTAACGCCATCTCTGGTGTTATTGCGCCTCTACCATTTAAGACTTTTGAGAGTGTTTTACGACTAACATTTAAATGCTCGGATGCATCTGTTATGGTGAGTTCTAAAGGGGTTATTACCAGCTCTTTTAGAATTTCACCTGGGTGTGCTGGGTTATGCATACTCATTAATGATAATCCTCATAATTAACTATTTCTGCATCTCGACCAATGAATCGAAATGTTACCCTCCAATTACCGCTGACAGAAACTGACCAAAAGTAGGTTATGTCTTTGACTTTCCATAATTTTTACCTCTATCTCCTTTCCCTTAGTTTCTATTATACGGGAAGGGATCCCATATAATGGATTTCAATATATGCTGAAATATTATCATTGTCCTTGAAGGAATAAAACCAGGAGAGACAGGATGTCTAAATCACATTTTTTATGCGCTATTGAAGCGTAGTTGCTTACTCGCCGATATAGCCTACGTACAATCAAAACCTATCAATACTGGACCACGGCTTTCATTATTTTCCATGGCAAGGTGCGGCCTGAATCAATGGGATGAATCCGTGATTAATAAAGCAATTAGAAGTGCTAAGAAAAAAGCAGGAATTTTAAAACAAGTTACCAGCCATACTTTACGTCATTCCTTTGCAATACATTTACTTGTTCGTCCTGAACATCGTATACACATGTGTTAAATAAAGGTGCCCGTGGCGTAAAGTCACCTATGGATGTTCTATGAACGCTGAAAGAGGACTACTGCAATTGACTGATTGCGTCTGACAGACGGCTGACTGCAATGACTTCCATGCCTTCGATTTTTTGTTTTGGTTGATTGGCTTTGGGAATAATGGCTTTTTTGAATCCGTGTTTCACGGCTTCATTGAGTCTCTCCAGACCATTCTGAACGGGTCTTATTTCGCCCGCGAGACCTACTTCACCAAATACAATTAAATCCTGCGGCATAGGGCTGTTTTTTAAACTGGATATGGCCGCCAGTAAGATGGCCAGATCGGCCGCTGTTTCAGTAATCCTAATCCCGCCTACCACATTAATAAAAACATCCTGATCAGAAGTGTTGATCCCTGCATGCCGATGTAACACCGCCAACAACATTGAAAGACGGTTTTGTTCCAGGCCAACACTGACGCGTCTCGGATTGCCAAGATGGGATGTGTCGACCAGGGCCTGTACTTCAACAAGCAGTGGCCTTGTTCCCTCTTTTGTCACCATGACCACGCTACCTGAGACTGGCTCTTCATGTCTGGAAAGAAATATCGCGGAAGGATTGCTGACTTCTTTTAATCCTTTATCCGTCATCGCAAATACACCAATTTCATTGACTGCACCATAACGATTTTTAACGGATCGAATGACACGGTAACGACTACCACTGTCACCTTCGAAATAAAGCACCGTATCGACCATGTGTTCCAGAATACGTGGTCCTGCCAATGCCCCGTCTTTGGTCACGTGCCCCGCCAGCAACACAGTCGTGTTCGTTTGTTTTGCATAGCGCACCAATTGCGCCGCTGACTCCCTGACCTGTGCCACTGAACCAGGGGCAGACTGTAGCATTTCTGTGTAAACAGTCTGGATGGAGTCTATCACCATAACTTCGGGGTGCTCAGAATTGGCAATCGACAAAATTCTTTCCAGGTTAGTTTCCGTCAGTAATCTGATTTTATCCAGGGCAAGATCCAGGCGTCTACCACGAAGACTGATTTGTTGTGCAGATTCTTCACCGGAAACATAAAGTGTTTTCACACCTTTTTCACCAAGGTCAGAAAGCATCTGGATTAATAATGTTGATTTACCGATACCAGGATCACCACCGATTAATGTGACTGACCCTGTTGCCAACCCACCTCCCACTGCACGATCAAGCTCAGCCATCCCGGTAGCTAATCTGGAAGATTGTTCCGCATCGACAGTATCCAGAAAAGATACCTCTGCAGGGACTGCTATATGGTCTCTGTTTCGAAATGATTTAACATTTGATTTTGCTTCGACAACTACCTCTATCAGTGTGTTCCATGCATGACATTCGTTACATTGCCCCGCCCATTTAGGCAGGGTCGCACCACATTCATCGCATTGATATTGGACTTTAGGCTTCGCCATATTCAAACTTTAATCGTTTGTGGACGGCACAAAGCACTTCATAGGGAATCGTCCCTGCATGATTAGCAACTTCCTCAACAGGCAATCCCTCACCCCACAGAACAACCGGATCACCTGTTTTAGCCTGTGATTGGGAACGCAAATCAACCGTTAACATATCCATTGACGCACGACCGATGAGTTCAACTCTTTTTCCATTGACGAGGACAGGTGTGCCTGATTCGGCATGACGCGGATAACCGTCGCCGTATCCAGCTGCGACCACGCCCACAGACATGTCTTCCGGACAACGCCACGTCGCCCCATACCCTACAGGATCCCCTGCTTTTAATGCTCTTACCGTGATTAATTTTGATTGAAGTGTCATCACTGGCTTCAATCCTTCTTGTGAACCGTTGCTGTCAGAAAATGGGGAAACACCATAAAGCATGATACCTGGCCGCACCCAATCAACATGGGCATCCGGGAAAGCGAGGATACCGGCAGAATTTGCAATGGTCTTTTCAAGCGACATATTTTCATTGAACTGACTGAAACATTGCAGCTGTTTACGTGTCATTGGATCTTCACGATTATTGGCACTGGCGAGGTGTGTCATCAAACGAATCTCCTTCACACCAGCAGACTGCTCCAGTCTTGCAAGTGCTTCGCTTGCTAAATCCGGTGAAAATCCAAGACGATGCATGCCTGTATCCAACTTCAACCATATACAAACAGGTTTGTTTAGCTGGTTTTGTTCAAGCATTTCCACTTGTGAAAGATCGTGCACAACCATATCTAATCCCAACTGGCTGATCTTAGTCAGTTCTTCTCCAGAATAGGGACCTTCAAGAAGGATGATGCGTTGTTGAATCTTTGCCTGTCGCAATTCTCTGGCTTCTTCCAGACAGGCGACACCAAAAGCATCCGCCTGTTCAAGACTTTGCGCAATACGAACCAGGCCATGTCCATACGCATCCGCCTTGACGATGGCCATGACTCGAGAATCGGGTGCTATTGTGCGGATACGGCTGAAATTGTGACGAAGGGCGGAAAGATTAATGACAACCTTTGCAGGTCGGCTCATTCATATCCTCCTTTGGCATATCCTCCTTTGGCATATCCTCCACCCGCGTATCCTCCGCCAGCAAAGTCTCCACCTGATACGGGGAAATTACTGTCCGGAATATAATTTTCGAATCGAGTGTACTGTCCCAAGAAAGTTAGTAAAACAGTACCAATGGGCCCATTACGTTGCTTGGCGATAATGATCTCAGCCTTGCCTTTGTCGACAGTGTCTTCGTTGTAAACCTCATCTCGATAGATAAATACAATTAAATCAGCATCTTGTTCGATCGCGCCGCTTTCACGAAGATCGGACATCACCGGGCGCTTATTTGGCCGTTGCTCAAGACTTCTGTTGAGCTGTGATATGGCAATCACAGGCACATTCAACTCTTTTGCCATGGCCTTGAGTGAACGGGAGATCTCGGATATCTCTGTCGCACGGTTTTCACTGGAACCAGTAACCTGCATCAACTGTATATAGTCGATAATAACCAGATCAAGACCATTCTGTTCTCTGTAAATTCGACGACAGCGTGCCCTGATTTCAGAAGGTGTCAAGGCGGGCGTATCATCAATAAACAATTTTGCATCTTTCAGAATCTCAACGGCTGATGTTAGCCTGGGCCAGTCTTCATCCTTAAGTTTACCGGTGCGTATCTTGTGTTGGTCTATCCTTCCCAGGGAAGACATCATACGCATTGCCAAAGAGCTTCCCGGCATTTCCATACTGAATACGACAACTGTAAGTTTATCCTTAATCACTGCGTGCTCAGCAATATTGATTGCCAGGGCTGTTTTTCCCATGGAGGGTCTGCCTGCGATGATGATCAGATCAGCCGGTTGTAAACCAGCTGTTAACTCATCCAATTTTTCAAAACCCGTGGCAATACCTGTGATTGGACTATCTCGACGAAACAATTCATCAATCTTGTCCAGTGCATTTACCAGCAGATCCTTGATGGTGTCATAAGTTCTACGACCCTTTGATTCTCTTTCAGCGATTTCAAATACGGTTTGTTCAGCACTATCCAGTATCTGCTCATTGGTAAGTCCCTGGGGATTGAAGATAGTTTCGCTGATCGTATTGGTTGCTTTAATAAGCTGTCTTAATACGGAACGTTTTCTGACGATGTCGGCGTAGGCATTTACATTACTGGCACCAGGGGTCCTTTCGGCGAGTGCAGCGAGGTATGTCAAACCTCCAGCATCGTCAAGCTGCTGATAATTTTCCAACCATTCTGCAACGGTCACGACATCATAAGGTTGGCCGTCTTCATCAAGAGCAGAGATGGCGCGAAAAATGACACGATGATCCTTGCGGTAAAAATCATCCTCTGAAACTCTTTCAGAGACGTGCTCCCAGACATTGTTATTAATAAGGATGCCACCCAAAATCGCCATTTCAGCCTCAATCGAATGAGGTGCTATTTTTAACGAAGCTGTCTCTGTATCGATTGTTTCAGCTGTATGTGCGGTATCCTGCATTCACTCCTCCTGAAGGAGTTTGTGATTGATAATCGTGTCAGCATTCCTGCCCGGAGACCTCGTTCAAGGATTATTCAATAAATATTCCAGAACCCTTGCCAGAACCCTTGGTAGAGTAATACTGACGTGTACTTACTAATCTTCAGCGACGACTGTTACTTTTATCCTGGCGTCAACATCGGCATGCAAATGCGTCACAACTTCAAATTCACCCAATGTCCTGAGTGGGCCCTCTGGCAGTCGCACTTCGTTTTTGGCCAACTCAACACCCGTTGCCACGACAGCATCTGCAATATCAGCAGCACTGACAGAACCAAATAACTTCCCTTCTTCACCTGCCTTTCTCGTCAACGTAATTTCTACTAGATTCATTTTTTCTGCACGTATCGTTGCCAACCCCAATGCATCAGCCTGTGTCTTTTCCAGCTCGGCACGACGCGACTCGAATTTCTCGACATTCTCTGGTGTAGCGGAGACAGCCTTGCCTACCGGGATTAAATAATTCCGACCATAACCAGCCTTTACTCTGACTTGATCGCCCAGATCACCCAGTTTATTAATTTTTTCTAGTAGTATAACTTCCATCGAACTAACCTCTCTTTCCAAGACACACCATAGCATAATTCTATAGCACAATTAATCGCCAATTATGACCGTCACCCGTCGTGGTTATTTGACCTATATACCCAAACTACTTGGAAATGCAGCATTCAGAGTTCAGGTAGGAAGTCAGAGCAAGGCACAACTCGCAGTGAATGACTAGTCCTTCACAAGAGTTGCAACGCAGCACTGGCTTCCTACCTGAGCTCCCGCAGGGCAAGACGGGAAACCACCATCTTTTTCGTTATAAAGCCTTGGACTAGAATGACCAGTCCTTCGGCTTCATGCCTTTAATATAGTGGTTTCTCATCTTGCTGAAACCTGCATTTCCAAGTAGTTTGGGTATACATCCTCCTCATCCCTTTTTATTCCTGTTAATCATCCATGAATCCACCAAACCCAGACAGGCAACCAGCAGAACTGCCTGTGGTACAAAAAGCAACAAAACATACATCATGATTAACCAACCACGAGGCATACTTTTTGCGGCCACGATCCTGTGTACTGACGCGAGCCCCTGAAATAGATACAGCACAATAACGACGACCAGAATGTCCAAGCCTGCCGAGCCCGGTTGCCCGCCACTGTTGTATAGCAAACCTATGCCTGCCAATGTCAGAAAAATAACGACATTCGGTATTCTCAGGGCGTAAAATTCTGTTCTAAAACCACCCGGATTAAACAGCGCTGATTGCCACCAGCGGGATAAAAATGTGGCGACGACCAGGCTAATCGTCATACCACTCGCTATCATGGCATTCATTGCCGGTGCCGCACGCTCTAGAATCTGCTGGTACTGCTCACCGCCACCTTCAGGAAAAGCATTTTCAATCCACATTTCCATCCATTGCAGCCACCAGGCGGGTACATCATCTATCAGCCAATGCACTATCAGAACATAAATTACTGCAATCACACCGGCCACAAAAACCAGCCAACCCTGTGCCTGTGTTACTCTCAGGACACTGCAACAAATCGCTACAGGAACCCAAATACCGAGTACAAATACCAATGCGACTTGCGGATCAACACCTGCTAAAGCGACAAAAAGTACCACCGCCAACAAACAAACGAGCA
>JACZSJ010000092.1 GCA_022574295.1 Pseudomonadota bacterium
GGTCATTGGGAAGGCGATCTCATTGCCGGTTCAAATAATAGTTACATCGCGACACTGGTCGAACGTCATACTCGTTATGTCATGCTGGCTAAAGTTAAAAATAAAGACACCGAAAGTGTGGTGTCGGCATTGATAAAGCAATCGAAAAAACTACCGAGTGAGTTATATAAATCTCTGACCTGGGATAGAGGCAAAGAGATGGCAGATCATCAGCGCTTTACACTAGCAACCGACATTGATGTTTATTTTTGTGATCCGAGCAGTCCGTGGCAACGTGGTTCAAATGAGAACACAAACCGACTACTTCGACAGTATTTTCCTAAAGGAACTGATTTATCGATACACTCACAAACAAAACTAAATGCAGTGGCTCGTCAGTTAAACGAACGTCCTCGAAAGACGTTAGAATTTCAAACACCGGCAGAGAGATTTAATGCATGTGTTGCGTTGACCAGTTGAGGTGGCAGTATTAAGCAGACATTATTTTGTATTAGAGCCTGACTCCTTTCAGTTGTCTTCATCGGCATATTCATTGGAAAACTGTTCATCAACTAATCTATGCAGCTTCCCCAGGCTTAAACTTTTGTCGCCATCCGTTATCGCACGATTTATTGCCTCATGGGCATTCCCGTAATCATATTTCAGGTAATGTAGTGCAGACACCATAAAGGCCTCATCTGGGCGTTTGTTGCTCTGTTGTAATACATATTCATATTTTTCGATTAGGTCATCAATGATCGGGAGTACTTTTTCATCAAAATAGATGTAACGGATGGAATCTGGATCAACATTAAATGCCTCACGCATGGCCAGTACGCTTTCTGTCATGTTACCAGCGGCTGCGGTGGCCAGCGCAAAACCGACCTTTGGTATCCCTGCGTCTGGAAATGATTGTATATCTTTAGCAAATACGTTGATCGCCGCCTGGAAATTTCTCCGGGCAAGGTAGATCCAGCCTGGACTGTCTGTCCCGTAGGGTTTACTTGTTGAATAAACGGGTTCCTCGTAACTATAAGCGGGAGAACTATATCCGTAGGATCTGTAAAAAGGATAAGCGTAGGGATAATAACTATACGGGTAGTAATGACTACTATAGCTGAAAAAAACAAAGGGAGAGAAACTAGAACGAGTGAAATGCCTGTTTTGTTTGTGATGTCCGTGATGTCTTTGTTGATTACGACGTGAATGGCTATTGTGTTGTTTATGCTGTGTTTGAAACACGGTGCCTTTTTTGTCTAAATTACTTCCATGCTGTCCTCTTGCTTTATGTCGTTTGAATCTTTTCAGTGGATTAGTAGTTACAACATTTCTCTTGATTTCCCCCGGTTTGATAGCGGCTATCTGTTTGGGATTTACCTGGGATTTGATACTTTTAGTCAGTCCTAGATTTTTGCGTATTAAGCGATTTTGCAATTTAGAGGCAGGCAGGCCAGGATTATTCTGGGTTTTAAAGCGTTTATTCCGGCCATTAATTATTTGCTGTCCGACAGTCCCAAGTCGATTGTTATGATTGCTGTGCCCTTGTTTATTATGGCTATCTACATTTTCCCGTTGTTTGTGATTTCTCTCATGTCTGGACGATGACTGGAGCCCCTGGCTTTTATTAAGATTGTGAGATCTACTGGAAAGTCCTTGAGAACTACGGTTTCCAGAGGTAGACCCGACAGATTTTTTCTGTTTAATTGCGGCAAAATGGCTATTGCGACTATTCAGCCGATGAGTTGAGTGCACTCTATGACCCCTGGCCAGACCGCGATGGCCACTGGAGATACCGTGAGAACTACGGTAGCCGGAGGATGATCCAACAGAGTTGTCAGTATAACCAGTTGCTGGGATGCTAAGAGCAAGAAAGACTGCAATTCGCACAAACAGAGTCAGTATGGTTTTATAACAGCGACTCTGCATGGTGACCACTCCGGTGCCTTGTTCATAATTGTAAGACACGCGTGGCAATAAGACGTTCCCGAAGCTGGTGAGGAGAGGAATTATTCCTGAAACGGTCAAGCTCTTGTAATAAAACGGTTAAAACCATAAGCATAAGAAATTATCATTCGCGTTGATGTTTTGAACGTCCGTATATGGACTCCTCCTCAGATGCAAGCACTCCGTTTTTATTTGTAAAAAGATAGTCTTTCTGTACAGATTGCTATATGGTGTCTCCATTAGCAATTTTTTGTAGCGGTTCCCGGTAGTTCCTCGCAGTGTAAAACAGCAGCTCCTCCCGTAATAATTCCACAACAACTAGCATGCTAATACATTGTTTTTTAATAATTTAAAGAGGTAACCAAAAATGGCTACAGGTACAGTAAAATGGTTTAACGATAGTAAAGGATTTGGATTTATAACACCGACTGACGGCAGCTCTGATGTATTTGTTCATCATAGCGCTATTAACGCTGATGGGTTCAAATCACTTGCCGAAGGTCAAAGTGTGAACTTTGATACCGAGCAGGGTGCTAAAGGACCCAGTGCAACCAACGTCGTTGCACAATAGACCAATTTAGACGGTTTTTTAGTCTGATAAAGCCTCGCTAACCGCGGGGCTTTTTTCATTAATAATAGGGTGCTGTCAGGCTCTGACCCCAATTAATTCTTACTGTGCCTGATGCCAATGCTGATGCTCTTCAGACCAAATACGTTTTGATCCACTACTCGGTTCATAGTCACGTATAGATTTAATGACCAGCACTATACAAACAAGCAGGATCACTCCGCCAAAAGCCAGTAAGAGTGTATGTAAAACAGATCTTGTTGCATTCTTGCCGAGGCAACATTTTTTATACTTTAGGCCACTTCCACATGGACAGGCTTCATTTCGACCTATCGTCATTATTCAGTTCCGGATTCTTCAACCAATTTTATAGTTTGACATGATTTGATGTTCTTTACACAAAACACTAGATATTTATTGTGAATTGGCTTTATGCTTTACAACTTACGTAGTCACAAAAAAATATTGTGGTCTGTCCCCTATTATTTCACTCGGTCTCCGTTCCAGACGCGACTCTACCGATTACATCCTTGTAATCGTACCTCCTGCATCCTTGCAGTCGTCTTTCCCTAAACAGGTCTATATTCAACAGACGGTAAACAAACAAGGACGCCTATACACATGCAGTAGTAGAGGATGTACAGGAAGTACAAATTCCGCGTGAGCATGGACAGCGTAAGCGGTAAATGTCGAGAAGCGCGTAGCCTGCCCTTGGGGTACATATTTTCGAAACACGGATGACAGAAGGAATCACAGATCTTTTCAAATACTCTGACCCCTTGATTTAGGAAAAGAAAATTAATTACTGTGACGCCTTGATAATGCGTAGTCTATACTCTCACTCACTATGTATTTTAGAATTGATTTTCAATAATCAATCGCCAACAATCCATTTTATCCGCACTACACATTTTATATTAATTATTTCATCAACAATGTAAGACGTGTTTCCGATTTTTGTTGTTGAATATTACTGATTATCACTTCCAGAGGGGATAATGTTATTTGCGTAATATCATTCTTATCCAACCCTTGTAATCGCAAGGCACCACGAATCTTTATGACACTGTATGGGCCCTGCGCAAGCTCAAAAGCACGGGCACAGAATTGGCTTGCATATTCTGTTCTATCAGATGCCAAATAACCGATACACAGATTATGGTAGGCGATGAGTTCATCCATCGGATTTAATTCTTTGGCCAGTGCTTGATGTGCAAATTGAATACCACGGCCAACATGTTTTGTCGCCAGTTCTACACTGCTGCGATTGAGTAAACTGGATGTACTGGATGAAAACCAAAAGACATCTCTCTGATCACTACCATAATCCGCCTGAGCTATGCTGGTATTCGCTAGCGTAAGGATGAGTACTAAACTAATTCTATTCAATATCTGCTTCATGCCTGACCTCTTTCGTAAATGAATGAAAAGATAGTTACATTATGATATATATTTATGAATAGTCTTCACCTATAATTGTTTAACAGATATACATATATGAATAGACCTTAAATAGACGAGAATAGATATGGATTGGCGGGCATTACAAAATGTTGTCACGGTCGCGGAGACGGGGAGTCTATCTGCAGCAGCACGTCGCCTGAACATAAGTCAACCCACAGTGGGCCGCAGGATAGAGCAATTGGAACAACAACTGGGTGCCGTGTTGTTTAATCGAACAGCCCAGGGACTTTCATTAACAAAGGTGGGTGAAAGCATTTTAAATCATGCAAAGCAGATGGAAGAAGAAGCCCTGGCAATAGAACGGGCCGCCACTGGCGCTAATCAGCAGCTCCAGGGTAATGTGCGCGTTTCCTTGATTGAAGATCTTGGTATTCAGTGGCTGCCACAAAAACTGAGTAAATTTCATGTGCAATTTCCACATCTTTCAATTGAAGTTAATATCAATAACAGAAACGTTGATCTGCTTCGTCGAGAGGCAGATATTGCCGTCAGACTCGCCAGACCAGAGCAGCCAGATTTAATTTGTCGCAAAGTGGGTATGTTGTTCTTTGGTCTCTATGCTAGCCAATCCTATCTGGACGAGCATGGAGTTCCTGAGCAAAGAGCAGATCTAAAAAACCATTATCACGTGGGATTTGATGAACAAATGCAGCGGTATTCCCTGATTAAAAAATTAGAAACATTATTTAATCAGGATAATATCCGGCATCGTTCGAATAGCCACATGGAAATCGTCGAGGCGACTCGTGCAGGTTTAGGATGTGGCGTACTTTGCTGTTTAACCGCTGATCCGCATTCAGATTTACATCGTGTTTTAATTAAGGAATTTAATTATGGACGAGAGATTTGGCTAGTCACCCATGCGGAAATCAACAGCAGTGCACGGATTCGAACGGTATTTGATTTTCTGGTCAAAGCACTGGAAGAAGATGCGGACCGCTTAATAGGCGAAATAAAAAACTAAAACGTTTTACTCGAAACACGGATGACAATTCAAAATGACATGCATGGACGCATTAATGTAGCAGTTGCAGGAACAAAGGAGCTACCCAAGACCTGACACCGAACTTAGGTTCTATTTCCAAAATTTCCACCATTTCTTTTCTTCAATTTCACTATCGGCTACTGATTGCTCTCTTGATACATCAGATGCCTGACTGTCGTAACCGTGGCTCTGCATACAATGATTGTAATCACTTTTGTATTTCTGACTGCTGATAATCCCCCCGACTACCGCTCCGGTTAAGGCTCCGGCACCGGCGCCGTACAAGGCGCTATCTCCGATATCCTTATCGGTGACGGTTCCAACGACCGCCCCGGTGGCTGCCCCGACAAGTCCTCCGTATACGGCCCCCACGGCAGCGCCTTCAAGCACATCGCCTGCCGAGGCCACAGACGTGACCTGGCAGTCCGCCTCATCCATCGATTCGAGGGTTCGATAAATTTGGGAGCCCACCTCGACGGTGGCGCCTACGCTAATGCCGTAAAAATTAAAAAGTTCCAGTCGAAACTCCTGCTCGTGATCATAATACTTTAATCCACTCCGGCATTTCTTTTCCCATCCGGGTGGGATCTTGTTCTGCTTAGCCAGTCCGGGGGGCAGACCGCAATCGTGCGCCCAAATCGGAAGAGCGCTTTTCGCGAAAATGTGCTTACCGTTTTCAACACCGGGAAAGTTTTTATTGTGCCCTCTGCCGGAGCCTCCACCACGGTTGCCTCCCTCGCCCCTGGAACTTTTGTCTTTTGAAGATCCTCCCTTGCCCCTGGAATCGATGTCTTTTGGCGGACCTCCCCTGGCGATTAGCAGGTTCTCGCCAATAAAAATCGGGCGCGATTCAATTGAAGCCGATTCCGAATAAAAATCATCCTGAGTCGCATACACTGCGCTTGCTACAAATACAAAAAGGATAGAAGTTAATGAGGTTCGTACCATTATTTATACTCCATTAGATAATGCTAAATAATGAGATAAAGTCACTATATATATAGCAATTTTGCAATGGTTTGTATATCGGGTGACCAGTATGCGGGATTTAACTTACATAAAAATCTTGCTTCATGATATTAGTTTTTTAACTTATGTTTGTTAGCAAACGGTACGGTTTATTAATAAACCCGATTAAAGCCCCTTACAATTTGCTCATTGGGTCATTAGAGAACAACGATGGTTGGAACTCGCAGATGATGTCTCTGAATGGCTAGAATCAACCACGACAAGCAGTAACAACCCGCCTATTCTTGATCTTTCCCTAAAGAGGCCTATATTCAACAGACGGTAAACAAACAAGGACGCATACAAAGAATCAATCGACACTGACCCCTTTGATTTGCAATTATTATTCACTCCGCCTCTTTTTTTAATCTAAACTTAATTGTGTGGAAAAAATTGCAAGTACAACAAAGATAAAAGGTCGTTTCAGACCATTCGATACTACTGAAGGTCGTATTCTTATTTTCGGTCTCATACTGTTGTTGCTCTATGTTATTTACCTGGCAGCCAGCTATTTCATATCACCGAATACCTTTCAAGTCTATGTTGGCATGACGGCGACCCATATCCTGTTCGGGCGAGCCGCCGGAATGTCGTTTGGTTATTCACTAGACTTTGGTCATCTGATCGTTATTCCGATCAACCTCGCAATAGAGATAATCATGGTAATGCTCATATATCCCCTGTTTGTCTTAGCTTGGCGAAATCTTTTGGTTTTCAAGGTACTGAATAATTTCATGCGTAAAATTGAAGAAGTAGCGGAGGCAAATGAGGCAAAGATCCAACGCTATGGTATCCCTGGCCTATTACTGTTCGTATGCATTCCTTTCTGGATGACTGGCCCCGTGATTGGCTCTGTGATCGGCTTTTTCCTGGGATTAAGACCGTGGGTAAATATGTTCGTGGTACTGTTCGGAACCATGATTGCGTCTCTGGGCTGGGCAATTCTCCTGAAGGAATTACACGAACAGGTAGCGGATATCAGTCCTTTTGCGCCGATGATACTTGTCTTAATCATTATCACTATCGCTGTTGCTGGCTATCTGCTGGAAATGCACAAGCTGCACAAAAACAACCATAAATATTGAAATACTAATACGGAACAGGAAAAATGAAGAACAGATAAAAGAAATGTTTGAGGAATGGATGTCACAATTACGAGAAGAGTAATTAACTAATGTATAAAACCGATTAAAACCCTTACAATTTGTTTTTCCTGTAATGAGGTCTATATTCAACAGACGGTAAACAAACATTTAAAAATCAAGCGAGTATTGCCTACATGAATGAAAGCCAGTTAAAAACTAAAATCTTCCGGTTAAATGCG
>JACZSJ010000093.1 GCA_022574295.1 Pseudomonadota bacterium
TAGAAACTAAAAAGAATGATGATGTCTAATTTTGACTGGGTCGCTCTTTGATATCCATATCACCGCGACATTAGTGCATCCATGCACGTCATTCCCGCTTCCTCGGGAATGACGAATATTAAATGGATATGATTGTATTAGCGCGATCAGTGACCTCGCAGCACAGGACAAAACTAACACTCAGAAAGAACACCAAACTGCCACTTAACTCAATCTCTAAGCCACTTCCAGCCCTTGTTAAACATAAAGTGATAGTTTAGTATCACTTTATGAAGGTAGAACTCGTCACCACACTGAAACGACAGGCAACCAGGATCCTGGCCGATTTACATGAGTCTAAAGAGCCGGTTTTAATCACCGAGTACGGTCAACCATCGGCTTACCTTGTTGATGTCGAGGACTTTGAATTTATGCAAAACCGACTGCGCATTCTCGAAGGCGTGGCCCGGGGCGAAACAGCCATTTTGGAAAATCGCACCCTTAGTCAAACGGAAGCAAAAGAATCAATGAGCAAATGGCTCAAGTAATCTGGACCGAGCCTGCCTTATCTAATCTCAATGAAATCGCTGACTACATAGCACTTGATAAATTCAGTGCTGCACAGCGCCTAATCCAGCAAATATTTTCCAGTGTTGAACGTCTTGAGCAGTTCCCGGAATCGGGCCGTATTCCTCCAGAGTTAGAACATTCACGATATCGGGAGATCATCGTTGGGCCATGCCGTATTTTTTATCGTAGTGATAATGAACAAAACAAAGTATATATACTTTATGTTATACGGGGAGAAAGGCAGTTGCGAAAGTATTTAATTGATGAACGAGCATAACAAGTCAGCCCACAAATGCTAAAATCCCCACCAATTTCAAACCAGACAACCACACTGGAAGACACCAATGGCAGGACATAGTAAATGGGCAAACATCCAACACCGAAAAGGCCGACAAGACACCAAACGAGGAAAGCTATTCACTAAATTAATCCGCGAAGTCACCATTGCCGCTAAAATGGGTGGCGGGGATCCGGATGCCAACCCGAGGTTACGTGCAGCGATTGATAGCGCCAAATCCCAGAGCATGCCTAAAGACACGATAGAAAGGGCAATCAAGCGCGGTGCCGGTGGTGGTGAAGGTGAAAATGTTGAGGAAATTCGCTATGAAGGATATGGTCCCGGTGGTGTCGCTGTCATAGTAGATACCATGACGGATAACAAGAACCGTACCGTTGCCGAAGTACGCCATGCCTTTTCCAAATATAATGGCAACCTGGGCACAGATGGCTCAGTGGCTTATCTGTTTTCCAAGGTAGGGCTGATTTCATATCCTTCTGGTGCAAACGAAGATGCCATTATGGATGCCGCGCTGGAAGGTGGCGCAGAGGATGTCGTTACCAATGATGATGGCTCGATAGATGTGATTACCGAACCGGATAATTTTGTCGATGTGAAAGAAGCCTTGATTGCTGCAGGACTTGAACCGGAAAATGCCGAGGTGACCATGCATGCTTCAAGCTCTTCGACGCTGAATCTTAAAAATGCAGAGACCATGTTACATTTGCTTGATGTGCTGGAAGATCTGGATGATGTACAGAAAGTTTATTCCAATGCAGATATTCCCGATGATGTGCTGGCACAACTGGATTGATCACGGCGTCATGAGTGATTACGAATCGAGGCAAAAATGATCGAACAAGCGGAATGTATAATTAATACATGAGCATTGAGAGAATATTTTTAACAAAGAGTCGTCGAGTGCAATAGCCGTGATGACCAGGATACTTGGTATCGATCCAGGTTCACGAATTACCGGCTATGGCGTGATTGATATTGAAGGTAATCATGCCAAACATGTCGCCAATGGTTGTATCCGAATCAAAGGTGAGACACTGGCTGAAAAATTGCACCAAATCTTCAGGGAAATTGATGAGACCATTACAAGCTATCAACCCGATGAAGTTTCTATCGAAAAAGTGTTCATGCATAAGAACGCAGATTCAGCATTGAAGCTCGGGCAAGCCCGTGGCGTGGCCATTGCTGCCTGTGCCACCAGAGGACTGGAAGTCTTTGAATACACGGCAAATCAGGTCAAACAAGCGACCGTGGGGAAAGGTCATGCCAAAAAAGAGCAGGTGCAACATATGGTGAAGATCCTGCTATGCCTACAGGAGGATCTGCAGGAAGATGCGGCAGATGCCCTGGCGGTTGCACTATGTCATGGCCATTCCAGAGATATCCTGATGCGCATTGAAGGGGTCCGCGGTGTCAAGGGTGGGCGGCTAGTATGACCGGAGACGTATAATGATAGGCCAGATACGCGGCATATTAATCCACAAACAACCGCCGCATTTACTGGTCGATGTACAGGGGGTTGCTTACGAAATTGAAGCGCCCATGACCACTTTCTACAAGCTCCCCGACATCAACGTGGAAGTCACCTTATTCACCCATCTGGCAATTCGAGATGATGCACACCTGCTATTTGGCTTTGCCACACATGATGAACGAACCATGTTTCGGACCTTGATTAAGGTCAATGGGGTCGGTGCAAAAATGGCACTGACCATACTCTCCGGGATGGAAGCCGACCATTTTGCACAATGCATCCGTGATGGTGATGCAGATAGCCTGGTCAGGCTGCCAGGCGTGGGTAAAAAGACAGCGGAAAGGCTCATCATAGAAATGCGTGACCGCCTGAAAGACTGGGAGTTAAGTTCCATTACCAGTAGATCAGCAGATAATGCACCAGGCCGAGCAAGCAGCCAGTCTGACGATGCCGTCAGCGCACTGATCGCGCTTGGTTATAAACCTCAGGAGGCCAGTCGTTTAGTCTTCGCCGTCGCCACAGATGAATTGACCAGCGAAGAGATCATTCGCGAAGCACTCAGGGCCTTCGTGAAAAAATAATGGCCAGTGAATTATGAGTCATATTGATTGACAGACAGTAGATTTCCAGCCTTCTGACATAATCTCGCCATCATTCCTGCGTAATATGGTAAATAGAGATTAACCCGATTGGCATATTGGAGCGTTAACAGGGAAAATAGCATACCAAGTAATGATGACTGCCGAGCCTAATCCAAATATCGTCTCCACAAGCACCGCTGAGGATGTTGCAGCAGATAATACCCTGCGCCCGAAACGGCTTGTAGATTATATCGGACAACAGTCTGTCCATGAACAAATGGAGATATTCATAGGTGCCGCACGTCAACGCCATGAACCCCTGGATCACGTATTAATCTCTGGCCCCCCCGGCCTGGGGAAAACGACATTAGCGCATATTATTGCCAATGAAATGGGCGTTAACATGCGCCAGACCTCCGGGCCTGTGCTGGAACGACAGGGTGATTTGGCAGCATTGCTGACCAATCTGGAGCCCAACGATGTCTTATTCATTGATGAAATTCACCGTCTGAGTCCCGTCGTTGAAGAAGTGCTTTACCCTGCCATGGAAGATTACCAGATTGATATTATGATTGGCGAAGGCCCCGCCGCAAGGGCTATTAAACTGGATGTGCCGCCCTTTACTCTGGTCGGGGCTACCACCCGCGCAGGCCTGTTGACCTCACCGCTCAGGGATCGATTCGGCATTGTACAGCGACTGGAATTTTACAGCGCCGATGAACTGTCCAGTATTGTTAAACGTTCCGCCAATATCCTGGAGGTGAAAATAGACAATGCCGGTACCGGGGAAATTGCTGCACGTTCAAGAGGCACGCCACGTATTGCCAATCGCTTACTGAGACGTGTCCGAGACTACGCTGAGGTCAAATGTGATGGTGACATCACAGAGACGGTAGCGAACAAGGCACTGGATATGTTGAATGTCGATGTGCATGGCTTTGACGTGATGGATCGTAAACTATTGCTGGCCATCATCCAGAAGTTTGACGGGGGGCCTGTTGGGCTCAGCAGCCTCGCTGCGGCCATTGGTGAAGAGCGTGACACCATTGAGGATGTGCTTGAGCCTTTCCTGATCCAGCAGGGCTTTTTGATGCGCACTTCAAGAGGGCGTACCGCGACAAAAACTGCCTATCTGCATTTTGGACTGGATGCGCCCAGAACGATCGAACCAGGGATGACTGAATCAGAAACGGATTTATTTGATGAATAATGAGACCGGTAAAAAAGAATTTACCCTGCAAGTACGTGTTTATTACGAAGACACCGATGCAGGCGGTGTTGTCTATCACAGTAATTATCTCAACTTTATGGAACGTGCTCGCACTGAATGGTTACGCCATATCGGATTTGAACAGCACACACTGATTGAGAAAGATGAAATATTATTTGCCGTGCGAAAAATAAGTATTGATTATCATAAGCCCGCTCTTTTTAACGAGTTGCTTAATATCAAAACCCGGATTATCCAGTCACGAAGAGCTAGCCTGGTTTTTGAACAGATTATTTTTAATCAATCGGAAGAAACTATTTGTAAAGCTGAGATCAAGATTGCCTGCCTCAACAGCAACACGATGAAACCCGAATCTATCCCTGAAACAATTTTACTGGAGCTGAATTAATGTCGACTGCAACTGATCTTAGTTATTTGCATTTAATTCTTAACGCAAGTTTGCTGGTACAAATGGTGATGTTGTCATTGCTCCTTGTATCCATTGTTTCCTGGACCATGATCTTTAATAAATGGGGCATGTTGAGCAAGGCAAAAAAGGAAGCTGAAAAATTTGAAGGTCAATTTTGGGCACTGGAAGATCTTTCCCCGCTCTATAATCGTATTTCCAATAGCAGAAACCCTTCGACGGGCATGGAAAAAATATTTGAAGCAGGTTTCAAGGAATTTGCCCGCTTGCGGAGCCAGAAAAATACTCCAGCAGATGCCATTATTGAAGGTGCACAACGTGCCATGCGCATCGCCATGAACAAGGAAATCGACGTCCTTGAAACCAATCTTTCTTTTCTGGCGACTGTCGGATCAACCAGCCCCTATGTTGGTTTGTTCGGCACGGTATGGGGCATCATGAACAGCTTTCGTGCCCTGGCAAATGTACAACAAGCTTCCATCTCACTGGTTGCGCCAGGCATTGCCGAAGCCTTGATCGCCACCGCCATGGGTTTGTTTGCCGCGATACCAGCCGTAATTGCATACAATCGTTATTCAAATGATGTTGAAAGATTGATCAGTCGCTACGACATATTCATGGATGAATTTTCGTCGATTCTTCACCGGCATGCACATGCTTAGGATGTGAAAAGTTAAAGGTGAAACGTGCAATGTTACAAATAAAATATCAGATATCGACAAGCGTATACCAGGGTATGACTTGTACAAATCACGGGGCGTCCTTTATTTTTCACTTCTCACCTTTCACCTTTCACTTCCAAAGATGAGACAACGTATACGCAAAAAACCTATGGCTGATATCAATGTGGTTCCCTACATTGATGTAATGTTGGTGTTGCTAGTGATATTTATGATCACCACGCCCTTGCTCAGTCAGGGAGTAAAAGTCGATCTGCCACAGGTTCCATCGAAGCCATTACAGACAGAACACAATAAAGAACCAGTAATTATTACTGTTGATGCGGCGGGAAATTTCTATATTAACTATGGCGAGGATCAGGACAAACCTATTAGTACTGAAGCTTTGGCGAATCGCGTTAATGCCCTGTTAAAATATCAGCCTGGTATTCCGGTATTAGTGGGCGCTGATACCAACGTTCCTTATGGACGCGTTATTGGACTGATGGCCTTGTTGCAGAGCGCAGGTGTCCCCAGTGTCGGCATGATAACTGAACCTCAGGAGAATTAATGTCCAATGAGATCTGGTTGGTTTACGACACTCAGTTCTACTGTGCTTTCATTAATACTGCATCTGGTCGTTGGCGTATTGGTAATATTCAGTTTTGAATTTACGCCGCAACCAAAAACTCAAATTCGGCAAGATGTAAATGTTGTCCAGGCAGTAGCCGTTGACAGAAAACAGGTTGAACTTGAACTAGCACGAATTAAAAAAATCGAAGAAGATAAACACAAAATAGAAAAAAAACGGCTGGATGAACTGGGGAAAAAGGCAAGAAATCTAGAAAACAAACGTAAGGCAGAAGAGAAGAAACTGGCCGAGGCAAAAAAGGAAAAAGAACAGGAACAAAAAAAACGTAAAGAGGAACAGGCCCACATTGCCAAGCTGAAAAAAGAAAAAGTGGAACTTGAGAAAAAACGACAACTCGAAGAGAAAAAGATAAAAGAAGCTGAAGCGAAGGCAGCCAAGCTTAAGGCCGAGGAAGAAGCACGGAAGGAACGAGTAGCTGAGGAAAAAAAAGTAGCCGAAAGAAAACAGCGTGAAAAGGAACTTGCTGATGCAATGAATGCCGAAGAAGCCGCAGAACAAGCTTCAAAAGATCAGATATTAATAAATAGAATTGCCGCTAGCATGGTACGCAGTATTGAAAATGAGTTTAATAAGACAGGATTGCCAGATGGCCTGGAATGTGTACTGCGTGTGCGTTTGACGCCTGGCGGTGAAATTATAGACGTGAGTATCGCGAAATCAAGTGGTCACGATATTTTTGACAGACGTGCTGAGAATGCAACCCGAAAGGCTTCACCGCTACCAGTACCAGATGATTTAATAATTTTCGAACGTCATTTTAGAGACAATACCATTACCTTCAAACCAACAAATTAAGATTTTTGAGAATGAATATAAGAATGCAACTAAGAACGGCCAGGATTATAATATTTAGCAGTGCCTTGTTTATATTAAATAATGTCATTGCCCTTGATATCACCATCGAACAGGGGGTGGAAAATCCGATCCCGGTTGCTATTGTTCCCTTCGGTTGGTCACAGGCTTCAGTAGCTCCCATCGACTTATCAGAAATTATCGCAGGTGATCTGGAACGCAGTGCACGATTTGAAGCAATGGATTTTAAGGATCTGCCCCAGCGCCCTGCCGAATATCAGGATGTTAATTTTAAGGACTGGCGTTTGCTGGGTATGGAGAACCTTGTGATCGGCCAACTGGTATTAACCGACGCGGGTGAATATGAAGTAGAATTTAGACTCATTGACGTCTATAAAGAAAAACAAATTGCCGGATTTCGACTGCCTTCAACGAAGGCGCAATTAAGAACCACGGCGCACGAAATCAGCGATATTATTTATGAAAAGTTGATTGGTGTACGAGGTGCATTCGCAACCCGCATTGCTTATATCACTGTGAATAAAAAACGAGACGGCAGCAAAATTTTTTCCTTACAGATTGCGGATGCCGATGGTCACAATCCCCAGATCTTGCTTTAGTCACCTGA
>JACZSJ010000023.1 GCA_022574295.1 Pseudomonadota bacterium
TTTTTTGAGCTCAATACGATGGCGCTCTCATTCATCAACAGCTTTATCCATGAGAATATCGAAAGAGTTAAAGAGTAATTCCACATAAAATATGCCTGACTTGCAATCCAATGACTCGCCAATTGTAGATGGTGCCGGATGAGGGATTTGACAATTTTGTCTGGAACAAAATTGGGCAGCTTTAACTGCCCGCAGGGCGATGACCACGGAAGGTCATCGTCAGCTCTCGACCCATAGACATGAACGAGAGTTCGTATGTAAATGCAGAAATAATATTAAGTATTAAAATATTGCTCTAGAAATTGAATGGTGCCGGATGAGGGACTCGAACTCTCGACCTTCCGCTTACAAGGCGGGTGCTCTACCAACTGAGCTAATCCGGCATGGGTATGACTACATCGAAGGTGCGCTAGACTATAGTTATCTGCCTGTTGGATCAATTATTTTTTGGCAATTATTTGCTGATAATTAATTTTTTAGCCTCAATACCAGCTCTCCGGTAGAATGCCTTGCCTAAACAACAATATAGATGGTTTATATAGGGAAAATTTGTGTCAAAAGTTGGTTTTGTCAGCCTTGGGTGCCCAAAAGCACTGGTAGATTCAGAGCGTATTCTCACGCAATTACGCGTTGATGGGTACGATATCGTTAATTCGTATCACGGTGCTGATGTCGTCGTCGTCAACACCTGTGGATTTATCGACAGTGCTATAGATGAATCGCTTGAAGCCATTGGTGAAGCCATCAAAGAGAATGGCAAGGTAATCGTCACTGGTTGCTTAGGTGTGCATGAAAAGCTAATTCGGGAAGCACATCCTGGTGTACTCAGTGTTACTGGCTCGCAACAATATGAACAGGTGGTTGCCGCAGTACACGAACATGCGCCTAAACCAGCACATAATCCCTATACGGATTTGGTCCCGGAACAGGGAATCAAATTAACGCCCAGACATTATGCTTACCTGAAGATCTCGGAAGGATGTAACCACAAATGTAGTTTTTGTATTATCCCATCCATGCGCGGAAGACTCGTTAGTAGAGCTATTGATGATGTCATGCGAGAAGCAGAGGCATTGGCAAGAGCAGGAGTTAAAGAATTATTGGTCATCTCCCAGGACACCAGTGCCTATGGTTCTGATATTAAATACCAGTCTGGTGATTGGCGAGGAGAGGCCTACAATTCCGATTTCATGGATCTATGCCGTGCACTGGGGGAACTGGGTATATGGGTGCGTCTACATTATGTTTATCCATATCCCCATGTGGATAAAATCATCCCACTGATGAATGAGGGGAAGGTATTGCCATACCTGGATGTGCCTTTTCAACATGGCAGCCCACGTATACTGAAATTAATGAGACGACCTGCAGCAGCGGAAAATACATTACAAAGAATCAATGCCTGGCGGAATATTTGTCCTGACATCACGATTAGATCGACTTTCATTGTCGGTTTCCCGGGTGAATCAGAAGAAGATTTCAGTGAATTACTTGGATTTCTGGATGAGGCACAATTAGATAGAGTAGGGTGCTTTAAATATTCTAATGTCGATGGTGCCAAAGCCAATGAATTTCCTGATGCTGTCGTGGAAGAAGTCAAACAGGAGCGTTGGCAGCGGTTTATGGAAAAACAAAATCAGATCAGCGCACAAAAGCTTAAAAATAAAATAGGGCAAACGCTTGAGGTAATAATTGACGAGTTGATTGACAATGAGGCCATTGGCCGCAGTCATGCCGATGCCCCTGAAATTGATGGGCAAGTGATTATTGATAACACGGGACATTTAAACCCTGGGGATCAAGTTAAGGTACTGATTGAATCCTCTGGAGATTATGATCTCTGGGGTAGGCTCACAGAGTGAGTCTTAATGGATTTAATTTTGCTGGCTGAATAAAATATTAATCTCGCAAAAGTGAATCCAGGTGATCAACAGCTTCAACCCAGTCAGAATCTTCATCATAGGACTCCCTGAGAAAAGCGGCTTGTGATTGAGTCCAGAAATCTGCCTCCCAAATTGGGATGTTTGCAGGAATACCCTTATTTTCACGAATAAAATTATCTATATCATGGTTATCATTTGGCAGCCCAATTTGCAGGAAAAGATCTTTTACGATATGAAATGATGTGTCCATAAACAATCCTCAGTGGAAAATCTTCTGTTTCTATCTGTAGGGATAGTACTTAAAATGGTGAAAATCAAATCTCCGGATATAAACATAGAGTAACGCTAACCAAGTTAAGCCACAAATAAATTAAAACAATGACGTCAGCTCCAGATTATCATCCACTTGCAGATCGCATGCGCCCTCAGTCGGTGGATGATTTTGCCGGCCAGCAACATATTCTGGCCCCGGGGAAACCGTTAAGAACTGCGATTGAAAGTGGTCGTTTACATTCTATGGTCTTCTGGGGACCACCGGGCACTGGTAAAACAACACTTGCCCGAATCATTGCAAACTCATGTGATGCACAATTTATTTCACTTTCAGCAGTGCTCAGTGGTGTGAAGGACATTCGTGCTGCGATTGAACGGGCAAAACAATATAGAGAAGTTTATGACAAGGACACTGTCCTTTTTGTCGATGAAGCACATCGTTTTAATAAATCACAGCAAGATGCATTTTTGCCTTATGTCGAAGATGGTACGGTGACGTTCATTGGTGCCACCACAGAAAATCCATCTTTTGAATTGAACAACGCACTCTTGTCACGTGTGAGGGTTTATGTCCTGAAGTCTTTGGATGTGGACGATATTAAAACCATATTACAAAAGGCATTAACGGATCAGGAGAATGGACTTGCTGATCAAGGGCTGACACTTGAAGAATCGGCAATACAGAAACTAGCAGAAATTGCTGATGGTGATGCGCGAAGGGCATTAAATCTATTAGAGATCGCGTCTGATTTATCAGAAAAAAATACCATCAGTAACGAATTGATTGAAGAAGTAATAAGCGGTGGCGGTGTGCGTCGTTTCGATAAGGGTGGCGAAGCTTTTTACGATCAGATCTCCGCACTACATAAATCGGTCAGGGGGTCCTCGCCTGACGCTTCCTTGTATTGGTATGCTCGAATGCTGGATGGTGGCTGCGATCCGCTTTATATCGCACGCAGAGTGGTACGTATGGCCTCGGAAGATATTGGTAATGCCGACCCACGTGGATTACGAATTGCGTTGGATGCCTGGGAAACTCAGGAACGATTGGGATCACCAGAAGGGGAGTTAGCCATCGCCCAGGCAATCGTCTACCTGGCCTGTGCGGCAAAAAGTAATGCCGTTTATAAAGCCTATAACGCAGTGATGAGTGATGTCAAAAATAGTGCTTCACATGAGGTTCCATTACATTTGCGTAATGCGCCGACCAAACTCATGAAGGAAATGAATTACGGTAAGGAATATCGATATGCGCATGATGAGCCTGGTGCCTATGCAGCAGGTGAGCACTATTTTCCTGACGGGATGAATGAACAACATTATTATCATCCCGTTGATCGTGGCCTGGAAATCAAGATTGCTGAAAAATTGGCAAGACTAAGAGACCTGGACAATCAAACCAGGGATAAACAAGCTAAAAAAGGCAATTAGCTTATATATCATATAAAATACTCGAAAAATTAATCCCTAATAGATTCTGACGGATTTAAAAATACGTGACTCAACTCGTTTATATTGCTGCAGGTGGTGCCACGGGTGCCTTAATGCGTTATTGGATGTCCAATGGCATTTATGTACTGTTGGGCAGGGGATTCCCTTACGGAACATTGACCGTCAATGTCACTGGCTCACTTCTTATGGGGTTTTTATATGTGTTTATGATCGAACGGATGGATATAAGCGTTGAATGGCGCGCAGGACTGATGATTGGGTTATTGGGTGCATTCACGACTTTTTCAACATTTTCAATTGAGACATTGAACTTACTTGAATCAGGAGAGCAATTAAAGGCAGCATTAAATATTCTTTTGAGCGTCACATTGTGCATATTGGGTTGCTGGTTGGGAATGATCGTCGGGAGAAATGTATGAACGAATCTGAAGTCACCATTGTCAGGATATATCTGCATGAAGCCAAGGCACACATGCAGGAACTCCTGCAATACTTACATGATGAAAGCAAAGTACAAGGTGTTACCGTGTTCAGGGGCATTACAGGTTTCGGTAGTTCTGGTGAGGTGCATTCATCAACATTAATTGATATGTCACTGGATCTACCTATCGTCATTGAATTTTTTGATAAAACAGAAAAGGTCGAACCTATCATCGAATATTTGAACACCAAGATAAAACCTGGCCATATTGTTTACTGGCCTGCAAAAATAAACTTATAAAAATAAATAAGGATAGTCGTCACTCATGCTGGATCCACAACTATTAAGAAATGATATCGAACAAGTTGCAAAGGCGCTGACTAAACGAGGTTTCAAGCTTGATATTGTTGCCATTGAAACTCTGGAAGAAAAACGTAAGGCAATACAGGTAAAAACACAGCAGTTACAGCAACAAAGGAACACGCGTTCAAAAGAA
Organism: Pseudomonadota bacterium; assembly: GCA_022574295.1. Classification (GTDB taxonomy): domain Bacteria; phylum Pseudomonadota; class Gammaproteobacteria; order Eutrophobiales; family Eutrophobiaceae; genus SMWN01. The sequence goes on from JACZSJ010000023.1 coordinate 4,526, forward strand.
ATCGGCAAGGCAAAATCACAGGGCAAAGATGCTCAGGCTTTGCTCGACGAAGTTGCGTCATTAGGCGATGAATTAAAAAGCAGCGAAGAGGAACTCAATGAAGTTCAAAAGGAACTAAATGATATTATCATGGAGATACCCAATATTCCTCATGAATCAGTGCCAGAGGGGGAATCAGAAGAAGATAACGAAGAAGTACGCCGTTGGGGGGAACCGAAGGTTTTTGATTTTACGGTTAAGGATCATGTCGATTTGGGGGAATCATTAGGACTGCTGGATTTCGAGGCAGCAGTGCGTATCGCAGGGGCACGATTCTCGCTTATGCAAGGTGGTATTGCTCGTCTACACCGGGCCTTGATTCAATTCATGTTAGATACACATACCAGAGACCACGGTTATACAGAATTGAATGTGCCCTATCTGGTAAATGCAGATAGTTTACGCGGGACGGGGCAATTACCGAAGTTCGGAGAAGATTTGTTTCACATTGAGGAACACGATCTCTATCTAATCCCGACAGCGGAAGTGCCGGTCACAAACATAGCGAGAGATCAGATACTGTCAGCGGAAACAATGCCTCGTAAATATGTCTGCCATACGCCTTGCTTTCGCAGTGAAGCAGGTTCCTATGGCAAAGATACCCGTGGCATGATCCGACAACATCAGTTTGAGAAAGTCGAATTGGTACAGATGGTCAAAGCTGAAGATTCATATGATGCCCTTGAAGAATTAACGGGACACGCAGAAAAAATCCTGCAATTACTTGATCTGCCATATAAAGTTGTTACGCTTTGCGGTGGAGATATCGGTTTTTCAGCGACCAAAACCTATGACATTGAAGTCTGGTTGCCCGGACAGGAAAAATATCGGGAAATTTCTTCCTGCAGTAACTTTGAAGCCTTTCAGGCGCGTCGAATGAAGGCCCGTTGGCGTAATCCTGACACCGGAAAACCAGAGCTTATTCACACACTCAATGGTTCAGGACTTGCCATTGGCCGTACATTAGTCGCCGTATTGGAAAATTACCAGGACAGTGAAGGGCACATAGCTATACCAGAAATTTTGAAGTCTTATATGGGTGGTCTGGAAGCGATTCATTAAAAAATAATTTGGTGGCCAAGGTGTGAGCAAGAAATTAATGTCTCTGTCGGCGAAAAAAAACGTGCCGCCCAGGTTAACTCAGCCTTATAGACAAAATATAGTGAGCCAGATATGAATAAATCAACATTTTTGGATCCTTACTTATCGATAAATACTAACAAGGAAATGTTTAAGGAACGTTTGTGTTTATGCGAGGCTGCCTTGTGCAGCCCACAAGGAAAATATATCTAGACCGAGCATTGATTCAATTCATGCTTGATTAAACGGACGATCAGATGCAAATTATGATAAACAGCTAACGACTAAAATCGGCCGTTCAGTATATAATCAGGGCATGTGAATTTGATATCAACATACCCCTAAGGAGAACCTGCTATGCATAAACACAATATTCAAATTATCAGCAAGCTGAACGTGCTGTTGTTCTTTTATTTCATTTTTATTGGTACGTCCTACGCTGCCTCAAAGGTAGAAATTGACATTGAAGTATCTGCTTCTCTGGATAAATTTAAAGAAGAAGTTATGGGCGCAGAGAAATTCATAGAAAAGGCAGAAGGAATTCTGGTCTTTCCAGATGTTATCAAGGTGGGTTTTGGTATTGGTGGTGAATACGGCGAAGGCGCATTATTAATCAAGGGGGAAACTGTTGATTACTATAGCACTGCTGCTGCCTCCATTGGCTTTCAATTTGGTGCACAGTTCAAAACGGTCATGCTGATCTTCCTGAAGAAAGATGCATTGGAAAAATTTCGTAACAGCAGTGGTTGGGAAGCGGGTGTTGATGGTTCAGTCGCCCTGATTACGCTTGGTGCGGGCAAGGACATAAATACCATCAACCTCAAAGATCCCATCGTTGGATTCGTTTTTAGTAATAAAGGATTAATGTACAACCTAACACTGGAAGGCTCAAAGATAACCAAGCTGGATAAATAACCGATACCTTAATGACTGCTTACGCTTGCGACTTCAACCAGTCGACGCAACACTTTATCTTAAGGATTAAAAGATAGAGTTTAAATATGACATACAGACTTTGAAGTTATTTATGCGCTATCTCTCTATCTGTAAATAAATAATCCTCAAGTTCTTTATCCATAATTGGATCTTTTCTGCGGATCCATTCAAGCACCATGGCGGCATGTTCTTTTTCTTCATCGCGATTATGCGCAAGGATATCTTTTAGATCTTCATCTTTACATGCACCTACACGTTGGTTATACCAGTCAATAGCCTCTAACTTCTTCCATCAGGGAAGTGATTGCTCTGTGCATATCCCTTGTTTCATCTGTTAGTTCAGAGATGGGTTCGTGATAACCTTCATTCGCCATGATGATATCTCCTCCAGATCAGCTTATCTGTTTTAAAACAGCATCAAGACTTTCCTTGGCATCGCCAAAATACATGCGTGTGTTGTCCTTAAAGAACAATGGATTCTGAACTCCGGCATAGCCCGTTGCCATACTACGTTTTAAAACAACCGTTGTTGTACTTTTCCAGCATTCCAACACTGGCATACCGGCGATGGGGCTGCTGGGATCCTCCAACGCAGATGGATTGACGATGTCATTTGCCCCGATCACAACCGTGATATCAACATTTGGGAAATCCTCATTGACTTCATCCATCTCAAATACAATGTCGTAAGGCACTCTTGCTTCAGCAAGTAATACATTCATGTGGCCTGGCATACGGCCAGCAACAGGGTGAATACCAAACCGGACATTAATGCCTTTTTCGCGTAATTTCTTGGTCATCTCGAAGACCGTGTGTTGAGCCTGTGCGACAGCCATACCATAACCAGGGATAATCATGACTTCCTTGGCATCCAGCAGAAGATCAGTGAATTCTTCCGTTTCAATCGGGTTGACTTCACCTTGGATTTCGTCATCACCAGAAGGTACGGCAGCCGGCTCGGTACCAAATCCACCGGCAATCACAGCAATAAACTTACGGTTCATGGCGCGGCACATGATGTAGCTCAGGATTGCACCGCTACTACCGACCAATGCGCCAACCACGATTAGCAAGTCATTGTTTAACATGAATCCAGTGGCCGCAGCGGCCCAACCGGAATAACTGTTAAGCATGGAGATAACGACTGGCATGTCAGCACCGCCAATGGCCATAACCATATGGATACCGAAGGTCAAGGCGATAATGGTCATGATGATCAATGGTGTCATGCCGCCGCCAGTTTCGGCCTGATGTACAAACTCTATGCATAACCAGATGCTGGCAATCAACAGGATCAGGTTAAACCAGTGGCGTCCTGGTATTAACATTGGACTACCACCAATCTTGCCACTCAATTTGCCAAAGGCGATGACGGAACCGGAAAAGGTCACGGCACCAATCAACACGCCAATATATATCTCAACTTCATGAATGGTTTTTTCGACACCCATGAGGCCCGAGTCACCCACGAAATTAACATATCCGACCAGCACCGCAGCAAACCCCACCAGACTATGGAGTATCGCGACCAGTTCCGGCATCTGTGTCATCTGCACCTTTCTTGCGAGGACCATACCAATGCTGCCACCTATCAGCATGGTGATAATGATGATGTGGAAATTGCTGCTAACTTCCGGCCCAAATACCGTCGCCAAGATGGCAATAGTCATCCCGATCATGCCGTAGATATTGCCCTTACGCGCTGTTTCCTGATCGCTCAAGCCTCCCAGAGTCAAGATGAACAGGATGGTCGCGCCAATATAAGATACAGTTACTAAACCTTCACTCATGACGTTTCCCCTTATTTCCTGAACATTTGCAACATGCGATAGGTGACTGCGAAGCCACCCGCGATGTTGATACTGGTGATAAGGACGCCAAATGCAGCGACAGCCATTAGCAATGTGTTTGATGAAGAGATTTGTATCAATGCACCGATGATGATGATACTACTGACCGCATTGGTCACACTCATCAAGGGTGTATGCAAAGAAGCCGACACATTCCAGACCACCATATAGCCCACAAAACAGGCCAGCACGAATACCGTAAAGTGTGCCATGAAAGATGGCGGAGCGACTGAACCCATACCATATAAGAGAAGTGCACCAATCACGACTGGTAATGCCTGTTTGATTGGTCCCGGTTTTTTCGGTTCTTCAACAACAATAGGCACGGTTGCTGCCGGTTTTGCTGCCGGAGCAGCCGAGAGTTTCGGAGCAGGGGGTGGCCAGGTGATTTCACCTGCATTAATGACGGTTGCCCCACGAATGGCTTCATCTTCCATATCAATGATAATTTGACCATCCTTTTCAGGACACATCTCGGTCAACAGATGGCGAAGATTAGTTGAATAGAGTTGACTGGATTGTGTTGCTAAACGGCTTGGTAGATCACTATAGCCAATAATCGTGACGCCATTATCCGTGACGGTCAGTTCATGCGGTACGGTTAGCTCACAGTTACCACCTTGTTCAGCAGCCAAATCCACAATTACGCTACCGTTCTTCATGGATTTCACCATGTCAGCGGTAATCAATTTTGGCGCAGGTTTGCCTGGAATCAGGGCGGTGGTGACGATGATATCGACTTCCTTGGCTTGTTCAGCAAACAAGGCCATTTCTGCGGCGATGAATTCATCACTCATGGTCTTGGCATAACCACCTTCACCACTACCGTCTTCTTCAAATTCCAGTAACAGGAAGTCCGCGCCCAGACTTTCAACCTGTTCCTTGACTTCAGGACGGGTATCAAATGAACGGACAATAGCACCAAGGCTATGTGCTGCACCGATCGCCGCTAATCCAGCCACACCGGCACCGATAACCAGCACTTTCGCAGGAGGTATTTTGCCTGCCGCTGTGATTTGCCCGGTGAAGAAACGACCAAATTGATGTGATGCCTCGACAATGGCGCGGTAACCGGCGATATTGGCCATGGAGCTAAGCGCATCCATTTTTTGTGCACGAGAGATACGAGGCACGCTATCCATCGCAAGGACATTGATATTCCTGGCAGCCAGTTTCTTCATCAGGTCTTCATTTTGAGCAGGCCAGATAAAACTGATTAATGTTTTGCCTGCGGACAGATGCTCAATCTCTGACGATTCTGGCGCTCTAACCTTGAGGATGATGTCCGAGCTAACCCATAAATGTTCGGTATCGCTAATTATTTCTACACCAGCGTCACTGTATGCCTGGTCAGAAAACTTTGCTTTTTCACCTGCACCGGCCTCTATGGCAACGGTAAATCCCAATTTTTGTAACCAACCCGCTACCTCAGGTGTGGTCGCGACACGCTTTTCCCCTGCAACTATTTCTGTGGGTATTCCGATCTGCATCTCAAGGTCCCCTAACTACTTATAATATTTCGTTAATTATTACTGATTTATTGTATTCAGCGCAGTGTTACGGCGAACTGCTAAACAACAAAGCGGCGTATGCTAGCACAGATTTTGTGTGAGAAACAAAAAAGCCCGGGTCATCAACCCGGGCTCTCGAACAATGCAGATTTCTACGACTAGCGTTTAGTTAATCTTCACCCGCAACAGCACCTAATATGTGTAACAAGCTCATAAAGAGGTTGTATATAGTGATGTATAGCGTGATTGTCGCCATGATGTAATTCGTCTCGCCACCGTGGATGATTTCGCTGGTTTGATAAAGGATTAATCCTGACATCAATAATACGAAAACACCTGATATTGCCAGTGACAGGAGAGGAATACTAAAAATCATGGCAGCAATGCCGGCAAGAAAGGCAGTCAGGATACCCACCATCAAAAAACCACCCATGAAGCTAAAATCTTTCTTTGTGGTCAATGCATAGCTTGAGAGACCAATGAATATTGCGCCCGTACCACCCATGGCCATGGCAACGAGTTCAGCACCATTAGAAAAGGCATGTAGATACATGTTAATTATGGGGCCCAGTGTCAGACCCATGAAGCCAGTCAGGGCAAAAATTGACAGAATTCCCCAGGCACTGTTTCTCAATTTTGTAGTGATAAACAAAAGCCCGAAATATCCACCTAAAGTAACTAATATACCCATGTATGGCATGTTCATTTGCATCGACATCCAGGCCGTCAGTGCACTGAAAAGCAAGGTCATGGAAAGCAACATGTAGGTATTTTTGATTACATTATTTGTTGCCAGGACGGACTCAGAGGGTCTGCGGACAACAATTACTGGATTTTGACTCATATGGATTAATCTCCTCACATTAATAAACCAATATACACGTAGTATGGGGGTTACGGGGACATTTTCAAGTCCAGACTTGGTTAAATTAAGATATCAAAGGGCAGGGGATATAGTATTTGGCTTTGACTCTTTTCGTCATGAATACAATCAGGTATGCTCTCGCGTCTTCTGGAGAGGTGGCAGAGCGGTTGAATGCACTGGTCTTGAAAACCAGCAAGGGTGCGAGCCCTTCGAGGGTTCGAATCCCTCCCTCTCCGCCAAAAAATTAAAGGCTCCATACAAGGGGCCTTTTTATTTTTAGAGGTAGGGGGATTAGATGATAACCTTGCATATAAAGTGAGAATCCCAATGCGCATGGACCTCGGTCACCCTGAGGGGTGTGTCGGAAGTCTCCACATTATTAGACTGGTGATTATTAATTAAATTTATCAGGAACTTTTCTTCACCTATCACTGACAAACCTCTTCAACATAAACAGGTTTTTTTAAGGGGTGTGATGAAACTATTTATTCGTACTGCATTGCTTGTCATTGTTTCAATCAGCAGCCATTCTGCGCTTGCCTACGACCATACATATAGGATCTATAATGAAATCCTGAAACAGGCGGTTGTTATCAAAGGACACCAGAGTTTTGTTGATTATACAAAACTCAAATCGGACACAAGTAAACTTGATGAGTTTACTGACGGGATTGAGTACATAGGAAAAGATGAATTTGATAACTGGTCACGTGAACAACAAATGGCTTTTCTTATCAATGCCTACAATGCATTTACCATCCAGTTGATTCTTACAAAATATCCTGTTGATTCAATCAAAGCTTACGGTGGTTTATTTGTAAATAGTCCATGGGAAAAGAAATTTTTCACTTTGTTTGGCAAAGAAGCCACTCTGAACATCATTGAACACGATCTTCTACGAAAACTATATAAGGAACCTCGTCTGCATTTCGTACTCGTTTGCGCCTCAAGGAGTTGCCCGCCTCTGACAAAAGAGGCTTATGTGGCGGGAAAACTTGAACAGCAATTTACAGATGCCACCATAAATTTTATGCGAGATCCGGAAAAAAATCGCTTTAACACAGAAAACAACAAAATTGAGATATCTAAAATATTCAAATGGTACAAGAAAGATTTCGTGTCATCTGCAGGGTCAATAAATGCCTATGTCGCTCCTTTTATGACAGATGATGTAGTACTACAAACATTGATTGCAAATAAAGAGACAAAGGTTAATTATCTGGATTATGACTGGTCTTTGAATGGCGTCCAGTAACAATATAAACAAGATCATCATGGGGATATTAAACAAGGAAGAAATTCAGAATTTTGCTCCTGATAAGCTTTCCCATGATCCCGAAGCTAGCCTGCGTCATTCCTGTAACTGCATGAAAGATACCGACAACTGGTCGCCCAACCAGCAAATGGGCAGGCGCTGGATCCTTGGCTGTGTAGCATTGGAGATTACGCAACGCTGTAATCTGGATTGCAGCTTATGTTATCTCTCAGAACATTCTGAAGCTATACGTGATATTCCTATAGAAGAATTATTTCGCCGTATTGACCTGATTCATCAACATTATGGTGCTTATACAAATGTACAGGTCACGGGAGGTGACCCTACATTACGACAACAAGACGAACTAATTGCTATCGTTAAATATATTCATAGTTTAGGAATGCATGCTACATTAATGACCAATGGCATCAAGGCGACTCGAGAGTTGCTCACTGAATTATCAAATGTCGGCCTGGTCGATGTTGCATTTCATGTAGATACCACGCAGAAGATCAAAGGCTATGACAATGAAGTTGCCTTAAACAGCTTGCGTGAAAAATATATCGATCGCGCGCGCGGCCTGGGACTTTCCATCATGTTTAATACCACTGTGCATCGCGCAAACTTTTACGAGATTCCCGAACTCGTGAGGTTCTTCCGGAAACATGCTGATGTGATTCGCCTGGTATCTTTTCAGCTGCAGGCAGAAACAGGCCGAGGCGTAGAAGGTAAGAGGCCTCTGTTAATCACGCCAGATACCGTATGGAAACAATTAGAAACGGGTGCAGGCACGACGCTTAACAGTAAGGCCATCAGGGCAGGCCATACAGAGTGTAACCGATATGCCATTGGCCTACGGCTCGGCGATGAGATGCAGGACCTACTTGAAGATACTGAAACGATTGGAAAATTGCTGGAATATTTTCAAACAATCAAAGTGAATCGGCGTTATAAATTTAGAAGCCTGCTTATCTGTTCTGCACATGCCTTGAAAAAACCTGTAGCCGCTACTTTATTTATTAAATGGATGTTTCATCAGATATGGATCAGAAAGCGTTTAATCCTTCGATCAAAAGGCAAGATAAACACCATGTCTTTTTTTATGCATAATTTTATGGATGACAGTGCACTGGATAGCGAAAGAATCACTGCTTGTGCGTTTAAGGTCATGACCGAACAGGGGCCAATGTCTATGTGCCTGTACAATGCAAAACGCGATAACTACCTATTGCAACCAACCAGGATCAAAACAGAGCAGGGCATTTCATTCTGGCAACCGCTCACTGGGGCCATCACAGATAAACTCAAAACAGTCGAAGAAATCGTCACACCAATAAAGCATCCCATTAAAAACCTGAAAGGCAAAAGCCGCCAACGAGCATTAGCAATCAAACAAACAGCATCCTCACGTCAAATTGCATGAACAATTTGTAGGCCTTGTCGCATAAATCGATATCATATTGTGTAATATCAGCAGCACCATATAATGGCTACACATGATGAGTGCCATCATTGAACAACTTCCAAACCACATGGATTATTTCGATCTGAAATGCCGTCAATGTCCCCGTCTGGCAAATTTTCTTGATCAAGTAAAAGAACAGTACCCGGATTACCATGCGAGACCGGTACCTCCTTTTGGTGTAGATGATCCGAAATTACTCATCATCGGTCTTGCACCCGGAATGCATGGTGCGAATGCGACGGGCAGACCTTTTACGGGGGATCATGCGGGTATTCTGCTTTATAAAGCTCTATACAAGTTTGGTTTCTCAAATCAGGAAACGGGCATCAATGCAAATGATGGCCTGGAATTAATCAATTGCAGAATCAGCAATGCAGTTAAGTGTTTGCCACCAGAAAATAAACCCACAGGGGAAGAAATAAATATTTGTAATCAATTCCTGAGCGCAGAGCTGGAAACGCTTTTGCCGGGAACCGTGATCATGGCATTAGGCTTGATTGCACATAAAGCTATCCTCAAGGGACTCAATCTCAAACAAAAAGACTATCCTTTTGGTCATGGGAATGTCGTAGCTTTGCATAATGGCCGTTGGCTAGTAGATTCCTATCATTGCAGTCGATATAACACGCAAACACGTCGGTTGACTGAGGAAATGTTTTTCGATATATTCAAGAAATTACTTGAATTAATTAATATAAATTATTGATTAATATATAATTAATATGTCTAGTACAGAAAGGAAAGGAGACAAAGCAGCTGAATCAGCAGAACTTGCTTCCGTTTCATTCGATTCTGCTGCATTTCTTAAAAGTCTGACCAGTAAGCCCGGTGTTTACCGAATGTTAGATGGCTCAGGCAAAGTCATCTACGTCGGCAAGGCTAAAAATCTAAAAAGGAGGGTTTCCAGTTATTTCACGCGCGCGGACACCTCCCCCAAGACGCGTGCCATGATTGCGCAGATCAAAGGCATTGACGTCACAGTGACTCATACTGAAAAGGAGGCACTGATCCTTGAAAATAATCAAATCAAGGCACTGAAGCCCCGCTATAACATCTGGTTCAGGGATGATAAGAGTTATCCTTATATTTACCTTTCTACTAAGCATGATTTCCCTGGGCTCAGTTATCATCGCGGCGCAAAAAGTAAAAAGGGGCGATATTTAGGCCCATATCCAAGCGCAGGATCCGTTCGCAACACATTGAATTTAATGAAAAAACTGTTCATGATACGGCAGTGCAAAGACAGTTTTTTCGCAAATCGAACGCGTCCTTGTCTGGAGTACCAAATTAAACGCTGTTCCGCACCCTGTACTGGCTTTATTAGCCAGGAAGATTATCAAAAGGATATCGAACACAGCATCATGTTTCTGCAGGGCAAGAACGAACAGGTCATCGACAGCCTGATTATTCCCATGGAGAAAGCTTCGAAGGGCCTTGAGTATGAACGCGCCGCCCAATATCGTGACCAGATCCGCAATTTAAGAAAACTACAGGAAAATCAATATATCACTGCCGAGAAAGGGAATATTGATGTGATTGCCTGTTGTTACAAAGAAGGGATTGCTTGTGTACTTGTTTTCTTCATCAGGAATGGCTTGAATCAGGGCAGCCAAACCTATTTCCCACAGACTAGTTTATCTCGAAATAATTTTTCCAGAACTGATCTTCCTGGGCACACCACAAATGCTGTTCCTGAATTGATACTTGAAGCATTTTTAGCGCAGTTTTATCTGAAAGACCGCGCGGTAAGCGGTATGCCCAAAGAAATATTGCTCAGCCATGAACCCGGAAACATCAAACTACTGGAAGAGGTTATCTCAAGCCATGCAAAACGACAGGTCAAAATTAAACACCGCCTGAGAGGTGACAGGGCTAAATGGGTAAAAATGGCATTGGACAATGCAGAAATCGCACTCTCTCAACGCCTGGCAAATAAAGAAAACCGGCAACAACGAACAGACAAGTTAACTCAACTGCTAAAACTTGAGTCCCCTGTTCAGCACATGGAGTGTTTTGACATTAGCCACACCAGTGGCGAAGCGACGGTGGCCGCCTGTGTGGTATTTGATGCTGAAGGTCCGTTAACGAAGGATTATCGACGATTTAATATTACTAATATCACCCCTGGGGATGATTATGCCGCTATGGAACAAGCCATTATGCGGAGATACACACGTGTAAAGAAAGAAGAGGGTAAAATACCAGACATCATCTTCATAGATGGGGGTAAGGGGCAGGTCGGTAAGGCGCTAAGGGCACTCGAGGAACTCCAACTCAATGAACCTGTGTTGATTGGTGTCGCCAAAGGACCTTCTCGTAAAGCGGGTCTGGAGACCCTAATCATTGAGCATGGAAATAAACAAATACATTTGCCTCATGATTCCCCTGCCTTACATTTAATACAACATATTAGAGATGAGGCACACAGGTTTGCCATTAGCGGGCACCGCCAACGGCGAAAGAAGGCGCGTAATCAATCATCGCTGGAAAATATTGAAGGAGTAGGACAGAAACGTCGGCAAAATTTGCTACGTTACTTCGGGGGATTACAGGGCATTATTTCTGCCGGAGTGGAAGATCTTGCCAAGGTCCACGGAATCAATAAGAATCTTGCACAGAAGATATATGACACTTTTCATGAGAACCTATGAATTTATCTAATGTTAATTTACCCAATGCATTGACGCTCAGTAGAATTATTCTGATCCCGATTTTTGTTATATTTTTTTACTTACCTGTAAGTTGGCATTATACAGCAGCATGTATGATTTTCATTCTTGCGGCGATCACAGACGGTCTGGATGGGTATTACGCACGTAAACTTGGACAAACATCTGCATTAGGCGCATTTTTGGATCCGGTTGCAGACAAACTTATGATCGCTGTGGTCCTTGTTATGCTAGTAGAAGATGAACCTTCGATTTGGTTAGCATTGCCTGCTGCAGTCATCATAGGCCGCGAAATTACAATTTCTGCTTTGCGAGAATGGATGGCAGAGCTTGGAGAAAGCAATAAAGTTGCCGTATCAGGTTATGGTAAGTTGAAAACTATTTGCCAGATGGTTGCGCTGGGTTTTTTGACTTTTCACAACCCACTATTCGGTATACCGATTTACACCATCGGTATGGTATTGCTCTACATTGCTGCAACACTAACATTATGGTCAATGTATCTTTATATTAGTGCCGCCTGGCCCCAGCTTAGAGATAGCTGATTTCACCTGTGATCAATAGTCATACGAATAAGGAAATTCGCCTTGAATTTCGAAGTTCCTTGACAGGGGGCAAGTCGCGGCTAAAATGTGCGCTCTTTTGCGGGAATAGCTCAGTGGTAGAGCATAACCTTGCCAAGGTTGGGGTCGCGAGTTCGAATCTCGTTTCCCGCTCCAATTTTTTTAATATTTAATTATTAAAGAGTAATTATACAAGATTCGCCGCTTATATAAGGCTGAGTGGCTGACAATATTGCCGGGAGCAATATTGAACGTTAGAGTGCAGCGACAACGGCCCGAAGGGTGAAGGACAGGATGTCCGGAATAGTGGTTATGCAGTGCGACCCTTGGGCCGCTTGTAGAGAAAGTTTGCAAACTAAGTTACTCATTTTTAATAATGGCTGAGTGGCAGAGTGGTTATGCAGCGGCCTGCAAAGCCGTGGACGCCGGTTCGATTCCGACCTCAGCCTCCAATACATAAGTTATATCCAATTGCCCGGGTGGCGGAATTGGTAGACGCAAGGGACTTAAAATCCCTCGAGGGTAACCTCGTGCCGGTTCGATTCCGGCCTCGGGCACCAATATATTCTGGAGTCCATTAATATGCCATTCCATCACGGAATAAACCTATGTAGTCAGGGATTGTCCCTGAAGATGCTTTTCAGTGGTTACCTGACCATTGTTGCCATAGGTTATTTAATGGCACTCGTTCAAATATTGTTTACCCATGGCATGGCCGATGGTCAATTTGGACTCTCTGTTGATGATATTGTCTACAGTTACTATGGCAAACGTTCTGGCTCTGTGATAGAGAACAAATTAAACGGATCCATGAAGACAATGGCTCCTGAGGAAGAACGACTTAAAATTATTAACTGGATAAGAAAGGGGGCAGATGAGGATGCTTTTAATGCCGATATCCGACCAATTATTGAATCACGCTGTATTGCTTGTCACAGCGAATCTTCGGGAATGCATTTGCCCGATTTCACCAAATTTGAAAATATTTTGAAGAGGGCAGAGACAGACTCTGGCGCATCATTTTCTTCTTTAGCACGTGTTTCGCATATCCACCTGTTTGGTATCGCCTTTATATTTATGTTTGTTGGCTTAATCTTCAGTCTGGCTGCCGGTGTCCCGCCAATATTAAAGGCAAGCGTAATAACCATGCCTTATATTTTCTTGCTGGTAGATATCGCGTCATGGTGGCTGACCAAACTGAGTCCTCATTTTGCCTGGCTGGTTATCATCGGTGGTGGCATGATGGCTTTATCATTTGTCTTTATGTGGACCGTATCTATGTACGAGATGTGGATCATGCCATTGAAGAATGCTGATTCAAGAGATGCTTTACTGGACGAGTAGAACACAGGGAATTATCCACACTCGGAGAATCATTAATACTCAGTAAATAAGCCAGGACTAATATTTTAGTTCGGGAAGGAGTTCGAGCACTGCCTTACGTAAAAAATCACGACTATAGAAGTCTTCATCAACCACCTTTTCATTCCAGACGACAATATCCAGGTCAATGGATCTTGGCTGGATGATTCCAGTATTCCGAATTCGGCCCAATTGATTTTCGATTTCTATCAATTTGTTTTTTAGTTTAACTTTTTGTAATTTTGTTTCAATAAAATAACAACAATTAAGATAATCCGCTTCCATGGCATCACCAATCGCTTTTGTTTTTACTGGTGGCGTTTCTGACAACCAATTAAAACTCGCTTTGATAATGTCTCTCGCCAGACAAATATTTTTATCCGGCTCAATATTACTACCAACCCCGATAATGACCTGATTCAAGACTTGTTACTCAGAAGATTTGGATAAAGATACGGAATCACAGTAACGCAGGACTGTGGTTTTATCTATCTCCACCGATGCCCTGATGACCATGTCATTACTCATAACCAAATTTAGCACTTTGTCCACCAAAGTCTCTAACAAATGAAACTCTGACTTTTCCACAAAACTAATAATTGATTTGGCCAGATTTCGATAATTAAGGGTATCATTGATGTCCTCAGTTTGGATTACTTTAGAGTCATCAAACTCTGCCGTTATGTTGATAAGTACATCCTGCTTATGAATTCTTTCTTCCGGATTAATACCAACTATAATCCTTAGCTTCAAATTTTTTATCCGTAAAGTTTGCATATTTTTTACCCGATTAATTTAAATGCTCTCCGCCATTTAGATAGATAATTTGTCCCGTAATACAGGAAGTATGAATCAGATAATCCAATGTTGAACGAAAATGTTCCAAAGTTGGTGCCCTGGCCAATGGTGTATTGTCTATTTTTTCCTTCATCGTATCCCATTCCACCCCCTCAGGCGGCAACAATATTCCCGGCGCAATCCCAACTACCCGGATTTTTGGCGCAAGTGTACTTGCACTCATGTAAGTCAGGTTTTCCAGAGCTTTCTTGGACAGTGTGTAAGAAAAATATTCATTTTCATTTTGGGCAATTCTTGTGTCTAGCATATTAATAACCAACGCGTTTTGACTGTTGCGTGCTAGATATTCGATCAGAAAAAGCGGTGCATCCAGGTTAAGTGATCGGCTATTTTCCCAATGTTCACTCAGAGGGAAATCTGTAGAAGGAGGAGGTTCAAAAAAGGATGCATTGTTTATTAATAAATCTACTGGTCCCATTTTTATCTCAACATTCTGAAGTAATCGCCGAGCTTCACCGGGATCTTTGAGATCTGCCTGGAATACTTCACAATCACACCCATTTTCCAGCAATTCTTTCTGTAAAAGCAGGACTTCCCTGTTCGATAAATTATAATGTAGCGCCAGTCGATAGTCTTTTGTAGCGAGATGGGTTGCCGCGACGCGCCCGAGACGTTTAGCAGAGCCGGTAATCAAAGCCAGGGGAGAAGCAGTCAAATCAAAATAATTTCCATATTCTCAAGCATAGATGCTCCTCCACTGGAACAACTTTGACACAGTCAAAAAGCAATCAAATACTCGTAGATTCGATCCATTGTGATCCATTTATTTAAACCAGCCTTTTATTGTATCTGTTACCTTATCAACAACTGATTTATCCTCTTCTTTTGTTGTGGTGGAGGTAGCCTTTTCCTTTGGTTTGATACCTAATGCCGTAGCGCAGGGATCTTCATCTGCGGTTGATTTGTCAAACAATCCCTGTGCCAATATTGATAAGCCACCAGTGGCAATTGCTGTCCCTACTGAAGCTGCTGTTTTTAAAGCTGCTATGGTGTTGGGGACTGCTTTTGGTTCAGCAAGTGTACCACCCACACTGACCAGTTCCGCTAACTGACCCGCGCTGATGCCGACACCTTCACGTGCCTGAGGATCAATATTAATATCAAGTTTTTCTGTTTTGAGATCGATAGTCCCTGATCCAATAATATTCATTTTCCTGGTGCTTATCGCAATCCCTTTATCGGCAATTGCGATACCATCTTTAATTTTTAAATTTATTACACCGCAAATTATTTCAGTAGTACCGCTACTGCCACTTTTATCAGAATAGATTGAATTTTTTATGGAAGAAAATAAATCTAGTGTGGCTGCATCTGTCGATGAGCTTTTAAAAGTACCAGGCCCCATTTTCACTAGAAATTTACCATTTGAGCCTGCCATGATAGCGGCAATGCTTTTGCCTTTACCTTTCAGGTTGATATTTAAATCTGTTTTACCACCCTTTAATTTATCCTTGAAGTCGGGCAGGGTGGAGAGTTGAAAATTTTTGATGTCTATTTGTATATCCAGAATACCTGTTTTACCACTACTGGCATCCAGATTCATCTTCATAGCAAACGTGCCACCAGCAACATTAGTATTTAATGGACTGATTTTTAATTTGCCATTATTCAACTTAAGGACAAGTTTTACTTTTTCAAGAGTTAAATCTGCAGTTTTAATTTGCTCCACACTGATATTAATATTAGCGTTTACAGCTTTCAGACTTTCAAATGGTAATGGATCAGAAGAAAAAACCTTTTCTTTTTTTACCTTTTTCTGTTCTGTTTTCTTGTCTCCAGTAAATTGCACCAAATCAATCAACCTGGAATTCAGGGTGGCCGCCAGGGCAGGGCGTTTACCACTCAAATTGATAGTAACATCACCTGCAATATCGGTATTACCTACTTTGGCTTTTAATTTGCTCAGCTGATATGCACCTTTCTTATCTTTAATTTGAGTAGAGAGTGTGACCGGGCCGATGGAAGGTAAATTTCCGCCGAATAATTTGTTCAGGTCAGCCAGGTTTTCAAGATTAAGGTTAATTGCAAGATTAAAACTTTTTACTTTTGTTGGATCGCCGATTGTTCCATCAGCACCTATTTTAATTTTACCTAAATCAGCCTTAAAACCTTTGATCGTATAAAGACCCTCAGCTTCTGACACATGACTTGAAATTTTTACAGCTCCGACGTCAGGTAGTTCTTTCCCAGCAAGTTTACCCATTGAAACCAAGGAACCAGCATCTAGTGAAATATCCAGATCAAGCCCTTTACCTTCCATCGGTTTCGCCACTTGGCCGTGCAAGCTGATTTTTGCATCACTCACATCAATCTCCAGATCAACCGGATATTTTTCATTGGCCATGAGCTGATTTACTGAACCCAAAGAACCTTCAATTTTGATTGGGATTTCGTTATAAATAATTTTCACCAGCAAGGAAAGTGGGTCATCAAAACTGTCTGTTTTAGTCTCGATATTTTCAATGACAACTTTGGTTTCTTTCCCAGTGACACCATCCTTATAAGTAATCCTGGCATTTTCAATATACACATCATTGATAACAATGGCGGGTAGTGTTGTTTCTGATCCAGAATCCGAGAGCGTTTCCTTCTCTGTTTTCTTGCTTTCGAATATCCAGTTACCGATCCCTTTCTTATTGGTCTCGAGCAAAATTTCTGGTGCCAGCAATATCACCCGGTTCACCTGAATATTTCCACTGAGTAAGGGCATCAGTGATACCTGAACTTCAAATTTATCCAGACTTAACATCTCTGGTTTTGAGCCCCAACTGGCATTAGCGAATTTAACATCCTCGATAACCACGGTAGGGATTAGGGACAGTTTGAAACCTATGTCACCATCGATAACCAGTTTTCTTCCTGTGGCTTCTTCAACAAGCTGTGTTAATTCAGGCTTGTACTGATTGACATCAAAAGTGCTGACAGCAATCGCGACACCAATAATTACGACAATGAATAAACCTGCTAGTATTTTGATGACTTTAGCCATGATGATTCCCAGTTAATTGGAGTTTTATTAACTCAATTGAACAAAGCTTAGCTTGAAAAAAATAATTTGCTTAACCCGGCGATAATAAGCCCGACAAGAATAGCAAGTCCAAAACCTATTAATATCCTTTGGTTTCTGACATTGGGGTCATCTTTTCCTTGGTCTGCTGTCTCTTCCGGTCGGTCATTTTTTACTTCCACTTCTACTTTTTCTAAATCATCAATTCTGTCTTTAATTCGTTGTCCAGTGGTTGATACTTTGTCGTCCTCGGGCATATCGGCGTAAGCATCCTTTAATTCTATGAGATCATATTTGCCCCAACTTTCACGGTTGTCTTTATTGTCAATTGCAAATGCAATCATAATTTCCTGTGTTTCTAGGGATATAGGCATCTGATGATTATACCTCAGTAGAGGGCTTTTCACCCTGCCAAATAAAAAATGATTTATTCCATATCAAACATGGAACTGGCTTTTGCTACTATTTCTGAGGAAATTCCTACGCAATCTATTTGTTTAGTTACAGCGCTATCTTTAGTTACAGCACTACTTGAGAGGTGTAACTGGTGGAATTCGGCTGTAGTCCAATTACAATCATTTTCATTAATATCATTAATGATTACGTTTTCTAAGCTCATTGAAAGTGTATTCATCACATCCTGCATCTATTAATTCTTTATTCAACCATGCTCTAATCTCTGCTTCTGTTATGACTTCTCTTTTTATAGCATTCATAAAGGTTCCTTACCTTCCTGCTTAGCAGGGCGAGTGATATAGAAATATGAATAGTAAAGCCCTAATAGACAATTCTCAAAACCTTTTGGCTCTGAGAGTGTCTTAGAGCTTCTCAGGCATAAAATACTTAAATCTACCCAATCCCGGGGAGGATACAAACGTAGGGCAGGGGAGTAACTTGGCTATCGCTCCACCTTTAAACGAGAGGAGCACATTCCAAGTGAAAACGGACATTCAGCTATTAACATTGATATACTGTTATCGACCCACTTTTAGGAGTAAATTATGAAAAAAATCGCCATCGTGTTCTCATTATTTCTGATGGGAGTTACATTGACGGTGTCTGGAAATGAGGTGATTTCAAAATCCGCTGCTGATGCAAAGGTGTATTTTATCGAACCTATGGACGGACAAACTGTACCGCAAAAATTTAAAGTAAAGTTTGGTCTGAGTGGGATGGGAGTAGCTCCCGCAGGGACAAACCACGAAAACACTGGTCATCATCATATCTTAATTGATGGGGAAATTTTACCTGACATGACTAAGCCGCTGCCTTCTACAGAAAAAATCAGGCACTTTGGTGGAGGGCAAACTGAAACAGAACTAGTGCTTTCTCCTGGGCAACATACTTTGCAACTTCTTTTAGGAAGCTATGCGCATATTCCCCACGATAAACCAGTTCTTTCTAAAAAAATAACTATTACGGTCAAGTAATTTAACAAAAATAAAATAGTAGCTATTGTTTAAACAAGTTACCACATCAAAGTATTCAATATAAATATTGACCAGACCCTGCATATCATATGAAGAGTGCAGGGCCTAATCGTAAGCTTATTCTATATTTGCGCCCACAACAGCAGCCATCTGCATCATATCGATCGTCTCACCTTCTTTCATCTGTGTAAGATTAGTGAGCTTACCTGATTTACTTGTGGAATTTGTGTTTTTGAATATCGTGAGTAACTTAGCATCGGCCACAATATACTTGCCTGCGTTCTCTGCCTTGCCATTTTCAGTTTTTGTCTGAAGTTTATTCGTTTTAATATAGTCCCATAGTTTTTTGGTGATCTCTGTTCGGGGAAGTTCTGTTGCTCCCAATAACTCTGCCAGTTCACTTTTCAACTTTACTGGTTTACTCAAACCTTTTGCTTCTGCCATTTTTAACTCCTTTATATTTAAATTTAAATGAAATTATTTCCAGGATTAAATCTTCTGCCTCTATTTACTTTTTAGCAGTATATCAATATTTATAGCCATATATATATGTTTTCATTATAAAACAGACGTAGTGAAGAGGAATACGGAAGCCTGCTAAGGTGATGATTAATCAGACAGTCCCTTTCTTTAATAACAAATACTCAATTGCAGACAATACATTATCTTCAACGTTGGCCTTAGGTGTCATTTTATTTTCATCACCGTCACGATATTTCCCTGTACAAACCAGTCTGGATTCCATGCATGCATTGATTGCACCTTGAATATCGCTATAGACGTCATCACCAATTAATGCAACTTGTTCAGACTTAAGTTGAATACTTGCCAGAACCTGATTGAAGGAATCAACAGACGGTTTGCCAGTAATAACCGCCTCAATATCACAGGCATATTCAATGGTTTCTACAAAGGACCATACATCAATTTAACGTTATTTCAGCTAATATTAATTCATCAAATAATCGATAGAAGGTGATCACTATGCACTATGCAATATCTACAACCTGGGGACCAACGGATACTACTCGGGCTTCCTTACCTTTTATTTTCGCGGCGTCTGCCCTGCAGGCGGGCGATACAGTAATGATCATGTTGTTTCATGATGCCGTGACGGTTGCGGTTGAGGGGGCACATCCAAAGATGGTGCCGTTTGGTCCACCGCAAAAGTTTGAAGAAGTGTTTGCTAACCCGGATGCGCAGATCATTGTCTGCAAGCCCTGTGCCGAGGTGCGCGGTATCACAGAAGATATGCTGATAGCCAACTGTACCATTGGCGGTATGAATGATTTTCATGAGCATGTTTCACGCCCAGACTGCAAAGCTGTTTCTTTTTAGAAATCAATCAGATCAAAGATAGTGACTGGAGACAGATGACTGAATGTCTGCTCTCAATATTAAGCAAGCATTAGAGTTATTAGGCGTAAACAATTAGATCTACCCAATTCGGGGAGGTCAGACATGGAACAGGGGGGTAAGAGATGCACATCGTTTATATTGTCCGTCCTTGAACGATATGAATTTATTTAGATAACATAAGAACTTGCGTGAATATGAAAATTTATCTATTGCCTGGATTAGATGGAACTGGTGAATTATTTTATCCGCTACAGTCAGCATTAAGTAAGGAAATACAATCAGTTGCAGTTCGATATAAGGATGAAGTACTTTTTGACGATTATCTAGAAACAGTAACAGCCTTGATACCAGATAAAGATGTAATACTGGTAGCCGAATCCTTTTCTGGGCCAATTGCTTTAGCATTAATAGCACGTAACCCATCACGCTTTAAATTCGTTGTCTTAAGCGCCACTTTCGCAACAAGTCCATTTCGCGGGATACTAGGGATAACAAAATATCTACCATCATTTGTCTTTGGTTCTTACAGAAAGAATAAAAAAATATTCAGTACTTTTTGTTTAAATGGTTGCCCCAATGATGAACTTCTGACAAAAATCCTTTCAGTAGTACGTTCTTTACCGGCTAGCACAACTAAATCGCGACTAGAACTATTAGCGGGAATTGATATGCGTCCTGTTCTATCACGGATAACAATACCAATATTATATTTAAGGGCGTCACACGATAGACTGGTTAGACCAGGATTAAGTCAGCAGTTAATTGATGGATTACCTAATGTTGTGGTTCAATCTATTGATGGGCCCCATATGCTTCTACAGGCCAATCCAATAGAATCCGCAAAAGCTATCATGAAATATCTATAAATATCTTTATAATCAAATATATATCGATGATATTTAAATCTCACACTCAAATAATCCTTGTAAATATATAATTTTCCACTATATTATTAGATATTCAATTATTGTGCGTTGCAATATAAAGGTGGTGTGGGGCTCGTGGAAAATACAAAATTGACTAGCGTATGCTTGATGACTTTACTCATAGGGGCTCTGTTTCCTGTTACGAGGGTGATTGCAGAAGTGGCAGGTGAAAAAGAGCAGGAAATCTTCTATATCTATCCTGATGGGATCATGGAGTTCAGAGGACGCAAAATGAATAAAAAAGATGTAGTGATTTATGAGGATGGACGCGGGGGCGAATTTGCCGCAGTTAAACTAATTGTTCCACGCCACCCGGATTTCTACAGGGGTAACATCATTGTAGTAAGAAAAGAAATAGATGTGCCGGTTGCATGGGGAAATTAAATATTAAATTACATCTGAACGTCTGCTACTCTTTCTTTATAACAAATCCTCAATTGCAGACAATACATTATCCTCAACGTTGGCTTTAGGTGTCGTTTTATTTTCATCACAGTCACGATATTTTCCTGTACGAACCAGTCTGGATTGCATGCCAGCATTGATTGCACCTTGAATATCGCTATAGACGTCATCACCAATTAATGCAACTTGTTCGGGTTTAAGTTGAATACTTGCCAGAACCTGGTTGAAGAAATCAACAGAGGGCTTGCCAGTGATGACCGCCTCAATATCACAGGCATATTCAATGGCTTCCACAAAAGGATCTGCATCCAGGTAATATTCACCGGATTTTTTGAAGTATTTATTGTGGCCTATCGCGATTAATAGAGCACCTTCGATACAAAGCCGAAAGGCATGGTTCAAATATGTATAGTTAAGATCCTCAGCGGCATCACCTATGATGACTGCATTAGGATCGTCTTGTTCGACTTCACTGAATTCACATTTTAATCCGCGATGAATCAGGCAGAAGGGACGCAATTTGTGACTCAGTACATAATCTTTTGCAGCCAGAGGAGCAGTATAGACATCCTCTTCTACGACATTAATTCCGGCATGTTGTAATTGTTTAACAATATTAGAACGAGGTTGTTGGGATGTATTCGTGATAAGGCGATAAGGCAGGTTTTTTTCCTCGATATAGTGGATGGCTTTATCCGCATTCGGCAATAACTCTGCGCCATCGAGCAATACACCACTTATATCAAGGAAAATTCCTTCTATCATTTGAGCAAACGTTCCTTTATATATACACCAGTTCTGTTAAGTATAGTTGAATTTAAAAGGGTCTATGGCGACTGTGAGGCAGTCATAGCTCTCGGCAGCATTGTTAGGCGTAACAATAATTATATTTACCCAATTCGG
>JACZSJ010000173.1 GCA_022574295.1 Pseudomonadota bacterium
GAAGTAAATGAACCTGGAATTCGGTACGCAAATGCCACAGGAAGGGTTTCAGATGTTCTGGAGCAATCGGGCGGTCTTACTGATTGGGCGAACGACAGGGCTATAGAGATCAGACATGCTGACGGAACAGTTGACCATTTTAACGGGTGGAAATACAACAACGAAGGAGGGCTTGAAAACAACCCCTTATTACGGGACGGCGATGAAGTTTTTGTACCCGGAAGCAATTTCTCACAGGGAATTTTATCTGTCCGCAGCCCGGTAAACAGGATCGGTTTCTATCAATACTATCAAGAAGAGTCTGTATTTGAATTTCTTAAAAGGAATAATTTTGGGACAATTAATATGGACTTCGAAAATGTTACCGTCGAACGAACCGATGGAACCGGTGAAATAACAACTTATTTTATCACACTGAATACGGCTAATCCCACCTTAACAAGTTTCATTTTGCAGTCCGACGACGTTGTAGTAATGCCGATATTTGAGACCGTTGTATATGTTGACGGTGAAGTGGTTAACCCCGGAAGTTACCCATGGATTGCTGAAAGATCTGCAGGTTATTATGTCAGCGTTGCCGGTAGAACGACAGATGCTTCGGATAAAAAAAAGATTATTGTTACAAGGAAAAACGAGAAGTTCTATGGGGAGGAAATCATTATCGAGATTGGCGACCAGATCCACATGCCGAAAAAGCGGCACCTTGTGGTAAGAGACTGGCTCGAATTCCTGTCTCCTATTGTATCAATTTTATTGGCTGCTAAAGCTATCAATATATTTTAAAAATCCTGCCAATCCAAGAACCGAAAGACAAACAAAAATTCTGAATATCGAATACTCCAGATAATTCTTTAAAACTTATTCAAATATGTCCGATAAAGAAACAAACATACTTGATTATTTATACACGATTCTAAAGTGGAAGAAATTTATATTTTTCTTCACGTTTACTGTTGGGGTGATAACAGCCGGGATAACACTCATTATACCAAAATGGTACAGTTCTACGTCGACTGTTCTCATAACTGAAGCACAACCGGGTTTCAGTATCTCCTCACTATTGCCCGGAGGTTCCATTCCTTTTGGAGGGGATTTGTTTAACTTTAACGAAGAATCCCAACAGTATATGGCGATATTAAACAGCAGAATCGACCAGGAATATATTGCAGGAAAATTTAACTTGCAGGAACAATACAAACAAGAAAATTTGGAAGAAACAATAAAGGAATTAAGAGGCCACTATGATTTCGGATTTACCGATGAGGGAGCCATTTATATAACTGTGGAAGATAGATCGCCGGTCCAGGCAAGTGAAATGGCAAATTCTTACGTACAATTTCTCGATTCTCTCAATATCGACCTTCAGACAAAGCAGGCACGTAACAACCGGGTATTCATTCAAAGACGGTATGACCAGAATGTAATCGAAATGTTAAAAGTCGAAAACGAATTGGAATTATTTCAAAAACTTCTCCGATCCCATTCCCCAATCTTTATGATATTCCCAACCGGGTTGTTGGGAGAGGATGGCACGGAGATCCATCCGCAACTCTTCGACTGTAGGACGCCCCACATACCACCAGCCATTATAAATTTTATAGATGGTACGATCTCCATTCAAGATAAAAGTGGTGGGAATGAACACAGGGCCATGCCGATGCTCACTCTCATCAGCAATATCCAGCTCTTGTAAAAGCTTACCTTCCTGATCACTTAAGAAGGGCCAGAGGGCTCCAACCCCATTCCGCATCTCAATACTCTCCAGACGAGGTTCTGTGGTGACGGTCAGCAGTTTACAATAGTTCACTGACAGTTCGGGTTGAAAGTCTGTTGCATAATTGAACAATTGACGGCGATCTTTGGGACAATAGTTGCCTCGATTGAAAGTAATAACCGTGGGCATTCCTTCCATAAACTCACTCAAGGTCACCATCTCTTTTTGGGTGTCCGGTAAACTAAAATCCGGAAATAGGCTACCTGGCTGTAAATCGTCTCTCATTATCTCCTCACATTAATTAGTGATTGACCGAAAACTCATCAAAATAAGACGACATTTGCCATTCAGGGGAATCTA
>JACZSJ010000094.1 GCA_022574295.1 Pseudomonadota bacterium
TATTCTTTATCGTCGGTCATAGTAATTTCCTGGATTATCTAATCTCCTGGGGC
Organism: Pseudomonadota bacterium; assembly: GCA_022574295.1. Classification (GTDB taxonomy): domain Bacteria; phylum Pseudomonadota; class Gammaproteobacteria; order Eutrophobiales; family Eutrophobiaceae; genus SMWN01. The sequence goes on from JACZSJ010000094.1 coordinate 54, forward strand.
TGCCTCCCTGCTGCTTGTCGCATATGGTCATTCAATTTATTCGTCATGCTGGCGCATGCCAGCATGACGATTGCCTATTCTTTATATTCAACTCGGTGTCGTACAATCAATCTCCAGTCCTTATTTCAAGGTGTCATTCAGTCTATCAAATAACTTATTATTTAATCGTGATGCTATCACCAGAAGTTAGTTTCGTGAGTATGACGTAAGCTCTATTCATTCCGCAATTGACTGCATCAATTCATACACATGGTTCCTTTTCCATAGCCGTTTAAATTCCTTTATAAACCTCCACCGTCATACTGGCGCATGCCAGTATCCAGTCAATATGAGGTGTTTATTGATTCGACTGGATGCTGGCATACGCCAGCATGACGAGTGCCTATTCTTTACATTCAACTCGGTGTCGTACAATCAATCTCCAGTCCTTATTTCAAGGTATCATTCAGTCTATCAAATAACTTATTATTTAATCGTGATGCTATCACCAGAAGTTAGTTTCGTGAGTATGACGTAAGCTCTATTTATTTCTATAGAGGTCATTTATTTCACAATTGACTGCATCAATTCATACACAGGTTCCGGGTAAAAAAACAGGGCAATACATCCCAGACAAGTAATTGCCATTGCAATCAGACAAGGTAGGGGTGCTTCATGAATACCTTTTTTTATTTCTTCATGTTCACTCACTGGTTTGCTGAAAAATCCTCTAATGGCGATGGGAAGTAGGTACGCAACATTTAACAAGGAACTAAGCAGCAAAACAAACAGTGGAATATAATGCTTCGATTCTAGTGTGCCCATCACCAAAAACCATTTGCTCCACATCCCTCCCATGGGAGGTAAGCCAATCACACTCAGGCTTCCAATCAAAAAGGCCATCATCGTAAACGGCATGGTTCTTCCCAGGCCACGCATTTGACTGATCTCCGTTTTATGGCTCGCCACCATGATGGCACCGGCACTGAAAAACAGGGTAATTTTACCAAATGCATGCATCGCTATATGCATGCCACTACCAATGATCCCCATACTGGTTGCCAACATTGCACCTAACACGATATAACCTAGTTGACTCACGGTAGAATACGCCAATCTTGCCTTGAGATTGTCCTTGCCCATGGCAATGATGGAGGCAATCAGGATTGTGGCAGTGGCCATATACATCAACCACTCACTTGCGCCTGTAGTTGCAAGTAAATCAATGCCAAAAATATATAGCGTCACTTTTAACACTGTGAATACACCCGCCTTAACAATTGCAACAGCATGTAACAAAGCACTGACAGGCGTAGGAGCGACCATGGCGGCAGGTAACCAACGATGAAAAGGCATGAGTGCCGCTTTACCGATACCCAGAACATAAAGTGCAAAAAGTACGGTGATGACAACATCACTTGTTTTTCCTGAGAGGATACCGCCATCAGTAAAATCAAGCGTCCCGGCAATCGTCCATGTCCAGACGATCGCCAGTAATTGTAGACCAATCGATGTCCCCAATAAATAGCCCAGATAAATACGACCAGAACGTTTTGCTTCGTCAGTACCGCTATGCGTCACCAGAGGATAAGTGGTGAGTGTGAGTAATTCATAAAACACAAAGAGTGTAAACATATTAGCACTGAAAGCTATGCCCATGACCGATGCCAATGCCAGGGAAAAACAGACATAGAATCGGGTTTGATGTTGCTCCTTGTGAGCACGCATGTAACCAATGGAATAAATTGAAGTCACGATCCAGAGAAAACTGGCGACCAGACCAAATAATATTCCCAGTGGTTCTATGGCAAAAGACAAAGATAACCCAGGAACTACTTCTATTAAATCCAGCGAAATAACGATACCTGCATCCAGCGCCAAATAAAGTTTGCTGACGATGATAAATAAAGTCAGTGCAGTCAGTAAAGTAATTGCCTCACGAAGATTAGGATAGCATCTGGATAATCCAATCAACAAAGCACCCACGGTGGGGACAAGTAATGCAAATTCAATTAGCATCCATTACGACCCTCCCAGAAGATAAACAGCAGTCTGCCTGGCAATGCCCGTGGTTAATGAAGCATTCACCCCAAAATAGATGTTCGCTAGAATAATCACCCACACAGGGATTAACATACTTAAAGGTGCTTCTTTTATTTTTATTGTTTGAGAATCAACGTCACTGGATTGAAAATATAAAACCTCGACCACTTTCCATATGTAGACCACGGCCAATAGTGATCCCAGCAGAATCAACACAGCCAACCACCACCAGTCCCGTTCCAGAGCGGCCAATATCAAATACCATTTACTGATAAAACCTACCGTTAATGGCGTACCAATCAGGCTCAAGCCTCCAATAATAAACGCCATCATTGTAAACGGCATTTGTCTGCCGACACCTTTTAAGTCCTTAAGAGAGACTGAATCAAAACGAAAAAAGAAACACGCTGCGACCATAAATAAAGCTGTCTTGATTAAGGCATGGTTGAATAGATGCAGAATGCCTGCCATAAGCCCGGTCACTGAAACCAGACTGATACCCAGGATCATATAACCGATCTGGGCGATACTGGAATAGGCCAACATCTTTTTGATATTGTTTTGATAAATCGCTGCAAGTGAACCACTGAAGATCGCCAGTAAAGCGACCACCAGCAAAATACGATCAAGCAGCATCACATCAAAAACATACTCGACACCGAAGATGGTAAATAAAAATCTTAACAGAACATAAATAAATACCTTACTGGTGGTTCCTGATAAAAATGCGGAAGCCACCGAGGGCGCATAGGTATAGGCATTGGGTAGCCAATAATGTAAAGGGAACAAACCAAATTTGATACACACCCCCACGGTAAAGAATGCAAATGCAGTAATGATAGTACGTGTGCTTTCAACTTCCTTAATGCGAACAGCCAAATCAGCAATGTTTAATGTCCCGGTCATGGCATAAAGCAGGCCAACACTGATCAGGATAAACGTCGCCCCTACCGTTCCCAGAATCAAATAACGATAAGCAGCCAACAATGACTGTCTCTGCTGGCTGGCACTGATCATTGCATAAGAAGACAATGATGCGATCTCGATAAAGACGAACATATTGAATGCATCGCCCGTGATCACAACACCACATAGTCCAGTTAAATTGAGTAGAAATGCAGTGTAAAAAAGATAGATTCGGTCTTCTGCAATTTCTTTAAGCACACTCTCACGTGCAAATGACATCACAACAGAGGCAATCCCCGTGATAATCAATAAGACAAAGGCGTTAAGAATATCCAGACGATATTCAATCCCCCAGGGGGCGTCCCAACCTCCCATTGCATAGACAATCTCACCCTCCACAAGCACCTGCTGTAATAGAAGAATTGCAATGGCAAAACTGCACCAACTGACAAGCAGTGCGACACACCAGACCAGGGTATGTCTGCGTAATAACACACAGAGTGGGGCAAATAATAAGGGAACAACGACCTGTAATACGGGCAAATGCTGTGAAATCACGAATTCATATCCATTAAGTCAATTTTGGTAATTTCGGTCTCATCAATGCTGCCATATGCCTGGTATATGCGTATTGTCAAGGCCAGACCCAGTGCCGTGGTTGCAATTCCAACGACGATGGCGGTTAGAATCAAAACATGCGGCAGGGGTGCGGCATATAGAGTATAGGCTTCAGAATAGATGGGGGCCGTCCCGTTTTTCATGTAACCCATTGAAATAAAAAGGATAAATACTGATACCTGAAAGATATTCAGGCCGATAAGTTTTTTAATCAGATTGCCATTGGCGATGACGATATAAAATCCCATCATCATCAATGCGATGGCTACCCAGTAGTTATATAGCCCTAACAAATTTTCCATCCAACTTTCCTATCTGAATTGGCCCCAAAATACGTATTAACGATTCACCTTCATTTCACACTCTTAACTAAACAAGCGAAACCCCGCCAGTGCGGGGCCAATAATCCAGTATGCTTGATTTCGTCTCAACGTGTATTATACCCAAACCGTTTGGAAATACTGGTTTGGGTATAAATCAGCTTTCTTACAGCGGGTTAATAAATGTTCCGAATACCCGAAACAAAGAAGAATTACGTCATACCGGGCTTGACCCGGTATCCAGTGAAAAAATCCGCCTTACAGGCGGTAAATGTTTAACTAGATTCCTGTTACCGGCTCGTAGGCCGGCACAAGCTTCACGGGAATGACCATTACTAAAATATAGGCCAGGTCGGGATACCTGGCTAAAAAGAAAAATAGTCATACATTTAAAATGAAGTCACCCAATTCGACCATTACATGTTTTTTTCTCATATTCTTGCTCACGAATAGTGCTTTTGCAGGTGAAAGTGTTCATATACAGAATGCGTGGATACGCGAAGCACCGCCTACCATCAAGGTGATGGCTGGCTATCTGGATATTGAAAATTCATCAGATCGAGCACTAACCCTTGTTTCTGCAGAAAGTCCTGAATTTGAACGCATTGAATTTCATATCAGTCAGGTAGAAAACGGCGTAGCCAGGATGCAACAACAGAAACGCATTATCATCGATCCGAATACTACTTTTTCATTCGAACCCGGCGGATATCATCTGATGCTTTTTAACAACTCGACTCCAATGCGCGAAGGAAAAAATGTATCAATCAAACTGACATTTAAGGATGGTGAAACATATGTTTTGGATGCCAAAGTCAAGAAATCTAATTCAAACGATTCACATCATCACGATCATAATCACTAATAATTAATTCCACTTATGGTAAATCAAGCCGCAACCTTATGGGACAAGCTAAAGGTCCTGCCACAATATATTATTCCACAACATTTCCTGACAAGTCTGGTCTATCGACTGACTCGTTGTGAAATCCCCTGGTTTAAAAATAGCTTAATCAAGTTATTTATCATGGTATTTAAAGTCGATATGTCACTGGCGCTGAACACTGATCCTGAAAGCTATTCCAGTTTTAATACATTCTTTACCCGTGAACTCTCACCTGAGGCAAGGCCTGTTTCAGCAGGTAAGCAGAATATTATTTGCCCGGTAGATGGCGCTATTAGCCAGATAGGCAAGATTACCCATAGAAATGATGATGACGACACCATCATTCAGGCCAAAGGCAAATCATACACCCTGAAACATTTACTGCTTGAAGATGAACTGGTGAACATGTTTTCTGGCGGCACATTTGCCACGCTTTATCTTTCTCCCAAAGATTATCACCGTATTCATATGCCGATATCAGGAAAACTAAGCCGCATGATTTATGTCCCAGGGAAATTATTCGCAGTGAATGGACATACTGCGCGTGTGGTCGATGCAGTGTTCGCAAAAAATGAACGCGTGATTAATATTTTTCATACCGATATTGGCCCCATGGCCATGATCATGGTCGGTGCTTTATTCGTCGGTAGCATGGAGACTGTCTGGGCAGGTCAAATCACGCCGGCTAAAGATAGAATCATTAGCCAGTCACAATATTTAGATAGTGATGCCATTAGCCTGCAACAAGGTCAGGAAATAGGTCGATTTAATATGGGATCAACGGTGATACTTTTATTTGCAAAAGATATTATGGAGTGGGCATCGGGTATGGTGGCGAAGAAGGCTATTGTGATGGGGGAGAGAATTGGCTCCGTTAAATAATCGATTCCGCCTTTTAGCGACAGCCGTCATGCCGGTCTTCGACTACATGGATGTAGTCGGTAGAGCGACGCAGGAAGCCAAAGCCGAGAACCGGTATGACGTGCATGAATGCACTAATGTCGCGGTGATATGGATATCAAAGAGCGACCCATCTTTTCGTCATTCTGGCGAATGCCAGAATCCAGTCAATTTTAGATAGCAGTTTCTCTTTAGATTGATTTCGTCTTTTAGCGGCGAGTACCTTCTTTTCAAAAAGAAGGTACGAAGAAAACCTTTCCCCCGATAACCTGGCCCCAAGTAACTTGGGGCTTCCCTGCATTCATACAATCGCTGACGCGTCGCCCACAGACTCATCCATGATTCAATGGGCTAAAGCGCACATCCATGTGCGCTTTCCGCTATCGATTGCATTCATTCCGGCACGTTATAAAGGGGATTTAAAACCCCGTATTCTGGACATTCGGAATATCCAGAGATTATACTTAACCCCACCACTAAGTTAATGAAAAAATGTAAATTTTAACCGTCATAGGAATGCTCATCATTTTCCCTTTTGGAGCAACGATTGTCGGCACCTTATATATACGGATGTTTTTCAAACTTAGAACAAAATTATCCATGCTCACGGGAATCCTCTGGATTTTATACTCAATTTACGAGTATTTAATGTATATACGAGTTTTATGCACCGGCGAATACAATATACGCGTCGATTTACTTCTTATATATCCACTACTAATTGCTTTATCATTAATATCAATAATTTTATATTACCGTAAAAAGGCAAAACTTACCAAGGGCAGAGTACCTGATTTGGTAAGTTTTACATTGAGATAGAGATTATGAGCAAAGATAGAAAATTAAAGTTGCCGATTCATTTAATCATTCTAGATTTATTTGGAGCTGCTGTTGCGGCTTTGGGCCTGGTTGAATGGTTCACTGATTTAAGTTTTATCCCTGACCAATTTAAATTTGAATATTATTATATTGCAATGATCGTATGTGGCGTATTAATGATGATTCCAATGCATGCCCATATTTTTAGATTTACCATGGGAAACAGCTCTTCTATTCAAAATAAATAATGAACCAACTTGTAAGTGAAACTATTACTTGTCCTTATTGTGGTGAACCAATCGAATTACTGATTGACTGTAGTGTTTTGGAACAAGAATATATTGAAGATTGCGAGGTTTGTTGCAGGCCGATCAATTTATTTGTATCTGTTGATGAAAGTGGAAAATATATTATTCATCCTAAACACGAAAATGAATAATTACTTAAGGAACCTCTGATTAAGTCTGGGTCGAACAGATTGCTGATTATAACATTCTGGTTCAAGGCGTGAAACGCACGTAATAGCAAGGCTATTGCGAAATTTTACAACGCAGAAACAGGATGGTTTAGTCGC
>JACZSJ010000174.1 GCA_022574295.1 Pseudomonadota bacterium
ATTGTAAAGTGTTTGTATAAATGCTTTTGGCAGGTTCTGATTAAAATACTTACTATTCAATATTTTGAAGTGCTCCCAACCTGTTGCATTAATGGTTTCTTCATTTCCATCAATAAGTATTTTAAAGGATTTATCTTTCCTGAAATAACTACCTAATGAGTCAATTAATGAAAATAGCAATATAGCACTTGGATATCCTAGACATCCTCTAGTATTAAATTCTCCCCATTTTGAATCTGTTTTTTTATATGTTGCACAATATCGAGCTGCTTCGAGTGTTTCATCTAGCGACTCTTTAAGCATTGATGCTGGAGAATTGTGAATTGCCATTTCTATATTATTCCTAGTTTATGCCTTGCTGCTAACGGTTTGGCTATACGTAGTGCGACCATGTAGGGAGCATTATCGTATAGCTGGTGTTGGTGGTCGTTTTCATTTCATAATAATTGTTATAATGGATATGAGCTACTTTGCTTTTCTAATGACATAATAATATTCTTATTAATGCAATGTTTTGTATGTTTAGTGCATCAATCCTCTCAATATTTCTTCTGGTAATAGTTCCTCCCCAACATAATTTATTCATTAAAAAATTATAAGAATCTTTGTCTTTACCTCATAAAAAATTCAAAGTTTCATAGGAAGTAAAGATGATGACATTTACCATTTTACCTAAAATACTTATCTATAAATTCCTCCATTCTTTCTAATGTTATTTGATAATAAGGTGGCCCATTAAAAAAACCATGCCTGGCTCCATCTGCAGTATAAAGCTCCACTGGTACTCCATCCTTTTTCAATAATTCACTAAATCTTACAGATTGTTCATATGGAGACAATTCATCATCTGTACCATGTAATAGTAATACTGGGGGGTCGAATTCATCAATATAAGTCAAAGGCGAAGCTTCTTTGTATTTTTCGGGAAACTCTTCGAGTGTACCATCTATAAAATCTGTATCGATCGGGTTTCCTGACCCAGATCTAGACATATAATATCTATATGCTTCCTCCAGATCGAATATCCCGTTAAAAGAGATTACAAGGTTAACTCGACTTGAGTAATCGCTATTTTCACCTGTACCCTCTAATTTCTGAACACCCCCTGATGTTCCAAGTAAAGCAGCCAAATATCCGCTTGCTGATCCGCCAACAGCGGCGATTTTTTCTAGGTCAATCCCATATTTATCTGCATTAGCCCTTAACCAGCGGACAGCACTCTTACAGTTCTCAATTCCCATTGGGTAAAACGTATCATCGGGAAATCGATAATCTATACACGCCGAAATTATTCCCTTTTCTGACAGATATAACGCTTGATTCCTAAACCGCCAATCTCCAATGAACAATATTGTAGGATATGGGGGAATACCTTTTTCTGGAAGATAGAGTGATAGTACCAGGGGTAGTCCATTTTTTGTTTTATATACAATGTCTGATATTATATTACCAGGTGTGTTGCTGGTAAGATTGGTATGACCTGAGCCATCTATATTCATAACATAAATTTCCAAATTACTCCCTTTACTTGATTGAAAAGCGATTTTCGAACCGTCTGGGGACCAACATGAATTCCTATCACCTACAACATTATTGGTTAACCTGATTTGGTTAGAACCATCCTCATTCATTATGAAAATCTCATTGAGAAAATTATCCAAATGTGAATCAAAAGTTATTTTAGTACCGTCTGGAGACCACGAGGGAGACCTGTCATCGTCAGGATTATTGGTTAAGTTGGTCTGATAAGAGCCGTCTGCACTCATTACATAAACTTCCCTATTGCCATCCCTGTTTGAACTAAAAGCTATTCTGGTGCCATCAGGAGACCATGAAGGATTATTATCATTGTTGGGATTATTCGTTAAGTTAATCTGATTAGAACCGTCTTTATTCATTACATAAACTTCCCAATTACCATCCCTTTTTGAACTAAAAGCTATCCTGGTGCCGTCAGGAGACCATGAAGGATTATTATCATTGTTGGGATTATTCGTTAAGTTAATCTGATTAGAACCGTCTTTATTCATTACATAAACTTCCCAATTGT
>JACZSJ010000024.1 GCA_022574295.1 Pseudomonadota bacterium
AGAAAAAGCAAGAAGTTAATTACACACCCACACAACCTGCTAATAGTAGGCCCCTACCCTAAAAAAGTCGTTTATCATGTTTGGAATATTTCTCATCGCTTCAAATACATTGTTAGATGGAGTCTTACTTTTAACGCCGAATTTAGAATAAGTTCTGGTAGCTAGTTTTATGCAGGATCTTAACCTCAAGCGATGTGAGTGTAGAAACAAATCTATAGTCCTTCATAACCTGCAGTAAAGAGTTCCAAGCCAAATTTACGTGGTTCACCATATATGACCCTATAACACTACTATATCCACCTATAGGACTAAAGTAATCCCCACAATCCCCTTTTAGCCTCAAAACTACGTCGCCTAATACGCATTATGCGACGTAAAACTGTCTATTTTTCTATGTATTTTATTTATTTCCATTTCATTTATTAAATAGTTAAAAAATTAGATATGTATAAGATAGAATATTTTTATTAATGAAATAAATTATTCCAATTAAGCATCAAAAAACTGATAATAACGAGGCGTAAAGCGTTTCGCAAAAGCGGAGTTTATATTTTGATAAATGAGCATTTTAAGGAATGCTTTTAACGAAGTTAGAACTGTTTTATGGGTTTAATCACATTTATAAGGAATCGATAGTGATCAGATCATTAGCCAACTCATCCACATCCCCCTCTTGAATCGGAAAATGCTCTCCCAACATCTCTCCCGCCTTCGCTATGCCGTCGATCATCCCCTGTGTTATTTGTTTGTTCTTGCAACCATTAACAATAATGTCACAGATTGATTGCCAGTCTTCCTGATTTAGTTTTTTACTGATCGCATCATCGCCCAGGATGCGTACCATGTGTTCATATAAGGAAACATAGATAAGGATGCCCGTACTGCCCTTGGTCTTGCGTATCCTGAATTTCTGGAATACTTCGGCGGCACGGCTTTCCACTTCGGCCTGCATTTCACTTTTTGGTATAAACGGTGTGCGCAACACAGGAAATATATTCGCGAGTAGGGTACCCACAAAGAAACCGAAAACAATCGTAATTAATATAGGGACGAGTCCGAACGTGATCGAGAGTCCGGAAAGCCAGCCACTGCTAGTCTGTATATCCTGAAACAAACACCAACCGATAGAGACGGAGATGATTGCAACGATTAGCCCGACGATATCTTCGGCCCGATCGTAACGGCCTGATACGGTTGCGACGATGGGAATAATTTCACCTGAAGTGTGTTTTTCAGCCTCGACAATGGCAAGACTGATCTCCTTGCTGTCTTCTTCAGTAAAATACTTGCTCGCTACTTTCATCATTCACCTACCATGAGCCGGTAGCACCGCCGCCACCGGAGAAACCACCGCCGAATCCGCCACCGCTTGACGCAGCACTGCGCAGCATGAAAAACAGCATCACTGCGATAGCTGCAATCAGTGCCCATGCCCAGCCGCTCCGGCCTGTCTTAAAGAGATTGATGATCAAAAGCACCAGCAATATCGCCCCGATGATGGTCAGGGGTAATACCCACCAGGGTGGGGTGGCCTTGGGCAAACTTAAGCCACGTGCCATGGCATCGAGGCCGCGTACACCATCCAGGATGCCAAGTGAAAAATCACCACGCTTGAACTGCTTGATGATCAGGTTATCCATGATGTCTTTTGATTGACTATCATAATTGCGTTCCCAGCCTGCACCCAGCTCGATCCTTGCCTTGCGATCGCCTTTTGATACAAGCAGCAGGATGCCGTAATTTCGATCCTCGAACCCGACCCCCCATTGATCGAACAGGCGCGTGGCATATTCTTCGATACCTAAACCTGATGCCTCGTAATCTGCCAGTGAGTTAATCGTTACCACATAAATCGGGATTTTTTCTTCTTTTAGTATCGCCTTGGCTATGTCGTTGATCTCGGTACGATGCTGGTCATCGATCATCATCGCCGTGTCGACAAAATAATCCTTACGATCCGGTTTGTCCGGAAAGGTGACGTCTGCAATACTGGCGGGCAAATACAGCAAGAGCGCAGAGAGCGCAATCAGGGTAATAAATTTACTACTGGAATCGTACAACTCAACCTCTCCTATCCATTGGGTGCATGGCATCCAAAATAACACAGAATAAATAGATTATCCCGTATGAAATGGACGATGACGTGTATAAATTCGAAGATTGTCCGATAATAAAGGCATCGCGCCTGCAAGCAACAGTGATTATTTATAAATTAGATGTTTTGTTCAAGGACGCGGCGCTTGGACTTCTTGTCCATCGTCCGAAAAGCCCAATTAGTAATCACACTCACTCAAATATCTGGATCAGTCGCTCTTGTACGTCCTGTACTCCGCGACACTTGTATGTCCTATACATCGGTCGCTCCTCTGCATCCTTGCAGCCGTGACATTCGCGCAATCAAGGGGTCAAAGTACTTGAAAAGTGTTCTACAAATTATTTAATAGTAGTGACTGCTTGAATGATTCACTTTTTCTATCTCCGCCATGTTTGCAAGTTGTAATCCTTCGTTTCAACATCAGTTCGATTTCTTTTTTTATTGTTCAAACACTGTTCTGATAGCTGCCGATATTTTCTGTATGCATTCTTCCTGGAGTTCAGGATAGATCGGCAATGATATACACCGCTTCGTTACATCTTCTGTGACTGGTAAAACCAGGTCCGGGTAGTCTTTATTCATTACAGGTTGTTTATGTAACGGGATCGGATAATAAATGGCAGATGCGATATTTTCGGATTTGAGGGCAATGGCAATGTCATCGCGTTGTTCCGAGAGGATCGTGTACTGATTAAAAATATGAATACCTCCTGGATCTTCATAGGGTATGACGATGGGAAGGTTGGCCAAAAGTTGGTTATATCGTTGTGCGATTTTGCGGCGTCTGCTGTTGTTTTTATCAATATTCTTTAATTTTTCTCTCAGGACCGCTGCCTGAATTTCATCTAATCGGCTGTTGAAACCCAGGAGTTCATGTTGATTTGGTGACTTTGCCCCGTGATTGCGCAACATGCGGATCTTCTCGGCAACTTCCTTATGCTTAGTGACAACTAAACCTCCATCTCCCAGTGCACCCAGGTTCTTACTTGGGTAAAAGCTGAATCCTCCAGCATCACCGAACGCGCCTACTTTTTCTCCATTGAAAACAGCCCCAAAAGACTGACAGCAGTCCTCGATAAGCTTGATGTTGTGGCGCTTACATATTGTCGATAGTTCAGTTATATCCGATGATTGACCAAAGATATGGACCGGCATGATGGCAGCGGTTTTATCGGTAATCACTGCCTCGACATGGTCTGCGGACAAATTGAATGTCCTGGCATCGATATCCACAAATATCGGTTTAGCACCAACGTGTCGTATGACTTCTGCGGTGGCGATAAAGCTGAAGGGGGTAGTTATGACTTCATCGCCATCACCGATATCCAGGGCAATCAATGCCAGTTGAAGGGCATCAGTCCCCGATGCTACGCCGACTGCGAATTCTACTTCTAAATATTCTGCTACTTCGCTTTCAAATGCAGAGACATTTTCATCCAGAATAAACTTACCACTTTTTATTACATTGTGGATGCATCGAAGTATTTCCTCTCCTATCTCTTCATCTTGATGGGTAAGATCAAAAAATGGAAGAATATCGTTTTTATCTCTCGTCACAATTTATTTGTTGATTAACTCGGTAATTCTAATTGCAGTTTCCAGGGCCCGCTGCCCGGATTTGCCTGATACGATTGGTTCTTTACCCAATTGAATGCACTTTTGGAAATCCTTTATCTCATCGAGAAGTGCATCACCGGGCCCAAGTTTGATTTCCTCACTATGTATATCTTTAATATCGGAATTATTCTTGCCTTCAGAGATGAAGTATTTTTTCATCACGTTGTTTTGAAGATCTAAAGTAATATAGAAATCAGGAATGAATAGGCGTATTTTTCGTTCTCTTTTAAGGCTTACCCTGCTCGCTGTTATATTTGCAACGCAGCCATTGTTGAAGGTGATACGTGCATTGGCGATATCCAGCATATCGGTTATTATCGGAGTTCCATTTGCGTCGATACTTTTTATGTCTGAATCGACCATCTCCAGGATAATGTCAATATCATGGATCATCAAATCCAGTATAACATTCACATCATTACTCCGCTGTGTGAATGGTGATATTCGATAAGATTCAATAAACTGAGGATTGAGTGTGGAGAAATCTAAGCCAAACATTGCAATGTTAAATCGTTCGACGTGACCAACCTGTAATATTTTGTTTTTGGCATTTGCCAATTCAACGAGTTCATTTGCTTGTTCTACAGTTTCAGATATAGGTTTCTCGATGAGAACATGACTACCAGTATCAAGGAAGTTACGAGCAATCTCAAAATGCAAGTTGGTTGGTACGGCGATACTTACTGCGTCAACTTTGCCAATAAGTTCGCGATAATCTGTAAGCGCTGCACAACCGTGTTTAGTTGCGACTCGTTTAGCAAGATCAAGATCCGTATCGACTACTGCAGTGAGATTAAAATCTGGCAGTGCCATATATTTTTCGGCATGATATTTCCCAACATGCCCAACGCCAATTACTGCACTCTCAAGCATACCCATTGAAGTCATCCTACAGGTTTAACTGTGCTATTAGAATATTTAGATGTGTCGCTGATCTGCACTTCGGGCGTGCTTCTGCATCTGTGCAGCCGCGACACTTGAACTTCCTCGGCTCTGGCTTCCTGCTTCACTCTACCTCCTGTGTCCTTACAGTCGTGTCCATCGTCCGAAAAGCCCAATTAGTAATCACACTCACTCAAATATCTGGATCAGTCGCTCTTGTACGACCTGTACTCCGCGACACTTGTATTTCCCTATACATCGTACCCGAGATTAGGTGCTAACCACCTTTCCATCTCTTGAAGACTTACCCCTTTACGCTTGGCATAGTCAACTAATTGGTCTTTATTAATCTTCCCCAGTCCAAAATACCTCGATTCTGGATGACTGAAGTATAGAACACTGACCGCGGCAGTGGGATACATGGCGTAGGATTCCGTCAGTGTGATGCCGGTATTTTCTTCCACCTTGAGTAAATCCCATATTAATGGCTTTTCGGTATGATCCGGGCTGGGCGGACACATATTAAGTTTTATTTTGTTAGATGTTACAAATCATCTGGCCATTGCATAACGCTATGAATTACACGTAATAGATATACCGTTTCGCCGATGATTTGGTAGGGAATGATATAAGGTGTATCAGCAATGATTAACTCTCGTGTTTGAGGATGGCGACCAGGCCTGCCAATTGCTGGATGTTTGGATAATTGCATTTCAGCAGAATTGATAATATTTAATATCGTTGTTATTGCTGCCTTAGGATTATCTTCTCTTATATGTTCTTCAATATGGTTTAAATCTTGGGTCGCTTTCTCAGTCCATTGAACGCTCAAGTTTGTTCTCCCAATCCTTTTTGAGTCCTTCGTGTGAAATGGTACGGCCTGCCTTTACGTCTTCCATGCCAGCCTCGATAGCCTTTAGATACCATTCTTCATATTCAAGATATCGATCAACGGCCTGATTAATCAGCCAGCCACGGGACCGATTAGTGGCTTTTGCCAGTTCATCGATACGTTCCAGCTTTTTTTCTTCCATTCTTACGGAGGCTACTTTTCCTGCCATTGTAGTTACCTGTAGTATTTTGTATACAATGTAATACTAGACTAATTGAATAAATTTTCAAGTATCTGCGGCCGTTCTCATATATCCATGTAGCCGCGACACTTGGACTTCCTGTCCATCGCCTGAAAAGCCCAATTAGCAATCACACTCACTCAAATATCTGGATCATAACCGAGGTTAGGTGAAAGCCATCTTTCCATTAATTTAATATCAAAACCTTTGCGGTGAGCGTAATCAGCTAATTGGTCTTTATTTATCTTCCCCAGTCCAAAATATCTTGATTCTGGATGTGAAAAATATAGACCACTGACCGCGGCAGTGGGATACATGGCGTAGGATTCCGTGAGTGTGATGCCGGTATTTTCTTCGACTTTAAGTAAATCCCAGTGCAATGGCTTTTCGGTATGATCCGGGCAGGCGGGATAGCCGGGGGCAGGGCGGATGCCCTGATATTTTTCAGCAATCAGATCATTATTGTCTAATGTCTCTTTTGCGTCATAGCCCCAGAATTCTTTACGGACACGTTGATGTAATTTTTCGGCAAAGGCTTCGGCGAGTCTATCTGCCAGTGCTTTCAGTATAATGGCACTGTAGTCATCGTGATCATCTTCGAATTGTTTGATCTTTTCTTCCATACCAAAACCGGTGGCGACGGCAAACACGCCGATGTAATCCTTCACATGGGTTTCTTCTGGCGCAACAAAATCTGCCAGGGCAAAATTAGGCTGGCCGGGTGGTTTTTGTGTTTGTTGGCGCAGACTATGCAAGGTTACTAGCAGACCATCTCTTTTGTCATTGGTGTAGATTTCTATGTCATCATGACCAATGGAATTGGCTGGAAATAATCCATAGACACCTTTTGCACTAAACCATTTTTCTTTAACGATCTTGTTTAACATCTCTTTCGCATCTTCATAAAGTTTCGTGGCTTCTTCGCCAACGACTTTATCAGTGAGTATGCGTGGGAATTTACCTGCAAGTTCCCAGGCAATGAAGAATGGTGTCCAGTCGATACAATCGGCCAGTTGTTGCAGCGGATAATCTGCAAAGACTTCTATGCCGAGTTTGTCAGGGACGGGTGGTGTATAGCTTTCCCAGTCAATCGACACGCGGTTGGCACGTGCCTTTTCTAAGGTGAGCCATTTGATCCTGGACTGCTTACCTTTATGCCGTTCTCGTACTACATCGTAGTCTTTTTTAATTTCTTTGCTGAGTTCTTCTTTCATATCAACGTTCAACAGGCGCGTTGATATGCCGACGGCACGTGAGGCATCTTTGACATGGATGACCGGGTGTTCATAACCCAGGTCGATCTTGACTGCGGTATGGGCACGCGATGTCGTTGCACCCCCAATCATCAGGGGCAGGGCAAAATCCTGTCGTTGCATTTCTTTAGCGACGTGCACCATCTCATCCAGTGACGGGGTGATCAATCCACTCAGTCCAATAATATCGGCATTGAGCTCTTTGGCTTTATCGAGAATGGTTTGTGCAGGCACCATCACGCCGAGATCGATGACCTCGAAGTTATTACATTGCAGGACGACGCCGACAATGTTTTTGCCGATATCATGGACATCGCCTTTCACCGTGGCCATGATGATCTTGCCGTTACTTCTTATTTCTCCGTCGCCTTTATCTGCTTCGATATAGGGCAGCAGATAGGCCACGGCTTTTTTCATCACGCGCGCGCTTTTCACGACTTGCGGCAGGAACATCTTGCCTGCTCCAAACAGATCACCCACCACATTCATGCCGACCATCAATGGACCTTCAATCACATGCAGAGGTCTTTCTGCCTGTTGCCTGGCTTCTTCGGTATCTTCTTCAATAAATTCAGCAATGCCTTTCACTAAAGCATGGGTCAGTCGTGCCTGAACGTCACCTTTGCGCCATTCCAGATCAACTTTCTTTTCTTTGGCAGCTCCGCCCTTGACAGTCTCCGCCAATTCTACAAGACGATCGGTGGCATCATCCCGTTTGTTTAACAGCACATCTTCGATATGTTCCAGCAGGTCTTTGGGGATTTCATCGTAGATGCCCAGTTGTCCCGCATTGACAATGGCCATGTCCATCCCGGCCTGAATGCCGTGATAGAGAAATGCCGAGTGCATGGCTTCGCGCACTGCATTATTGCCACGGAAGGAGAAGGACACATTACTCAGTCCGCCACTGACAAGTGCATATGGCAAATGTTCTTTGATCAAACGCGTGGCCTCGAAGAAAGACACCGCGTAATTATTGTGTTCTTCCATGCCCGTGGCGACGGTGAGGATATTGGGATCAAAGATGATGTCTTCCGGGGGGAAGCCGATGTCATTCACCAACAGTTCGTATGTGCGTTTGCATAGATCAAACCGGCGTTCGGTGGTATCGGCCTGACCTGTTTCATCAAAGGCCATGACTACCACGGCTGCGCCATAACGACGGACGAGTTTGGCGTGCTCAATAAATTTCGCTTCACCTTCCTTGAGGCTAATAGAATTCACCACACATTTACCCTGAACGCAGCGCAGACCCGCTTCTATCACCGACCATTTGGAGGAGTCGATCATGATGGGCACACGACTGATATCAGGCTCCGAGGCGATGAGCTTGATAAAATCTTCCATTAACTGCTCTGAATCAAGCATGCCTTCATCCATACAGATATCAATGATCTGCGCTCCATTATCGACTTGTTGGCGTGCTACTTCCAAAGCTGCATCCAGATCCTCTTCTTCCTTGACTAATCGAAGGAACAGGGGAGAACCGGCGACATTAGTGCGTTCACCGACATTCACAAAATTGACATCAGGAGTGATATTGAAAGGTTCAAGTCCACTGAGTCTTTGATAGACAGGCAACTCTGGAATTTTTCTCGGCGCAATGCCCTTAATAACATCGGCCATGGCAGTAATATGCTCGGGTGTGGTGCCACAGCAACCACCGACGATGTTCAGAAAGCCGGATTTAGCCCATTCTTTGATGTGTTCGGCCATGGGTTCCGGCTCCAGATCATATTCCCCGAATTCATTGGGCAATCCGGCGTTAGGATGGGCACTAATCAGTGATTGCGAAAAGCTAGAAAGTTCTTCAAGATATTGACGTAAGTCATTGGGCCCTAAGGCACAATTTAGGCCAACTGACAGTGGATCCGCGTGTCTGACAGAGTTCCAGAAGGCTTCAGTGGTTTGACCGGTCAAGGTACGCCCGGAGGCGTCTGTAATGGTGCCCGATATCATGATTGGCAGTGAAATATCGTGCGACTCGAAATATTGGTCGATGGCAAACAAGGCAGCCTTGGCATTCAAGGTATCAAAGATGGTTTCCACCAGTAACAGGTCGGCCCCGCCATCGATCAGGCCGCGAATGGCTTCAGTATAGGCCTCGACCAGCTCCATATAGGTAACATTGCGAAAGCCGGGATTGTTGACATCTGGGGAAATGGAGCACGTTCGGTTTGTAGGACCCAATACTCCCGCTACAAATCCTGCATAGTTGTCGGCGACTTCGCTTGCCAGTAAGGCACCGGCCTTGTTTAGCTCATAAACCAGGTCCTCCTGCTGGTAATCCGCCATGGCTATGGAGGTGGAATTAAAGGTATTGGTCTCAACAATATCGGCGCCTGCGTCGAAATATGCGCCATGAATGGCCTTGATGATATCCGGGCGTGTGATTGATAACAGGTCATTGTTGCCTTTCAGGTCACAGGGATGATCGGCAAATCGCTCACCACGATAGTCCGCTTCTTCCAGTTTATAGGACTGGATCATGGTGCCCATTGCACCATCCAGCAACAGGATGCGTTCCTGTAACAATTGCTCGAGCTGTGATGTCTTATTCGTCATTAATCTACACGCTACTTGAGTTTAACTAGTATAGATAAACAAGGAGGTGGGGATAACAATGATCGAACCACTCGCTTGTTTATGGATATTCAAGCGAGCGTCGTTTACAAAATATTTGCCTGAGCCTGGCGGTTTAGAACCCGTCGCAACGCTCCTCAGGCAGAAACTGGGCGGATTATAGTACAACTTGGTCTGGTGTACTAATGCCAGAACCTCATGAAACTGAATTATTTATGCCAGATTTAAAAAGATTTACATGAAGTTAAATAATATTTGATTATACTGATGTATATCAATACATAATGAGCCTACAGGTAAATATCATCGCTGGTGAAACTTAAATGGTGGGTGTGGTTTACCAGGTCTAATAGTAAGGGCTACCCCATATGGGGTAGCCCTTTAACATTCCTGCTTGCGCTATGGTTTCGACCTTATTAAAGTGAGCAAACACGGATAAAGAAATCAGTAAGCAAGCAATAAATATTTTATGAACGACCTTCATATCATGCTCGTCGATGATGAGCCATCTATCCTGGATCTGACATCAAGGTTCTTAGAACAAATGGGTTGTCGTAAGATAACGCCTTGTCAAAGTGGTCAATCCGCACTAGATAAATACCGGGAAAGCAAAAATTCGTTTGACGTCATTATCTGTGATCTCAACATGCCTGAAATGAATGGAGTTGAACTTATAAGACATCTTTCTGAAGAAAATTTTCACGGAGGTATCATTCTGCTAAGTGGTGAAGATGAGAGAATTCTGGAAACAGCGAAAGATCTTGCCAAGGCACGAAATCTGAATGTCCTGGGGTATATTTCCAAACCATTCAACCGGGAAGCACTTGAGATATTGTTATTGGAGTATACACCGCAAGACCTGAAGATATCAGCCCCGTTACTGGACGATATCAGTGAAAAAGAATTGCGTGCCGGGATGAATGGAGATGAATTGCTCATTGCGTTTCAAGCCAAGGCAAGCCTGGCTACAGGTGAAGTGACAGGGGTCGAAGCACTGGCACGCTGGAATCACAGTGAACGTGGTTTGTTGCCACCGTATACATTTATCCCGCTCGCAGAACGGTGCCAATTAATAGATGAGCTTACCTATAGTATCTACAGAAAGACGCTTTCCCAGATAAGGATATGGCATGAAAAGGATATTCATTTAAAGGTGTCGATCAATATTTCAGTTAACTCATTCACTACGGACGGTTTTGTTGATTTTTTGATCCAGACTGCTGAAGAATACAATATTGATCCTGAATTGATCATATTTGAGATCACCGAAAGTCAGGTCATGGAAAACGCACTGGACTGTCTTGAAATGCTAGTGCAACTGCGTATGAAAAACTTCGGACTATCGATAGATGATTTTGGTACCGGGCATTCCAGTATGATCCAACTCAAAAAAATACCTTTTACAGAACTGAAGATTGATCAATCTTTTGTTGGCGGTGCATGTGAAGATTCAACCGCTCGTACGATCCTGGAATCGAGTGTAGATCTGGCTAAAAAACTAAATATATATACTGTGGCTGAAGGTGTTGAAACTGAAGCAGAACTGGCTCTGGTAAAAAAACTTGGGTGTGATCAAATTCAGGGCTACTTAATAGCCAAACCGATGCTTGCGGATGAATTTGAAAAATTCATTCGCTCCCGGAACTCACATAAGTAAACATCGGTTTCAATACAATTTGCCTGGCTGTTGTTTTCCGATATGGGCTGACCGTCGCAAAGCTCCTCCAGGAAAATATCATTATTACAAAAATTAATATGTCATCTTGACATGTCGGACGATATGCAATAATTTGTCACCCAGTTGCATCAGGTCCTTGTGCGCTTTCCGCCACAGGGTTAAATGGGAAGTCGGTGCGTATGTAAGATGTCTTCAAGAGATATTCATACAATTCCGACACTGCCCCCGCAACGGTAAATGAGTAAAAGTAGATCATTTTCGCCACTGTGTTTAAAAAGGCTGTACTCAAACATGGGAAGGCGATCTACCTGCTGAAATAGATAGCTTCTAGCGCTCATGAGTCCGGAGACCGACCTTTTGCCAAACTACTATGCTGCGGGAGGCTGTGAAGTTTGTGATGGTCGTGCTTTTCTATAAAGTGGACGCTCGCTTATTTTCCCAATCGCAGTTCTTTTAATTCAGTTAGGTACGGGGTAGTACCTGGGGAGCTGCTATGCTGCGCTTGATTATTCTCCAGATGTTTCTGGTTCTATTAATTCTCTCGGAATTTATTTATGCAAATGATGTAATTCTTGACCCGTTGACAGTGATCTCAACTCGTTTGGATGAAAATATTCTTTACACACCGAAAAATATAACAATCATTACTTCTGATCAGATTGAACGCTCGCCAGCAAAAACAATCCCTGAATTACTATCATTAGAAGCGGGAATACAGAGTCGAAGTTTATTTGGCAATTCCGCCGTTAGAAGTACGATTGATATCCGTGGTTTTGGGGCAAGTTCTACTCAAAATACCCTGATATTACTTGATGGTCGTCGATTAAATGATATTGATTTATCAGCAATAAATTATGCGGCAATACCCATGCACAATATTGAACGGATTGAAATAATTCGTGGATCTGGTGGTGTTCTATACGGCGATGGGGCGGTAGGTGGAGTCATAAACATTGTAACCAAGCGCGCTCAAGCAGGCGTTAATACCGGGTTATTAAAAGTATCTTATGGGTCTTATGCAACAAGCCATGTTGAAGGTGCATTAACCAGAGGTACAGAAAAATATGGGATTAATATTGCCGGAAATTATATAGATTCTAATGGATATAGAAGTAATAATAATTTGCAGCAAAAAAATATTCAGGCAGACATCAGACGAAATCACGATGGAGGTGAGTTATTTTTGAAAGCTGGCGCATCTGATCAAGAGCTAAGATTGTCAGGCAACAGGACTGTCGATCCAACAACTGGTCTTGATGAATTAGGAGCTGATCGTCTGGGCACAGATACACCAAATGATTTTGCAAACGAAGATGCCCAGTTTATCACTATTGGAGGTAAACAAACTTTCAGTAATGGTATCGTTGCGACAATTGATGCTGGCTATAGACATAAAAATCAAACAGCTTTTTTTGATGACTATGATGGTTTTCCACCACTCTTTCCACCCGGGAGTTTTGCAAGTTATCTAGATACAGATATTGATGTATGGTCTTTGACACCAAGGATTAAACTAAATAGAGATTATCTATCCTTTAATCACAATATTACACTTGGTATAGATGCATATTACTACGATTATCATTCTGACCGTTCTCTGAATCCTGGGACAATTAATACACCCATTCATAAATTAGATATAGACCAACAAAATTATGCCATCTATGCAAATGATCTGATTGGTATTACCAGCAGTACCTACCTTGAATTAGGGGTGAGGTTACAATATATTGATCTGGATTCAAAAGACGATTTTGATGGCACTGCACCAGGTGCAGTTAATAATTTTGAATCCAAAGCTGCAGATTTTGGAAGCAATGATACAGAAGAAATGTACAACTTTGGTATAAAACATTTTTTTACAGGTTCAATTTCAGCATTTGGAAATGTTGGCAGAAGTGTTCGATTTGCAACCGTAGATGAACTTTTCCAATTCAACGCATTCTTCGTCAGGGAATTTTCAGTGATTGAGCCACAAACTGCCAGGCATGCAGATCTAGGCATAGACTATGAGGCAGAAAATATATCAATTTCAATTTCCGCCTACTATATGAAACTTAAGAATGAAATCCATTTTAATCCGGCAACATTCACTAATATCAACCTGGATCCAACAAAACGTAAGGGTATAGAGGCTATGATTGAGTTAAGACCTATGCCGGGATTTTCCATTAGAGGCAATTATACTTACATCGATTCGAAATTTGATGAAGGTCCACTAGATGGTAATGAAGTACCACTGGTAGCTAGACATTCAGCCAGTATCTCTGCAAATTGGGATATTAATTCCATATTTACCCTCTCAACGATATGGAGTTACGTTGGAGAAAAACGATTTGATAATGATCAAACCAATGATTTTGGACAAAAAATCCCTGACTATGATATGTGGGATCTGAAATTGACAGGTGAACATCAAGGGTGGATAGCAAGTTTCGCTATAAATAATATCCTTGAAGAAGAAGCCTTTGATTTTGGAGTCAGGAGTAACTTCACGCCGGGAAGATTTAATGCGCAACCATTGCCTGAACGGAGTTTTATATTGACGACTGGATATAACTTCTAATAGCTGTCGTCCAAAAGAGTACACTATGGATAAACATGGGGCATCGACTTTCAAAAATTTACACAAAAACCGGAGATGACGGATCGACCGGGCTGGCCGATGGGAGTCGTGCAGATAAGGACAGTTTGCGGATATCTGCTATTGGAGATGTAGATGAACTCAACAGTTTACTGGGCTTGCTTGCAGCACATGATATTGAGCAAGAAATAAAAACAGTTTTACTGGATATCCAGAATATTCTTTTTGATCTTGGCGGAGAACTGGCAATCCCTGATAGTGAAATGGTCACCGATTCACGTGTTGAATATCTTGAGGAAACAATTGATGAATACAATGCATCATTGCCCCCACTGAAGGAATTTATATTACCTGGGGGATCTATCCCTGCTGCAACGTGTCACACTGCGCGCGCAGTTTGTCGTCGTGCGGAACGCCAACTCGTGAGTTTATCTAGAGAAATATCCATCAATAAAACTTCACTCAGATTTTTAAATCGCTTGTCTGATTTATTATTTGTCTTTGCCAGAACACTGGCACGCAGTGAGGGCGGTGAGGAGATATACTGGCAGAGCGAACGGCTTGATGGTAATAATTCGAATTAATAGAGGAGCCAAAATTATTGTTGCCTAATACGGTTTTTCTTCCAACCTAAGCATTTGGCCCTCACGAATCATCTTGACTCTACCAAGGAAGGTATTCCCCAGCAGTATGATTCTGGGAAAATCCCCATCATGTACTGCAGCTTGCACGTTGCGTAATTTGATACCTCCCACCATCACAGTCTTCAGATTAACGATATATATCTTGCTCAGGCCAGAGGCGGTTTGTGATAATCCTTCCTTGCCTTCCATTTTATAGTTGATACCGATGCGTCTGGCATGATTTCTATTCATTGATATGGACGTTGCGCCAGTATCGACCAAAAACTTCACCTGAAATCCGTTAATAGTCCCGTTGACTTCATACATGCCACCACTGTCTGGTGCTATGGAAACTGTATTACCACCTACGGGTTTTTTGAAGCTACTGCTTATGTGCTGGCCCAATGCGTACGTTTTTTGTTTGCCGTCAATTTCAATGATCGCTTCTTTAGCATTTGCCGAGATAAGCAAGACACCTTCCGGGCTTGGTTCGCCAACTTTGAGCAACCTTTGTTTCCCATCAATGGTGACAATAGCCTTGTTTTTAAACAATCCCGAGACGGTAATTTTATCTACAGCGAAGGCATTCACTGAGAGAATGAACAATAAGAGACACTGTAGTAGTTTTAACATAGCATTAAGGGTCAGGCTTTAATAAGTTTACTATTCATGAAACCAATATTGATTTTTCGTCACATCGCGTGTGAAGGACCAGGCTATTTAGGTGATTATCTCACATGCAGAGATATCCCGTTTAATACTATTTGTGTCGATAAGGGCGAAGATGTTCCCGATGATCCCACTATTTATTCAGGTCTGGTTTTTATGGGTGGACCGATGAGTGTTAATGAGTCTGCTCCCTGGATAGAAAAAGAGTTGAAACTAATTTACAAGGCATCCCAGGAAAATATGCCGATTCTGGGGCATTGTTTAGGTGGACAACTCATTAGTAAGGCCCTGGGTGGCGAAATCACATCAAATCCAGTTATCGAGATGGGTTGGTATCCTGTTAGAGGAGTTGAGAATACATGCTCGAAAGATTGGTTGACGGGCTTACCCGAACAATGCGAGGTGTTTCATTGGCATGGCGAAACATTTTCATTGCCTGATAGTGCAGATCTACTGTTACAAAGTGAATTTTGCAAAAATCAGGCCTTCGTTATCGGCAATAGCCTGGCGCTACAGTGTCATGTGGAAATGAAAACCAACATGGTACAGGAATGGCTTGAGTTTTATCAGAACGAAATACCCGAGCCTTCTGCCAGCGTGCAGTCACGTGAGCAAATGCTGGAAAATCTGCAAGAAAGAATACGAAGCTCAAAGACGATTGCCGATGTGCTTTATGCAAAATGGCTGGAAGGTCTGGAACGATGAAGAACTAAACGAGTATAGGTTTGAGTATAATCATATTTCAATCGTGGCTTTTTCGGGAACATTCTTCATTGACCAGTTTTTCACCCCCCATTGAATAATTTCTTCAACATTTCCCTGTAACAGCACCTCGTCAGGCTGTTGTCCAAGGAACTCGAGTGCTAAAAATAATATTGTTTCTGGCTGGTCGTCATTAACGGGGCGTGCATGATGTTGCTTACTCAATTTTTTCCCATCGGCATCAACGGCGGCGGGTATATGTGCATATGCAGGGGTAGGGACATTAAGTATTCGCTGTAAATAAATTTGTCTGGAGGTAACGTCCAGTAAGTCCGCGCCCCGGACTATTTCAGTTATTCCCTGCCAGGCATCGTCGACGACAACAGCGATATGGTAAGCAATCAGATCATCGGCACGGCGCACAATGAAATCGCCAACATCATTCTCAAGGTTTTGCTGAACATGGCCTTGAATTCCATCATTGAAATTAACGGGTGTCTGGTTAGTGATAATGCGAAGTGCATGTTGCTGTTTCGAAGAATGTGCTTTAAGGCGACAGGTGCCGGGATAGGCATTACCCTGCAACTGTTTTCTTGAACAGTTACATCGATAGATAAGTTTTTTACTAGATAGAAGATCCAGTGCTTCCTGATACGCGTCCTGGCGATGGCGTTGAAACAGGACTTCGCCATCCCAATGCAGGCCTAAAAGCTCAAGTGTTTTCAGGATAGAGTCACAGGCACCTGATTGTTCGCGCGGCGGGTCGATATCATCGATGCGTACCAGCCATTGCCCGTTTTGACTTTTTGCCTGCAGATAACTTGCAACGGCAGCTACCACGGAACCGAAATGTAACGGTCCTGTGGGCGAAGGCGCAAAGCGTCCTATTACTGACATTTAAAAATCAGCCAGAGAACTGGCTGTGTGAAAATATAATTCGGGCTAACCCAGATGATGTTCCTTGATTTCATCAAGGGTCTTGCAATCAATGCATAATGTCGCTGTGGGTCGTGCTTCGAGACGTTTGGCGCCAATTTCTATACCACAAATTTCACAATAGCCGTAATCGCCGGAATCAAGTTGTGTCATTGATTCATTAATTTTGGCGATAAGTTTACGCTCTCTGTCGCGTGTGCGTAATTCTAATGCGAATTCCTCTTCCTGTGATGCACGATCATTTGGATCCGGGAAATTAGAAGCATCATCTTGCATATGATGTACTGTCCTATCAACTTCTTTCATTAATTCTATTTTCCAGGCTTGCAAAATTTGTTTGAAATGTTCAGTTTGTTGTGTCCCCATATAATTTCCATGACTAATTTTTTTCTTTGCCGGGGCAACTGTCTTTTTTAATTTTTTAGCGGGTGATTTTTTTATATTTGTTACTTTACCCATAGTTTTCTTTTTTATATTTCCCTTGGTTGTTTTCTTTTTTACAGGAGATTTTTTAGCTACTTTTTTCTTTGCCAGCTTCTTTTTACTGGAAGGTTTTTTGGTTGTTTTCTTTTTTACAGGAGATTTTTTAGCTATTTTTTTCTTTGCCAGCTTCTTTTTACTGGTAGACTTTTTGACCGCCTTTTTCTTGCGGGCGGCAGATATCCTTGCCACTTTTTTGGCAACCTTCTTTTTCATTGCTATTTTCTTCTTAGCAGCTTTTTTTGTCTTTTTCCTGGCAGGCATAAGCCATTGTCTCCAAGCACTTAAAAAAATCAGCGTGCATAAATACCAGAAACCTCGTCAAGAGGCAATCAGGATTTGTTCTCAAAACATTAAACCTCATAATATCAAACACTTGTATTTTGAGTAGGTTTTAATTTCTCTACCCATAATTTACTTGCTCCAGCAACGGCAACGGGCATGGCGACAAAATTAATCACTGGTATAAATGTTAGTAACATTATTCCCAGGCCAAAGCCAAAAGTTTGTTTTTTCTTAATGGTCATTATCTTGCGCTGTTCTGGAAATACGATGCCGTGATTGCCCATGGGGTAATCTATATATTCCAATGCCAACATCCACGATCCAAAGAGTACCCAGAGAAATGGCGCTGCAACTTGACCGATGGGGATGAAGAATAACAACAGGAGTGGTATTGCCCTGATGGTAAAATAGAGAAATTTCCTGGATTCAGACTTCATTGCCTTGATGATTTCTCCAGGGATTGCCTTAATACCGCCGGCATCCGTCAGCAGGGTATTGGATAGCTTGCTTTCGACCGCTTCTGCAAGAAAACTATTGAATGGTGCTGCGATCAGATTTGCTACAATAGAAAAGCAAAAAAAGATTACGGCAAGAGAGATCATGACAAATAGTGGCCAGAGTATCCACTTTGTCCACTGCCACCAACCTGTACTCCAGCTATCAATAAAGTCCGAGAATAAATGAGATCCATAGGCAATCACAGATGCAAATAAGATTGTATTAATCAATAAGGGTATCAGCACGTAGATTCTAATACCGGGCTGGATGATCAGTTTAAAGCCCGATAAAACGTATTTAAACCCTATCGTAAAATCAGTCATCAGGGGAGCGTCACCGCTTCTGTTGGCTGCCACCCATCCATCTTGTGTTCTACAACAACCGTTGTGTAAAGGCCGCCTCTCACATTAAATTTTGCTGTGAGACGCATAAACCGGGGAGAAATAACTGACACCATATCCTGTAGGATCTTATTGGTGACATCCTCATGAAAGCAGCGTTTTTCTCTGTATGACCATATATAATTTTTTAGGGCCTTAAGCTCGATACATAGATCATCGGGGATATAATCGAATTCCAATGTGGCAAAGTCCGGTTGTCCAGTTTTTGGACACAGACAGGTGAATTCATGGGTTGAAATATGTATTGTGTAGTCCCTTTCCGGGGCCGGGTTAGGGAAAGTTTCTAATTGTTCTGAAGGTTTTCTAGCCATCGCATTATCGCTGTAAAAAATCGCGCGGGAACCATAGCATAATTTTAAAAAAAGTTACCAGCCGAAGTTAAAGAAGCGCCTTAATTATTATGTATAAATATATAATAAACATATAGTTATATAGATAACATAAAGTTAGTAATAGTTTTATGTTTTGCTTGTTTGTGTTGCTTAATCTTTGTATTGTAACCACCCATGCGGCTACGCAAAATCAAACTCGCTGGATTCAAATCTTTCGTCGATCCTACCACGTTGATCATACCGGGGAATCTGGTTGGTGTGGTTGGGCCTAACGGTTGTGGTAAGTCGAATATTATCGATGCTGTGCTATGGGTCATGGGTGAAAGTTCTGCAAAACATCTGCGAGGGGATTCGCTTACGGATGTTATTTTCAATGGTTCAAGCACAAGAAATCCTGTTGGTCAGGCAACTGTCGAACTACTTTTTGATAACTCTGAGGGTAGAGCAGGTGGGCAATATGCCAGTTACAGTGAGATTGCCATCAAGAGGCAAATCAATCGTGACTCAATATCTACCTACTACCTCAATGGGACACGCTGTCGCCGCCGAGATATTCAGGAAATATTTCTAGGAACCGGCCTGGGACCTAGAAGTTACGCCATCATTGAACAGGGAACCATTTCCCGTTTAATTGAAGCGAAGCCTGATGACCTGCGTACATTCATCGAAGAAGCGGCCGGCATTTCCAAATACAGGGAAAGACGTAGAGAAACTGAAATCAGGATTAAACATACCCGGGAAAATATTAGCAGGCTCACGGATATTCGTGAGGAACTGGCAAAACAACTCAATCACCTACAACGCCAGGCAAAGGCGGCTGAAAGATACCAGGGGTATAAGACAGAAGAACGCCAGCTTCAGGCGGAATTGCTGGTACTTAACTGGAAAAGCCTGAAAGCCCACATGAAAGATGAAGAAGAGCTTGTGGCTACCCAGGAAACTCTGGTTGAAGCCGGGCTCGCTGAATTACGGCGGGTCGAAAGTGAGATTGAAGGCTACCGAGACGATCTGGTGTCAAAAAATGAAGCCTTTAGTAATGCCCAGTCAGATTTTTATCATGTCGGGGGTGAAATATCGCAACTCGAACAGAAGATTCAACACACGAACGAAAGAACTACATCGATTGGGCAGGACATCGAACAGGCACGACAGGAAGAAGCCGATGCCAAGGAACACTTGCAGCAAGATAAAAGCAAACTGGAAACATTGACATCGACTGTAAAAACACTGGAACCGAAGTTAAAGGGTTCAAGGAACGAAAGTGACAAGGCGTATGAGTTTCTGAACGAAGCTGAACAGGCAATGCAGGGTTGGCAGACCGAGTGGGATAACTTTAATGAAGCGTCGGCGGATTTTTCGCGTCAGGAACAAGTAGGACAAACACGTCTTGAGCATTTGCAAGAAGGTATTGAGGAGTCAATGCAGCGGCAAAAGTCCTTAGAGCAGGAACTGAGTTCTAACGATTCAAACGCAATTCAGCGAACAATTGATGAACAATCGGTTTTTGTAAAAGAAGCCGAAGAAAAACAGATCAAGATTAGCAGTCAGCTAGACGCAAAACGTGAAGCTTTGATGACTTTACGCAATGAAAGCAAGGGCTTGAATGAACAGGCAAATGAGCAAGACCGGGCACAGCACAAACTGGAAGGCCGCCTGTCATCACTTGAAGCGTTGCAACAATCTTCTTTTGGTAAGGATCAGGAAAATATAGAAAGCTGGCTTGAATCAGCCGGCTTGGCCGATAAGCCAAGATTAACGCAACAACTGGAAGTCGAAGCCGACTGGGTTCGTGCCGTGGAAATTGTGCTGGAGGATAATTTACAGGACATTATTGTTGATGATCATGAGAAGTACATAACAGAATTAGCCACATTGAGTGAAGGCAATCTGGGCATTATCTCTGCAACTGGAGAGTCATTGACGGAGAATACTGAATTTGTTCGACTGTCAGAAAAAATCAACGCTTCTTTTCCTTTGTCTGGACTGCTCGAAGGCATTTACGTGGCAGATGACCTCGATGCAGCAAAACATATCAGGACACAGTTAAAAGGCAAGGAATCAGTGATTACACGTGATGGAATATGGCTGGGCCGTGGATGGTCAAGAGTCTGTAGAGGTATGGATGAACAAAAACGTACGCTGACCAGGGAGCAGGAAATCCATACACTCAAATTACAATACGCTACTGCCGAGAAACATTTGCAGGAAATTGAAAAAAATATTGAGAAGAATCGGGCTTCACATGAGCGGATAGAGCGGGAATTAAACAATTTACAATTAAATTTACGCCAGAACCAGGAAAAATTATCTGAGTATCGGGTGACATCGGTAGCCAGCCAGGTGCAACAGGAACAGCTTGAGGCAAGAACAGCAAAGATTAATGAAGAGCTCGTCACTCTGGATGAGCAGATGAGTGATGATGAGTTCGAAACAGAAACCATTCAAAACAATCTGCAAAATGTTTCTGGCAGGCGTGAAAACTTGGATGAGCAACGTGTAGAGTTAGTCAACTTGAAGGAGCAACACAGGACGTCACTGGGAAAAGCGCGCCAACGTTGGCAGGAAACTCACGAAGCGGGTCATGGGATTGCCCTGCAACTTGAGTCTATCAGTTCACAGCGCGCATCACTCGAGCAGGCAATGAAACGTAATCAGATACAACTCGAGCATTTTCAAAAACGCTGTGAGGATCTGAAAAGTACATTAATTGATCATGAAAAGCCGCTACCGGAATATCAGGAGTTGCTTGAGCTAAAACTTACAGACAAGGTCGGAACTGAAAAATGTCTGGCCGAAGCTAGAACATTTGTGCAAACAGTTGAGACATCGCTCAGAGAATGTGAACAGCTTCGAAATATAAAAGAGCAAAAATTACAGGAGCTAAGGGAACTGCTTGAAAAGGCCAGGCTGGCAACGCAGGAGAGTCGAATTCGATTGCAGACAGTTGAAGAACAACTGGAATCCAGCGGACATAAAGTTGCATTAATACTTGAACAGTTGGCAGAAGATGCCGGCATTGATACCTGGGATGAACGACTACAAGCCCTGGCAAGAAAAATACAGAGGTTGGGCCCGATCAATCTTGCTGCTATCGACGAATTCTCTCAATTATCCGAACGTAAAACATATCTTGATAATCAGGATGAAGATCTGACAAAGGCATTAAGCACACTGGAAAATGCAATTCGCAAGATTGATAAAGAAACAAGGACAAGGTTTAAAGAGACATTTGATAAACTGAATACCAATCTGAAAGAGAGATTCCCGCAATTATTCGGCGGTGGGCACGCTTATCTTGAATTGACGGGTGAAGATCTATTACAAACAGGCGTGACTATTATGGCCAGGCCACCGGGGAAACGTAATAGTACGATTCACCTGTTATCTGGCGGAGAGAAGGCACTTACCGCGGTAGCGCTGGTATTTTCAATCTTCGATCTTAACCCGGCTCCATTCTGTATCCTGGATGAGGTAGATGCACCATTAGATGATGCTAATGTTGGACGTTTTAGTGATATGGTAGTGAAAATGTCAAAAGATGTTCAGTTCATCTTTATTACACATAATAAGATTACCATGGAAATTTCTCATCAATTACTGGGAGTCACCATGCACGAACCTGGCGTTTCACGTTTGGTTTCTGTCGATGTTGATGAAGCTGTTGATATGGCAGCGACAGCCTGATGAACTATGTTCATAATATTTTCTCAAGCTATACACTCAAACAGCGTCACAATATCAATTAAAACAACATGAATGATTTGCGTTTGATACTGCTCGGTATCGGATTATTTATCATTGCAGTCATCTATTTTTGGGGAACCTTCAATCAAAAGTTGAAAGATCGCTCTCATTTGAGAAAACTCACAAGCTTCAAGGGCTCGTCCCCTGAAGATATAAAGATCATGCCAACATATGATGACGATGATGAAGTGAGTACAGCAACTTTGGCAGAATTAGATAAATTTTTGGCGAATCCGGAAGTGCAAGATTTCGATGCCTCTGATTTTTCCCTGTCTACAAAAGCAATGGAGGCAGATGGAATAGGTGATGATAAGGAAATCAAATTATCAAAATCAACCGGGGGCATGTTGCCTGATTCAGAAATCACTGACATTCAAATAATCACCTTTCTGATCAAGGCATCACCGGGAAAGGAATTTTCTGGCGTTAACATACTAAATGCAACTAAAACACTTGGCTTTAGGTTCGGTGATATGAATATTTTTCATCATCATGGTGTGGAAGGTCTGATGGCGGAGCACCCTCTTTTCAGTCTGGCCGGCATGTATGAACCAGGCAATTTTTATTTAGAACAGATGGATACCTATAAAACCAAGGGACTGGCCCTGTTTATGCAACTGCCTTCCCCGGTAGACAACCTCGCCACTTTTGATTTGATGCAAGAAACAGTCATGCAGCTAGCAGAGTTGCTTCAGGGAGAAATCTGGAGCTCGAAACAAATGCCGATTGATGAAAATACATTGCAGGCAATGAGAGATGTGGCTGCCGAATTCTCCTGATGTCATTGTCATATGACTTCTCAAGAAAACATTGATCGCGCAAGGGTATTACGCAGAAAGATCAATCAAGCTAATATTGATTATTATGTTCTAGATGAACCTGCGATTCCGGATGCAGAATATGATCGCATGATGCAAGAATTGATTGCGATTGAAGATGAATGTCCCGAATTAATCACAAAAGACTCACCAACGCAGCGTGTCGGTGCCAGGCCACTCGATAGTTTTTCTGAAGTAAAACATGTTGTGCCAATGCTGTCATTAAGCAATGCCTTTGATGAAGAAGAAATGACAGCCTTTGATCATCGTGTTCGGGAGATGCTGGAGCAGGATCAGATAGAGTATGTTGGCGAGACAAAATTTGATGGGTTGGCAATCAGCCTGTTATATGAAGATGGTGTATTAACCCGGGCAGCAACGCGAGGAGACGGTGTAACAGGGGAGGATGTTACACAAAATGCGCGCACCATTCGAGGCATTCCATTACGCCTACAGGGCAAATCAACTCCAAAACGGTTTGAGGTGCGTGGTGAAATAGTGATGACGCACCAGGCCTTTGATAAACTTAACGAAAAACAAAAGGCAAAAGAAGAAAAAATATTCGTCAATCCACGTAATGCCGCAGCAGGCAGTATGCGGCAATTAGACTCAAGGATTACCGCAGACAGGCAATTAAGTTTTTTCGCCTACAGTGTCGGTCTGTTTGAAAAAGACGAACAGAGTCCAGAAATCACGAGCCATTCAGAAATGCTAGTACGTTTAAAAACATTCGGCTTGCCAGTCTCTGAGATTATGGTACTAAAAGGACTTAAAGCCTGTTTGTTGTACTACCGAACCATGAACAATCTTCGAAACAGCCTGGATTATGATATTGATGGGGTTGTGTTCAAGATAAATGATTTCAAGCAACAGGAAATTATGGGTTTCGTATCACGTGCACCACGCTGGGCAATCGCCTATAAATTTCCACCTGAAGAGGAACTGACTCAGGTTCTGGATATTGAAGTTCAGGTCGGGCGCACGGGGGCGCTGACACCTGTCGCCAGATTGGAGCCTGTCTTTGTGGGAGGGGTCACGGTGACCAATGCAACCTTACATAATGAAGATGAAATCAAACGTAAGGATGTCAGGGTAGGGGATACCGTGATTGTACGACGTGCAGGTGATGTGATCCCTGAAGTATTGAAAGTGGTGATGGAGAAGCGACCAGATAACACCAGGCCATTCAAGATGCCTGCAAAATGCCCAATATGTGATTCCGATATTGAAAGAGAGGAAGGCGAAACGGTCATCCGCTGTAGCGGTGGACTTTATTGTTCAGCACAACAGGTCCAGGCGATCATTCATTTTGCCTCAAGGCGCGCCATGGATATTGATGGTCTGGGAGATAAACTCATTGAGCAGTTAGTGGAAAAAGGATTAATAAACAATGTTTCTGATCTATATGGTCTGCAACAGACGCAACTCGCTTGTTTGGAGCGTATGGCTGAAAAATCCGCGAGCAATATTATTTCTGCATTAAATAACAGTAAAAAGACGACACTGGATAGATTTCTTTACGCCCTGGGTATACGTGAAGTGGGAGATGCTACGGCCAGATCACTTGCTAACCATTTTGGAAATTTATCTGCAATTCAATCCGCAACTCAGGAAGCATTGGAAGACGTTGCAGATGTTGGACCGATAGTGGCAAAACATATTGTGACATTCTTTTCTCAAACGCATAACCAGGAAGTTATCAATAATTTATTGACCGCAGGTGTGCACTGGTCAGACGTTGAAGTCAAAGCAGAACAACCATTGCGAGGAAAAATCTTTGTGATTACTGGCACACTGAAAGGCATGAAACGCGAAGAAGTCAAACAGCGTTTATTGGCACTTGGCGCAAAGGTCAGCGGCAGCGTTTCAAAAAAGACTGATTATGTGATTGTCGGCAGTGATCCAGGCAGTAAAGCTGAGAAAGCTCGCAAATTGGAAGTGGAAATACTTGATGAGGCTGGATTTTTATCATTGTTAGAATAAATCTCACCTAACTTCACTTATCACAAATTATCATTTTTCTATTAAATCAGCATCCCCGAATAAGGAAAATATTAGAGAAAATCCATTGGTGACTTTACGCCATGGCCACCTTTCTTTATGACATGGGTGTAGATTTCAGTGGTTTTCACATCACTGTGGCCTAATAGTTCTTGAATAGTACGTAGATCGTATCCATTCTCCAGTAAACGTGTTGCGAAACTATGCCTGAAAGTATGGGAAGACGCTTTTTTCATAATTCTGGATTTTACAACAGCCCTTCTGACATTTTTTTGAACCCAGCTTTCATGAATATGATGTCTCCTAATAGTCCTGTCTCTCGGATCCACAGACACATCTGAAGCAGGGAAGACATATTGCCATTTAAAGTCCGATTCTGCACTTTTATACTTCCTTGCCAACGCATAAGGCAAATACACTTTTCCATAACCTCGTGAGATATCAAAATCGTGGATTTTATTTGTGTTTGAAATTTGAATCTTAAGGAGTCCTACTAAAGAAACAGGCAAGACTGTTGTCCTTTGTTTATTTCCCTTAGCTTCGCGCACAATAATCTGCTCCATGGAAAAATCAATATCCTGAATTCTCAATCGACAACATTCTATCAACCGCAAACCAGAACCGTACATGATTTTTGCTATAAGTTGGGACTTGTCTACCATATTCTCAATAATTGTAATTGCCTCTTGATGACTTAAAACGACAGGAATTATTTTAGAAATTTTGGCATAAGAGAATTGCAGCTCCTCCAATTGAATGTTCAAAAATTGTTTATACAGGAATACCAGGGCATTTAATGCAGTCCTCTGTGTTCCAGGAGAAACATTTCTTTCGATAGCAAGATAAGATAGGAACTCATCCACATGAGAAGAATCCATATCTTTAGGGTGCTGCATCTTATGAAATCGAATATAATAGAGTATCCAGTGCAGATAGGTTTTTTCTGTACTATACGCAAGGCCTTTTTTACGAATAAATAAACGGAGTTGAGGAGTGAATTTTGTTGATCTCGCGTCAATCGAGACTGGAATATCATCCATGGCAACTGTCCTTTGTTATCAGCTATCCTTATTGGTTATGTATCATACAACCATATCAATCCTGAGAACAACCTAAGCAATATTCTTGTCTTTAAAGGAAATGGACTATACAAAAATAAATCACAGGATCAGTAACTTAGAAATAAAAAAAGTTACTCCACTAAATAAATACAATAACCGAGATATAACGGCCAAGGCCGCTTATTTTTGGACAGAATCACATAAAAGTTATAACCAATTGAAATCAATAGTAATTAATTTTAATATTCATGTCATATGAAAAAGAAAACAAAAGCCAATATATACGGCCTTGGCCGTAAAATAAACTGTTATGGCAGAAAATATTAAACTTGATGTTCCAGTTTTTAAAAGTTGACATTTATAATCATCGGAAACAGAGGCTTT